>CAYMWP010000160.1:0-9612 GCA_964393895.1 uncultured Anaerolineales bacterium | reverse complement strand
GACCCTAGACCTCGGAGGTCTCTGCCGAGCTTGTGCTCGCCCAAAACCGCCGATCTGGGCAGTTTTTGAGCCTGAAAACACATCTCATTAGACCTCCGAGGTCTTACCCAACTCATCTGAAACACACTCATTTGACTTTGCCACGCCATTGCCTATAATCCGTGGCATGCTCAGCATACTCATCACCGCCTTCCGCGAAGCGACGACGGTGGGTCAGGCCATCGAATCATTTCTCTCCCAACTGCCCCAGGATGTTTGCGATCCCCAAGATGCCGAGATACTGGTCGTGGCCCCCGATCCCGAAACGATCGTCGTGGTGGATGACTTTGCCACCCGTTATCCGGCCGTGCGCCACGTGGCCGATCCTCAGCGGGGCAAGCCGACCGCCATCAACACCGGTCTGAAGGCGGCACGGGGCGACATCGTGGTGCTGAGCGACGGGGACGTCGTCGTAGCCGAGGATGCGCTGGCCCCCCTCCTGGCCCTTTTCCAAGACCCACAGGTGGGCGCGGCGAGCGGCCACCCAGTAAGCACCAATCCCCGCGAGACACTACTGGGCTACTGGTCACACCTGCTCGTCGAGGGCGTCCATCAGATGCGGTTGGCCCGTGACCAGGCCGGGCAGTTCCTGTTCTGCTCTGGCTATCTCTTTGCCTTTCGGCGCGAGTTGGTCGAGCGCGTGCCCCAAGACGCACTGGCGGAGGATGCCGTGATTTCGCACACTATCGCTCGCCAGGGGTATCGCATCCGCTACGCGGATCAGGCCCTAGTTTGCGTCAAATATCCCACTACCTACCGGGACTGGTTGCGGCAAAAAGTCCGTTCAGCCGGCGGGCACGCTCAGGATTACGTGCGCAAATCGCCGGAGCGTATGCGCTCAGCCTGGCTAGAGATCGTTAACGGCGCGTGGTTAGCTCTAAGTTATCCTCGCAACGCGCGCGAATTTATCTGGACGTTGCTCCTCTTCGCCGCCCGGCTACACCTCTGGCTGCTCGTGTTCGTCAACGTGCGACTGCTCCGCCGCCCTCTCAAGGCTCTCTGGCGACGGGTCGAGACGACCAAGTAAAGCGTCAAACGTGAAACGTAATTGTCTACGCAGCCGTACATTGCGCTCGACGTCTCACGCTTGAAGTTTCACGTTAATAGTGTATGTTGACCAGTGTGCCTACCGAGGCCCAACTGTAAAGCCATCCCGCCTCGGACGTGGGCAGGTTGATGCAGCCGTGGCTCATCCGGCGGCCAAAGTTCGAGTGCCAGTAGGTGCCGTGCATGGCATAGCCCCGGTAAAAGTACATCGAGTAGGGCACGTTGGGCAGATAGTAGCCGGGGCCAGACATGGTGTCGTAAACGTACTTGGCATAGATGCGGTAGCGGCCCGTGGGCGTCGGTGTGGCCGGGAGGCCGGTCGAGACGAGTGTGCTGCGCACGGGCGTGTTGCCGGCGTAGGCGGTGAGTCGCTGCATGCTCAGGTTAACGTCAATCCAGCGTCCACCTGTCGGAGCGGGAGACGGGGGCTGCGGGGCGGGGCTCCCCCCGCTGGGTATGCGCAGCACCTGCCCGACGTAGATGAACGATGGGTTGCGAATGCCGTTCGCCTGCGCCAGCGCCCACGTCGAGATTCCGTACCGCAGGGCAATCCCTGAGAGCGTGTCACCGCGCCGCACGGTATAGGTTTGGCCCGCTGGGATGGGCTGAACCGGCGAAGGCGTGCTACCGCCGGTTGGGATCACCAAACGCTGCCCCACATAGACGTGGTTGACGTTGGCGATGCCGTTGGCGGCGGCCAACGCCTGGGCGGTCATGCCGTAGCGCAGCGCGATGCGGAACAGATTCTCCCCTCGCTGCACGACGTGCACGCCGGAGGTAGCGCTACCACCGGCCGGGATGACCAGCCGCTGACCGACGTAGATGTGATCAGCACTACCTAGACCGTTGGCGGCGACCAGCGCGTCCATCGTCACCCCATAGCGCAGCGCGATGCGGAACAGGTTCTCTCCCCGCTGCACGACGTGGACGACGGCCCCTTGTGCAAACGCCGGCGCCGCCGGCGCCAGAATCAGTACGAGCGCCACACTGAGTACTAGTATCCTGCGCATTGTCCTCCTCCTTTTGACTCAACACCCATTATGCCACACGCACCCCTGCCCGCCTGTTACAGGTGAGTTACGGTTGAGTGACCCGGCTCAAGCCAGCTCTAAACGGTTACCAACACTCAATCAGCCGATCCAACAACCAAAAGCCGCGTCTACTTGATTATCACCCAAGTATACGCGGCTCTTTACTGTATGGTTGGTATAACAAGCTTGGTAGTGGCTGGTTCTCCTCCTTGCAGTTCGTTACAAAAGCTTGGCCTGCCTAAAAGTCACCTTCAGCTTTACAGCAAGGTGATGTTAGTGGCCTGCAAACCCTTCGGGGTCTCCTCAAGGCTGAACTCGACCCTCTGGCCCTCCTCTAGTGACCGGAAGCCTTCGCCCGAAATGGCAGAGTAGTGTACGAACACGTCCTCCCCCATATCACGGGTGATGAATCCGTATCCCTTGGGATTGCTGAACCACTTGACGGTCCCAGTTTCTCTCTCGTTCACTTCTATACTCCTTTAACTTGATATTCCGTGGGCCACAGTGGCCCGATAGAAAAACAGATACACAAGCCCGCCCGGCCTCGCAAGCCCGGGCGGGATAACCACTACCTGAACTTACGTCCCACGCTGAAGCAACTATATCACGCCTGCGCCTAAATGTCAAATGTGCTCATTCTTTCACGTACTGTTAGGGGAAACGACAACGCCGCGACAGTAGTCGCGGCGCAAGTATCACAAGAGTGGATCCCATGTCAGTCCTGTGGAGCCGGCCGGATGCCTTTGTAGATCTGCCTGCCCGATAGCGTACGCAGTATCTTTTCCGGCAGGCAACCGACGATGCCGCTCAGTTCTCTACAGGTCAAAGGCGCATTGCCGTTCGCCAAAAAGATGCGGAAAACCGTATCTACCAACGACAGGTCTTTGTGAATATAGTCGGGCTGCTTGCTACAATGAACCCGCAACACGTGCTGCAAACCGATCACTTGTTTGACCTCACCTGTCTTTTCATCAACCCAATCTATTTTATCCAGGTCAAAGTGATCTTTGTAAACAGCCCGATGTTCTTGACAAAGATGCGCCCGCAATTCCACACCGATGTGCAATTGCTTCCGCTCCCACCAATCATAATCTACGTGAAATGGCGTATCAAGCGTAGGCTTGACCAGCGTTGGCAACACAGGGGGAACTTTCATCGTAAATACCTAAACCCCATCAGAACTAGTGCGCAAGACCCAATAGTTGTCGCCCACGGGAGCGTATGTATCGCCAACGACCAATTCGGCCAGCAACGGCCCAGGGGGCGTGCGCGTTATGACGTTGACCGCGCTGTAGAGCGTGGCGGCGTGGACGGTACCCTGAGGGCTGAGTTTGGCCAATTCCGGAAAGATCTCTGCGACCAGGTGACTCAAGGGAGTCTTTTGCTCACGCGCACCGGTCCATATCTCTTTCACCGCCTGAGGATTTTCCTCCACCACGATCATCAACTCGTCGTAATCACAGGCAATGCGTTGTTTACGCATCTCAAAAGTGAGCCGTCCTTTGACCGGCAACGCGACACGTACCCACTCGCTTCTGGGACGGCGGCTGCGTGGCCGGATTATGACTGTACCAGGCTTTTCGCCGCGCTCCAGCTCGATGTAGGTCCCCACGAGCACATCCTGTCTCTGATACCACTTCTCCAGGCCGTAAACGTAACGGTGTTCACGCACGACCCAACCTGGCATCTCCTCACCCGTATCACCATCAATAAAAGTGAAGCGAATACGGTGGGTACGACCGGTTGGGAACACGTGCGCCAACTGCTTCGAAAGGTGCAGCGTGCCAGATTTCCAATGAGGATAGGACAGCACAGCCGCCACCGGGCCGGTAGCTTTGTCGTAGCCATCCAGGTTCGACCACTCGTCGTCCAGTTGCAGCTCCAGGGCCTGCATCTCACTGGTCAGCAACGCGGGGTCGTACTCCAAAGGCTCGTACTGCAAGTAAAGGGGAACAGATTGCACTGCTTCTGGTTCCAGCCGGTGGAGGAACCATAGCACCTCACCCGCCGGTCCGACCTCGTCGAAGCGCTCATCCTCCTGCAAGGCATAGTTCAGCGAAAAGATACGCAGTTGAGGGGTGATCGCCTCCGGCAATTCGAGATCACCCAACAGTTCTTCAGTAGGTAGAGGCCCTCCTCCCGCCATATCGAGGACAGCTTCGGCCAGGTTCAGGTGACCAACGTTTATCCCTACCAGCAAATCTTTGGGGAACCACTTGCCGGCCAGACGGGTAAAATCAGGCTCGGATTCGAGAAATCGCTCCAACTTTTCCCCAACCTGCGCGCCGTAAAGATCAACCAGTCTCTCCGGCGAGAGCAGGACGGCGTCGTCAACGACACTGACTTGCGATTCGTGATTGAGGGGGTGATCGGCCTTCAGTACGGAAGCAAACTCCCGTTTCTTGCCCGTTTCGAACTCTACCTGAATGACCTGGAAGGCGCCGTATTCAGGGTTGTGGCCGGGGCGCGCGTCCACGACTTTTCCCACTAGATAGCCCATTGCCGGGAAGACTATTTCTTCCCCTTCCTCATAACTGCGCTTGGGCTGGTATGGGGTGCCCTTGGACATGGCACGCTCTACGAGTTCATCCTCCTGTTGACAACGATACAGGATCAGTGCGCGGCCCAGTTCCGCTGCCGAACGCGGCAACTCGTCTTCGACTAACAGCGTGCTCAGGTATTGAAGGTCGTCGGAAGTAGCAACAAACTCGTCACCCCAGTAATCTGGGCTCTGAGTCTTTCTTTGAATCAATGTCACGTCTCCTGTGTAATTAGCAAATCAGCAACGATTATACCAGGCTTGTGTTGGTTTGACAAATGCGTCCATCTGGGGCACACTATAGAGCGAGAGCAGGAGGATAAAAATGGAAGAAATAAAACACTCAGAGCAAGAACAACCCCAACACCTCGAGTTAGTAACGGTTCACGTCGCACAAGGCCTGTTGAAAGCTCACGTCATCCGGGCCAAGTTGGAGCAATCCGGCATACCAAGTTTGCTGAGATATGAAAGCGCAGGGCCGGTAATGGGCATCACGGCCGATGGCTTGGGAGAGGTGCGCGTCCAAGTGCCAGCCCAGTACGCCGAAGAAGCGCGGGCGCTGATTGAAGAAAAAGATCAATAGATTAGGATTGCTAACCACCAACCGCTCGCCACTCGTACTTGGGCGCGAGGTAGGACTCTTCCAACCACCGTATACCGTCCACGCTAACCCCGCCAACCCACACTTCCCAATGCAGGTGCGCGCCCGTGGATAACCCCGTGCTGCCAACTCTGCCGATGAGGTCGCCCGGCGCGAGATGCTGTCCCACCTGGACATTGATCTCGGAAAGGTGCCAGTAGCCCGTCAGCAATCCCCAGCCATGATCTATTACAACGGCGTTACCCCGCACCGTCAGCGGATCGGCCAACATCACAGTGCCGCCGGCAGGAGCAAGCACCGGCGTCCCCGTCGGCGCTCGAAAATCCACCCCGCTGTGATAGCTGGTGTATGGGCCGTCGCTGTAGGCGCGGCGAGTTCCAAAGTAGGACGAGATCACGCCAGCACACGGGCGCTGGAGCGGCGCCGTCCAGTGCCGTTCCGGGGTGAACGTGGAGCGCAGGCTGTTGAGGCGCTCGCGCTCCGCGGCGATGACGGCCGGATCGAGCAGGTTGTTTTGGCCCCCAGAAAGGTCAATTCGCTCATAGCCAAAGCGTCCGTCCTGCACGACGATGCCAGTAGTGATCGTCGTCCTGCGCTCCTGGTCATCCACTGCGGTCAATTCCAGTTGATAGAGGCCGGACTCGGCGAGCGCGTGCACGCCCGCCAGTCCGTAGTATACGCCTCCCTCTTCAACGAAGCGTATATCCTGGGAAAACAGTCTGCCCTCCAAAGCGACAGGTTCCTTCGTATGCACGGCGACGACCATCGGCATTCCCTGGGCCACCGGCAGCGGTTGTACCTCTACAAAGATAAAGGGGGCGGGCAACAGGCCCGGCTCAGTGTTGGGAATCACCAACTCCTGCCCCGGGTAGATCAAGGCCGGGTTGACGACGCGGCTGGCGGACGCCAACGCCCACGGCGAGACGGAATAGCGCAAGGCGACGTGGAACAGCGTGTCGTCCGAGCGCGCGGTGTAGAGCGCGCCCCCACCCACCAACGGGCGGGCGCCCGTATCCTCACTGGCAACGAGCACATCGGCTGACGCGCCGAGGTCTGGCACCTGGATGACCTGCCCCGCGTAGAGACTGTTAGGAGAAAGCAAGCCGTTGATTCGGGCAAGCGACTGCCAGGTCGTGTTGTAGCGCCTGGAGATAGAAGAGAGTGTGTCGCCCACCTCGACCACGTAAGGAGCCGTTCCCAGCACGCCATCCTCTATCTCTCCACCGATGATGACGATTCGCTGGCCGACGTAAATCTGGCGGGGATCGGGGATACCGTTGGAGTGAGTGACGCTGTCCACCGTCAAACCATATCGCTGAGCGATGGAGAACAATGTCTCACCCCGCTGGACAATGTGTACCGTCGCCTGTTGCGGCGGCCCGCCCGATTGGGCCAGCGCCGGCGTTATCCAGGCTCCAACCAACAGGCAGACGAGCAGTCCAATTATAGTTCTTCGAACCACCAATTTACCTCCGACTGTATTACGCATCACGTATCAAGATGCGCTCCCCTATCTGCACCCGCTCCAGCAAGGCGGGGGGCCCTTCCAACACGTCGCGCGCCGGCGCGCGGGGGACGTAGAGCGGGCGGAAAGGACGCGCCAACCGGGTATCTACCACCCGTCCGCTCCGGTCCAACCAAACGGCGGCGATGGGAAAAAAGACAAAGAACATGTGAATTGCAGTATCGGTACGGCTCTCTCGACGTCCCACCAGCAACAGCCCTTCGTTCTCGTCCAGAGCGCGCCGGAAAGTCAAGCCTCTCAGGCGGCAGGGAAAACTGGCGCAGTAGCGCACACTCTCTAACACGCACTCGCCCCGCGTCTCGTTCCACACCGTCGCCATCGTGCTATCCACCTCGCTCGCGCAGCGCCCTCAACTCGTCGTACAACGCCCGTGTGGCAGCAAACTCGAAAGGCGGCGGGTCTGAGGGGGGCCAGAATTCTTCCAGCCAACGATTACGCGTCGTCTGTTCGTAGACGTAAGCCTGAATGAGCATGTCGAGCCGGTCCGCATCGCGGACGAGCCGTCCCTCGGCACTCGTTCTGCATTCGAACTCTTGCCACCAAGCGCGCCACTGATCAGCACAGGGAAGATGACGCAGCAGCTCGCCCAGAACCGCCTCTTCTGCTGTCCGTGTAGCCTGTGGGGGGAAATAGATCGTCGCTGGCGAGGGAATATCGCCGATCAGGCTCTCTGGCAGATCGTGGAGCAGCGCAATGGTCAACAATTTGGACTTGTCCAAAGGTTGTTCCACCAGTTCGGCCAGGGTCAAAGAAATAAAGGCGACGCCGAAACTGTGGTCAGCCACGCTTTCGGCGTCAGTCACACCCCGCATCACCCATCCGGCCCGCTGAACACGCCTCAGGTGATTCGCGTGAAGCAGCAATTCCAGCGCAAAATCAGGTTCCACAATCCAACTCGTTCGTGAAACGCGAGGGCGGCGCCATTCACAACCTCACGCTTTACAGTTTGTAGCCGATCATACGGAGAAGTTCCTTGCGCTGGACAACGTCGTTCTCCGTTTCGACGCCCAGGGTTCTAAGGCCATCAACCACACCCAGGATGCCCCGTCCTTGTTCCGTCTCGGCGAGGACGACCTCGACCGGGTTGGCTGTGGCACAAAAGATGCGACATACTTCTGGCACCATCTTGATGACGTTCAACACGTTGACAGGGTAAAAGCCTTCGCCCAGGAATACGATAAAGCTGTGCCCCGCACTCAGCGCCAGCGCATTTTGCTTGGCCAGTTCGACCAACTCGTCGTCTGTGCCGCTGGCGCGCACTAACGCCGGGCCAGAAGCCTCACAGAATGCCAGCCCGAACTTGATGCCGGGCACGGCTCCAACCAACGCCTCGTGCAAGTCTTCGACTGTCTTGATAAAGTGCGACTGCCCAAGAATGAGATTGACGGTTTCTGGCTTTTCGACCGGCACTATCACGAGTTCCACTACTCTCTCCTCCCCGCATCAAGACAACCCAACTGGTGATTGCCCACATCTCACCACAGAGACACAGAGAGCACAGAGAAAACACAAAAATGTCCTATCTCGGTGTCCTCCGCGCCTCTGTGGTGAAAAAACGATCACCTCGAATAGACATCTGCATACTTGTGGGTAATTACCAGAACCCAAGAGATACTTCGACACGACCAATCCCTGTGTTACTCCAAACGTAACTTGGGCGCTAGACCTCCGAGGTCTTGGACAGCCATTTCACCCACCGCTTAGCTCAATCAAGACCTCGGAGGTCTGAATGGTGTTAGGCTGAGTAGTAGTTACCTCCAAACAACGCACAACCAGACAACACAATCCACTCAGTTGCCTTTTACCGAGGGTGATGTGTTAGGTTATCGAGAGTAGCGCCGCGAACCAGCAGGCTCAGGCCCGAGTCCCCAGAACCTTGTTAACGCTCTGCAACAGTTCTTGCGGCCCAAACGGCTTGGTCACATAGTCGTCCACTTTGGCAATATGAAGCCCCAGAACCTTGTCTATGCTCTGGGCCTTGGCCGTGACGACGATGACGGGGATGTCCTTTAACTCATCGTCGGCCTTCATCTGTTGATAGACCTCCCAGCCGTCCATATCTGGCATCATCAGGTCTAGCAACACCAGATCCGGCTTGAGATTGCGCACCGTCTCCAATCCCTCTCTGCCGCCGACAGCGCCGACGAGATCGAAGCCTTTACGTCCCAGGATGAGCTTTACCAGGTCTATCATCTCGAGCTCGTCCTCAATGCAGACGACTACCTTTTTATCCTGTGCCATGCGGTGTTCCTCCTTCCCGTACTTGCCGGAAAATTCAAGAATTGCTCAAACAACAACGCGATCCCGACACTGTGTGTTAGTGTACCACTATCTTGCTTTCAAGTCAAACTGCTCGACGATGGCATTTTGACCGGTGGGAGACCCCATCACAGGCTTCGACAACACGGCAGATAGTCGCAAAGAAACGCTCTTTTTGATCCTCTTTGCGTGCTTTGCGGTAAAATGTGGGTAATCTCAGATGCGTCGCCTTGACACTGGCGACTGGTTGTTATATACTATAAACGAGAGCTTTTACAGATACCTCTGTTTCCATCGTCGTTGTTCATTCTTCTCACGACCATGTTGGCAATAGTTATCGGATCGTCTTTTGCCAGCGCACATCAGCAATTCCCGTTTTGGCAATTCTAGCTTGGGTGCATAGGAAAAAACTAGCCAACACCGTCTGTTTTACGGCGGTGCGGCTTCAAAACGGGAATTACTGAGCGAACACCGTTTCAAAACCAAGTTCTCCCTACATCAATAGTCAAGTTTTCCCGTAACTACTCAGCCTGGCACGCGCTCAGACCTCCGAGGTCTTGCAAAACCCGTT
>CAYMWP010000159.1:0-9614 GCA_964393895.1 uncultured Anaerolineales bacterium | reverse complement strand
GTGCCCAGGTTGTTTTGGGTCATGGCGTAATCGAGGGGCGCGCTCTCCGGGGTCCGAAAGCGCAGCGCCTGCTCGTAGCAGGCGATGGCCCGCGCCAGGTTCTGCCCCCGCTCCCCGGTCGGCAAGCCGGCGTAGGCGGTGCCCAGGTTGTTTTGGGTCATGGCGTAATCGAGGGGCGCGCTCTCCGGGGTCCAAAAGCGCAGCGCCTGCTCGTAGCAGGCGATGGCGCGCGCCAGGTTCTGCCCCCGCTCCCCCGCCCTTCGCTCGTAGTAAGCCAGGCCCAGCCGGAACTGAAGCGCGGCCCACTCCTGCCTCTCCTCCGCCCCTCCGCTCCCCTGCTCCTCCGCTCCCTCGTCCCACTCCGCAATCGCCCTCCGGTACGCCTCGAGCGCCTGCTCCTGGAACTCGACCACCCGCTGGTGGTCGTCCAGCTCGCGGTAGATATGGGCCAGGTCCCGGCAGAGGAAGGCGACGCCGGGCCAATTGGGCTGGTCAACGGAGCGCTCCCGCTCCAGCCGCTGCTCGTAGAGCGCCGCGCGCTGGCGCAGCTCGTCCGGCGGGAGCAGGGTGCGATGGAAACTGTCCAGCATGTCGGCCGCCACCTCGGCCCGCAGCGGCGGCGGGGCGGTCGGCTCACGCACGGGCGTCTCGAAATAAAAGAGCCCGCTGCGGGCGGCAAAGATGTCGGCCGCGTGCTGCATCATCTGGCCCAGCGTGTTCTGGCTGATCCAAAAGACGAGGGGGACATCTAACCGGCCCAGTCGCTCCCGCTGAAAGTTGAGCGCCCGCAGCGCGCGGCGGGCCTGCTCCGCGCGCACGCGGTCGGGGTGGCCGGCGGGCAGGTGAGCCACGTTCATCCAGGCGTCGGCCAGCTTGCGGACGTGGACAAAGACGACCGGCGGGCGGGAGCGTTCGCGGGCGCGCTCAGCCTCCGCTGGCGGGGGGCCATCTTCCGGTCGCTCGTACAACAGTCGCAGCCCCAGTTGCCCGGCCAGGTCGGGCTGCTCAGGGGAGAGCTCGACCTCGATCAGGTCGCGGCCGCCCTCGCCCTCCAGGTGTTCACCCACGTGGCGCGTCAGTCGCCGGCGCAGCGCTCCCTCCTCGCAGACGGCAAAAAAGAACGCGCCCCCCCTCAGCACGTCCAGCGCGTCGCACAGAAGCGCCAGCTCCAACCCCAGGTCCGCTGCCGGAGCAGGTTCACGCCAGTTTACTGAACTCATCCCTCCGTTCCTCCAGCAGGGGGCGCACGACGGGGTGCACGGCCCACCAGGCGCGACCACCGTCGTACTCTAGCAAGCTCAAGTTGTGCAATAGTTGCCGGGCGACCTCGCTGTTGACGAAGGAGCCGCCGTTGTACAAGCGCCACAGCTCCTGGTACTGCTGTTCCGTCAGACCGGCCCGGTAGGTGTTGCGCAACTGGAGGGCCGCCCGTTCCACCTCGTCAGGCTGAACCGGGCCTTGCTCGCCGTGCAACCGTCGCGCCCGGAGTACGGCGTCGCGGGCCAGCCCGATCAGTTCCTTGAGCAACCCGCCGCACAACTCTACCAACCGCTCAGCCGCCTCCGGCGAGAACAGTCCCGGCATCAAGCGGCAGTTCAACACCTCCAGCAGGGCCTCTCTCCCCTCCAGGCAGGGGCTGCCATCCCGTTCCACGGTCTTGATGTTTGCCAAAGCAAAGCTGCGGGGGAAGGCCATACGCACCTGGGCAAAGTCATTGGTGTGGTAGAGGGCCAGGGGGACGGTGTAGATGATGCGGCACCTGGGGGCCAGCAGCACGTTTGCCCCCTGGCAAAAGAGGTCGCGCACCTGGCTCTGGTCGTACATCTTTTCCAAACCGTCCACGATCACCAGCGTGCGCCGCCCTGACTTGGCCTGCAAATCCTCGAACAGGGCGTTCAACCGTTCCAGCAAGTCGGAGAGGTGAGCCTGCGCCTCGGCCCGCACGCGCTCGCGTCGGTAGGGGGCGTCGGTAGTGAGTTTGACACTGAACTTGGCAAAGACGGCGTCCAGCTCCCCGCCCACCTCGCTCTCCAGGTTGCCCCGCTCGCCCTCCTCAAAGATGCGGGTCCTGTACCAAAAGAGCAGGTCGTCGAGCTTGGCCTCATCCAGCCTGACGCCGCTGCGCCGGGCCTCCTGGAAAACCCGCAGCCCCAGCACGACCAACAAGTCGGCGTAATCCACGTCGCCCAGATTTAGCAGTCCCTCGGCGTTGACGAGCACCACCGTGTGGGTGGATTCCAGTTTTTCTCCCAACCGGGCCAGCTCGGTCGTCTTGCCGCTCCCCCGGTGCCCGGTAAAGATGGTCTTGTCGTCGTCGCTGGAATCGAACGACAACTCGTCCAGCAGGTAGGTGATACTGGATTCCTGCGGGCGCTCGGCGTAAAAGCGGGCCAGCCACTCTCCTTCCAGGGGACGATCGGGCCTGGGCAGATCGTAGGCCTCGATCAGGTTTTCGGCCTTGCGTAACGGTTCCACGTGGCTCACCTCCTCAAAGCGGCATATCTATTGCCCAAGCCGCACCAGCCTGAAAGAGCTGGTGCTGGATTGCTTCCTGATCCGGCAGAGCCCGTTTTTCACACCAGCACCGCCTGTTTTACGGCGGTGCGGCTCAAACCTCGAACCAGCCTGAACAGTTCGTCGAGAGGATACTGCCAGTTATTGTATCACAGTTCGTGGGGTTAGCCAATCGTCCGGCGGGGGAAAAACAGGCTCAGACCCTCTCGCCAACCAGGTCGTATTCCAGCGCGGCGGTGATGCGCACGGGCAAGATCTCCCCGACGGGCAGTTCCGCCTGCGCCAGCACCAGGCCGTCAATCTCGGGCGCGTCGCGGTAGGAGCGTCCCACGCTCAGGCCCTCCCCCTGCCCCTCGACCAACACGTCCAGCGTCCGCCCCAGCAGGGCCTGGTTCTTGGCCAACGAGATGGGCTGCTGCACCTCCATCAACCGCTCGCGCCGCTCCTCTTTGACCTCCGGTGGAACGTCGTCCGCCAGCGCGGCGGCGGGGGTGCCCTCTTCGTGGGAGTAGGCGAAAACCCCCACCCGGTCGAACTGCATCTCGGCCACAAAGTTCAGAAGCGCCCGGAACTCTGCCCCGCTCTCGCCGGGAAAGCCGACCAGGAAGGTGGTGCGGACGGCGATCTCTGGCATAGCGGCCCGCAGTTGCTCCACGGTGCGGCGCACCCCCTCGACGTCTGGCGGGCGGCGCATGCGGCGCAGGGTGTCGGGGTGAGCGTGCTGGAGGGGAATGTCGAGGTAGGGCAGGATCTGCGGGTGGCGGGCCATCGTCTCGATCAGCCGCTCTGTGATCCGGCCGGGGTAGGCGTACATCAGGCGCATCCAGTCCGCCTCTGGCACCGTGGCGACCAGCCGTTCCAGCAGTTCCGCCAGTCCTTCGATTCCATTCAAATCGTGACCATAGTCGCTGGTGTCCTGGGCAATCAGCACAATCTCGCGCACGCCGCGCTCGACCAGCCAGCGGGCGTCGGCCAGCACCGCCTCGGGCGGGCGGCTGACGGCCGGCCCTTTGATGAGCGGGATGGCGCAAAAGGCGCAGGAACGGCGGCAGCCGTCGGCCAGTTTGAGGTAGCCGCTGGCCCCCTGCACCGCCACGCGCGGCACGTCCAGCGCGCCCGACCCCACGGCTGGCGTCCCCAGCAAGCGGCAGACAGGTTCCCGACCAGACGCACTCTCCATCCGCTCGACCAGATCCACCACGTCCATCCAACGGCGCGTGCCGATGAGGCCGTCAATGGTGTCCACCGCCGCCAGCAGCTCGTCGGGGGAGCGTTGCGAGTAGCACCCCGCAGCGACGATGCGCTGCCCGGGTCGCCTGGTCTCGGCCAACTCTTGCAGCACGTCCAGCGATTCCTCCCGCGCCGGGGCGATGAAACCGCAGGTGTTGACGATCAGCAGCTCGGCCTCCTCAGCCTCGGCGGCGGCGACGTAGCCGGCGCGCTGCAACAGCGTCGCCAGCCCCGCGCTATCAACCAGGTTCTTGGGGCAACCCAGGGAAATGAGGTAAAAGCGTCTTGGCTCATTCATTGGCAATTAACACTCGACACAGAGGCAAAAACTGAACCGCCGATGAAAAACGGATTCCAGAAATTATCGGCGTTTATCCGCGTGTATCGGCGGTTGTTTGCCAGTTTGTCGCACGTCTACGGGATCAGCGGCGGCACGACGACCTCGCCGGCCGGTCCCCAGCCCCGGCTACAGGCCTCGCCCCGCCCGCACAGCGGCCCCTGCGGCTGTTCGTTGACCGTCGCCTGTAGCCCGGCTCCGTTGCCGGCATCCACGATGACCATTTCCTGGCCCGACCAGGACTGGGCCGGCCCTGGGGCCAGCATGCCCTCGAAAGCGACATTCCCGTCAACCGACACGCGCACCCAGACGTGCTCGGCGGCCTCCAATGTCAGCGTCACTCCCCCTTCGGGATTGGCCGGGAAGGTAGGGGTCACGAGGGGCGATGTTTGTGGCGCTGCGAGGGTGGATGGTGAGGCAAATTCAGTGGTCGCGGCGGGGGCTGCTTCTCCATCGCCGGCCCAGCGGTTGATATAATACCATCCCCCCAGTGCAATCGTCGGCAACAGAATGAGCAGGATGCAGGCAACGATCAATCTCTCCGTGCTCATCCAGCGCGGGCGGGAGGGAGAAGAGAAAGAGATGGCCGGCTTTACGCTGCGCGCTGGGGTGGGAGCGGCGACACCGCCGCCCTGCGCCTCGGTGGTGTAACGGGACAAAACCTGGTCGGGAGGGAGACCCAGGTAGCGGGCGTAGATATGCAGGAAGCCTCGTATCTGAACGTCGCCGCCGGGGAAGGAGGCCAGGTTCCGGGCCTCGAGCGCCTCCAAAAAGCGGGCGCGGATGTGGGTAGCTTCCTCGGCTTCCTTTAACGTGGCTCCCTTGGCCTCGCGCGCCTGGCGTAGCCACACACCTAGCGTCTGCATCCCTGATCCTCTTTTCCACCCATTTACGCACCTAGCACCGGCTATATACGACGGTGCAAATTCGCGCCGGGCTTGCTGCTCTACACCGGTCTGAAGAGATGGTGCGTGGGGCGCTTTGCCGCCGCCGTATTTGGATGGGCAGCGACTATTCTTCTACCGCGCCACCCTCTGGCGCCGGTTCGTCGGCCGGCTCATCTGGTGTTGGCTCGGGCAGTTCTCCACCTTCCGGCTTTACCACGACCTTGACCTCGGCCACCACGTCGGCCGTCAGGCGCACAGAGATGGTGTGCTTGCCCACCTCGCGGATCGGGTCGGAGAGGATGTGCTTGCGCCGGTCGAACTTTTCGCCGGTCTCGCGCGCCAGTGCGTCGGCGATGTCGTCGGGGGTGACAGAGCCGTAGAGGCGGCCCGTCTCCCCGGCCTTGGCCTCAAAGTTCAGAGTGAGGCCGCTCAAGCGTTCGGCGAGTGCCTGGGCGCGCGCTGCCACGCGTTCCTCGCGGCGGCTTTCGGACGCCCGGCGGCGTTTGAATTCCTCCAGGGCTCCGGGGGTGGCTCTGATCGCCAGTCCCTGGGGAATCAGGTAATTGCGGGCGTAACCGGTGGCTACATCTTGTACGTCGCCGGCCTGTCCTAAATTGGATACGTCGCGGATCAGAACAATCTTCACGCTATTTTGCCTCCAATGTAATTCGAATGCGTAACTCGCAAGTCACATCTTGGCATCACGAATTACGCATTACGTTTCACGCATCACGTTCAATAGGGCGGGTGGGATTCGAACCCACACGTCCTCGCGGACAGAGGATTTTAAGTCCCCGGCGTCTACCGTTCCGCCACCGCCCCGTGTATACGCTTACGGGCAGCTTGGTTCGCGCTGCCCGTCGCTTCAGGTGCTATGTTCAGGAGGCGACGGTCGGAATTGAACCGACGAATAAGGGTTTTGCAGACCCCTGCCTTACCACTTGGCTACGTCGCCCGATGTGCGGCCATTCTACCATGCATCTCTCATCACGGCAAGTCAGACAAGCTGGCAACGTATCTTTTCAAAAAGTCGGGGTAAAAGTAGGGCGGAACGCCATTCCGCCTACATTTGTGCCTGCGTGACGGAGAAAAATGGTCCCAACTCGGCGCCTCTGCGGTTAGAGCGCGCATTTGCGCTACCCTGAAACCGATGCTATACTCGTGCCATCTTCTCATAGGAGGCTCACAGTGAAACTGGACTATAAAAAGACCTTTCTCATCGGCTTTGGATTCTTTGGCATCAGCGTGATGTGGACGCTTTACAACGCCTACGTGCCAATCTACCTGCAGGCGGGCAGCCCAACCTTCGACGCGCCAGGGGAGTTGGGGTTCGGCCTGGGCGCCGGCCTGACCGGCGTGATCATGACGCTGGACAATGTCGCCGCCCTGTTCCTGCTGCCATTGATCGGCGTCTGGTCGGACCGCATCTGGACTCGCTTTGGCCGACGCATGCCCTTTATCCTCGTGCTCGCCCCCATCTCCATCTTGGCGTTCGTGTTGATCCCCGTGGTAATGAGCATGATCCCGCCCGAGTTGAGCGGCCAGGTAACCCATCTTGGGGTACCCCTGGCGTTCTTTATGACCGCTATCGGTGTCTTTCTGCTGGCGATGGCCGGCTTTCGCACTCCGGTCATCGCGCTGATGCCCGATCTGACCCCCAGCCCGCTGCGCTCCCAGGCGAACGGGGTCATCAACCTGATGGGTGGTGTGGGCACGGTGATCGCCACGCTGGGCAGCGGCTTCCTCTATAGCATGGGGCGTATGACGCCCTTTGCCTTTGGCGGCGTGCTGATGGTAATCGCGGCGCTGATGCTATTCTTTTTCATCAAAGAGCCGCGCGAGTTCGAGGCCGCGGCTCACGAGGACGAGGGATTGGGCGCGTTACGAAGCATCAAGCGGGTCTCGCCGGAGGCGCGCCGCAGCCTGGCCTTTCTGATGGGAGCGATCTTTTCCTGGTTCGTCGGATACAACGCCGTCGAGACGTTCCTCTCATCCTACGCGGTGAGCGAGTTGGGAATGTCCACCGGCACGGCGCCGCTGCTGATGGGCGTGGCTTCGCTGGCCTTTCTGGCCTTTGCAATTCCAGCCGGCTACATCGCGGCCCGCTTTGGGCGGCGGCGGACGATCGTCTCGGGGCTGGTCATCTTTGGCGTGTTACTGTTGGCAAATTTCTTCCTGCGCAACGCAACTCTGGTCTGGCCCATCCTGGTGATCGGCGGTATGGGCTGGGCGCTGGTCAACATCAACTCGCTGCCAATGGTGGTGGACATCGCGGCCTCCGACGCCGACCTGGGAACCTACACGGGGCTGTACTATATCGCCTCGCAGTTGGCGGCCATAGCCGGGCCAGCGTTCAACGGCTACGTCGTCGAGTGGTTCGGCGGAGACTATAACATGATCTTTGTGGTGACGCCGGCCTTTTTCCTGTTGGCGATTCTGTGCATGATGGGGGTGACGAAAGGGGAGGCAAAACAGGTGGACGCCAGCGGGCGGGCGATAGTAACGAGCAGTTAGCGGGCAGAGGTTGGCGGTTAGCGCAGCGGGCCCCGCTCAAGGGTGAGCGAGGCCCGCTGTTGTGCGCTCAGGTGCGCAAAAGTACCACGCACCTGGCTATGCCTACGGCTCGATGTCGTCAATCGCCATGAACACCTGGGGCGCTGGCGCGGCCTGCCCCTCCTCAAAGAGCAGTTGCCGGCCATCGGCGCTCAGCGACATCCTGAGCACCTGATCCGGGTGTAGTTGGATGTCCTCAAAGCCGACCACATAGCCCGGCCCGACCATCACCAGGTTGGTGCTCACCTCTCCCGTCAGGGCCTGTCCGCTGACTGTCACATTGTACATCTTGCCGGCTTCCTGCAAAGGCAGCCGGTATATGTGGCCTTGAGCGCCTCTGAGAGGTATGATCTGGGCGCCGGGGATCTCGTCCACCATCTGGCCGGCCACGGGATCGTAGCCCAAGCTCTGCCCGGCCGCGTCGGTGATCAGCATGTCGCCGCCGTTGGTCAGGAAGAACTCGACCGCGGTAGAAGTCACGGCGAAGGGAGGCGTAAAGGGCTCCTGGTTGCGATAAGAGGTCCTCGTCAGGTCCAACGAGTGGGTGCTGGCGTTGCCCTGGTACGTCCCATAGCCGGTCACATAGGTCCAGGTGTCGGCGTTGGTGTCGAACACGATGTGTCTTTCCTGGTTGGGATAGTTGTTGTCGTAGACGTACAGCCAGTAGTCGCCGCCGCCTCTGTCCTCAATAGCATAAGGGGTGATGGCGTGGCCCCATTTGTAACTACCACCCTCGTACTGGTAGATGCCCAGCGAATAGGGGTCGTTGCCGCCCTGTAGCTCCTGCCGCACCAGTTCTAGGATCTGCTTGGGAGTGTTATTCACACGGATCTGATCGGTGGGAATCCAGATCTCTTCCACGTCCTGGAGGACAAAGTAGTAGGCGATATAGTTGTCTACGGTCTGGTCCCGCGTGAGATCGTAGGTTTTCTGCGCCCCGGCCTGGAAATCGCCGGGCGTGGTGTCACCGGTGTAGTACGCCTGTTCCTCGTAGAGACGCAAGCTGGTCGCCGCCATACCCTCGCAGTGACCGCCGCCCGCCATGGTGAGCATATTGTACCGCCAGCTCTCGGCGGACGAGGTGAGGACGCAATCGGCCGGCGTGGAGCCGGAGGCGCAGACCTTGGACGCGCCAAACATGTTGATCAGGTCGGCGGCCCCCAGATCGTCCTCCCAGGTGTGGGAGTTGCCATAGTTGGCAAAGCTGTAGCCATCGGGGTTGGGCTGGAAATTAAAACTGCCGTGGTTGCCCAGCACCAGCGGCAAGTAGACCTTGGCGCCCTCGTAGGCCCGCAGAGTGATGTCGTCCACAAAGGCGCCATCGTCAGTGAAGCTATTGTCACTATTAAAGATGAAGGCGATCCACACCGAGGAATCGCCCGTCACGTCGCCCAGGGTGGGCACGTTGGTCAGGTCAAAGTTCACGTACTGCCAGCCGCCCGAGTCCCCGCTGACGGAAGTGCCATAAAAGTTAGTTCCATTGGTGGATGCTGTCCACCGAAAGTAGTCGTAGCCCGCTTCTGATTGGTTCCAGTAATAGAACTGGAGCTCTGCGTCGCTGTGACTTGACAGATCGAACGGGCCGTACATCAACCACGATTTGGCGTTGTTGGGGTAGAGATCAAATTCGGGATTGAGCCCATTGGCACCCGCGTCGGCGCACCAGGCGCTCCAGCTTCCCCAGTGCGGCTTGTAGTTGTCGTCATCCCAGTAATATTCACCATTGGTGGCACCATCGTTGTCGAAAGCCGTCCAGCCTGTGGCGGGGAACGCGCCCTCAAAGTTCTGTGTCATCAGTGTGGTCCACCCGGCCAGTGTGGATTGGGCACCTTGACGAACCACCTCCCCGGCCGGCAAAGGGTGGTCAAGGGTGAGCGAGCCGCTTTGGACGATCTCCTCGCCTCCGTTGGGGGGAGGTTTATCCGGCAACACCGGCTGGCTCCAGGAGGCGGGCGCAACCGAGATCAGCAGCGCCGCCACTATTGAGACAGATAGCAAATATCGGGTCTTCATTTTTTCTCCTTTACAAGTGTAATACCTGGTTGACTGACAAATTTAACTTCGAACGCAGATTGACGCTGATCTGCGCTGAA
>CAYMWP010000158.1:0-9816 GCA_964393895.1 uncultured Anaerolineales bacterium | reverse complement strand
CCCGCGGTGCGGGCCGGCGCAAAGCGGAACGAATTTATGCATCGCTGCACTAACATTATCAAGTTACGATCAAGGGAACAAAAGCAGCTATACATTGCCCTGATCTTGGTCTGCTGGAGGAGAGAGGTGAAGGGAATCTCACATTTCATCACGGGCGTGGCATTGGCGACGTTTTTTCCCGAAATTGTCCAGGCGGGAGCGCAAGGCTCGCTCCTGCCGATGCTGGGCGGCATCGGCGGCATCCTGCCCGATACCCTCGATTTCAAGTTTGCGCGCTACTTTGAAAAGTACGACCTGGAAATTGACCCCGGGGCCGACCCCGACCCTGAGGCCATCGCGGACGCGCTGGTCGGCGCGATGCGCCGTGCCTATGAGGAACCCGGCTCGCAAAACGTGGTGGCCCACACCATCAAGCTCGGGGCCGACCTGTGGCGCGAGTATGCGATCCGCTTCGACCCGGAGAACGGAGAGGTCGGTGTGCGCGTCGGCCCGCTGGTCAACACCGGCCAGGTTCCCCTGCCCGGCTCTGAGCCGGAGGGCGCGACCGAGGCGCGGCGCAAGTTGGGCCTGCCGCTGGTGCACACCTACAGCTCCGAGTACAAAGTCAACATCTTTAGCGGGCCATCCTTCCGCTTCGAGCGCCAGGGAGACCAACTCTACGTCCACTTTTTGGACTGGCACCGGCGCTGGTCCCACAGCCTGACGCTGGCGGCCGTGGTTGGATTGGCAACAGTCCTGCTGGTTGGAATGGTCGCCGGCTGGAACGTGGGACTGTGGGCCGGCCTGGTGACGGGATTGGGCTTTGCCGGGCACGTGTTGGAGGATCAACTGGGCTATATGGGTAGCAACCTATTTTGGCCCTTGACCAAAAAACGGTCGCCCGGCCTCAGGCTGGTTCACTCCGGCGACGCCGTTCCCAACTTTCTCACCGTCTGGACCTCGGTGGCCCTGATCCTGTTCAACCTGGACCGCTTCTCGGCCCAACCTCGACTGCATCCGCTGTGGTTCCTGGGCCTGGCGGTAGCGCTGCCGCTGGCGGTGTTGGGTGGAATCTACTCGTGGCAAAAGGCGCGACCTCGGCCCGGTCAGGATTCGGTAGAGGCCCAGCGCCAGGCGGACATGATCGCCGAGACGGAGGAAGTAGAGATCGCATAGAAGAGGTTGAAGACTGGACATTGATGACGAGGAGGCAAACGATGAGACGAATGATGTGGTTGACGGGCGCCTGCCTGCTGGGCGGGCTGATGGTGCTGGCCGTGGTGAGCGGGTTGCGTGCCCCGGTGCAGGCAGCCGACGTGAGGCCGGCCCCCGCCCCGGCGCCGCTCCGCGCGACGGCGGCCATCACGCGCGACGTGGTCATCAACGAGGTGGCGTGGGCCGGGCACTCCGGCTACACAGGAGATGAGTGGATCGAGCTGTACAACAACACCACTCAGACGATTCCCTTGAGTGGATGGCGACTGTACTCAGGTGACGGTGGTCCAAGCATCACTCTAGAGAACGCCATTCCTCCCCAAGGTTACTACCTCATCGAACGCACCGACGACGATACAGTAAGCGACATTGCCGCCGATTGGAGAGGTAGTTTCGGGACCGGGCTTTCCAACAGCGGTGAGGTTCTTACGCTAACCGACGATCTGGACAATGTGATTGATACCGTCAATGCCAATGGAGGTGAGTGGCCTGGGGGAAGTGGATCGCCCAACTACTACTCGATGGAGCGCATCAATTCCACCCAGGCCGACACAGACGCCAACTGGGCCTCCAACGACGGCGTCACCCGCAACGGCCTCGACGCCGGCGGCAACCCCATCAACGGCACGCCCAAGTGCCGCAACTCGGCCTCCTCCCCCGCCGCCGACCTGACGGTGGGGTTCGACGGCTTCCCCACCCAGGTCAACGCCGGCGCGCGCTTCACCTACACCCTCCTCTTCCGCAACGCCGGCAACATCACCGCCAGCGCTACCTGGCTGACCAACACCCTGCCCACCGGGCTTAACTTTTACACCCAGACCAGTCCCTACACCTTCACCCAGCCCATCACCCCCACGCTCGCCTGGGAGGTGGGCGACCTGCCCATCAGCGCCACGTGCTCCACCATCAACGTCGTGGTGGACGTGGATAGCAACGCCGCCGGCCTTCTTGACAGCGTCGTCACCGCCGCCACCGGCGTGACCGACACGCCATCCGCCAACAACAGCGCCGTCGTCACCATCGCCGTCCAGGGAGCCGACCTGTCCCTCGCCAAGAGCGGCCCGGCCTCCGTGGAGGCCGGGAGCGCCATCACCTACCGCATCACCCTCAGCAACAACGGTGTAGTCACTGCCGCCGGCGTGTGGCTCACCGACACGCTCCCCGCCGAAGTGGAATTCGTCACTCAAACCAGCGCCTTTACCTTCTCACAGCCTAGCGGCGACCTCGTCTGGGAAGTGGGCGCCGTCCCCGCCTCCACGCAGCACGCCGTCACCATCACCGGCCGCGTGAGCGACACTGCCGCTGGCTCGTTCACCAATCGCGTCACCGGCACGACCTCCGCCGGCGAGACGGTGATGGCAAACAACAGCGCCGCCTTCACCACCACCCTCCTCCCTCCCGTCCGCATCTACGCGCTGGCCCCGGCGAACTATGGAGGAAGCGGAGAATCGGCCGCCCTCATCAACCGGGGCAGCTACACCGTCTCCCTGGACGGCTGGCGGCTGAACGACGACCCCGGCGGCGGCGGAGTCTCTTTCCCCACCACCGCCACCATCGGCTCGGGGCAGATCCTCTGGCTGGCCCAAGACGGCGATGATTTCTATCCTGTATGGGGCTTTGACGCCGACTGGGCCGCCGAACCCGGCGCGCGGCCCGTTCTCACACTAGGCGGCTCCTGGCCCAGCTTTACCGACAGCGGCGAGGCCGCCTACCTGCTGGACGCCGACGAGAACGTCGTGGACGCGCTGGTCTACGGCGCTGGCTCGGCGGCGGCGGGCTGGACTGGCCCCGCAGTTCCCTATCCGTATCGCTATTCCCACACCAGCGACTCTGGCAAACAGGTACTGTACCGCAAACTCGACCAATCCACCGGCCTCCCCTTCGCCGACACCGACGCCGCCGCCGACTGGGCTCAGGATGACGACGACCCCATCAACGGGCGCAAGCTGCGCTACCCCGGCTGGGATTTGGAAAGTCCGCTGTTCTTCCCGGCCGAGATCGCCGCCACGGCCAACGTCACCCTGACCGCCGCCCCGGAGGGCGCGCTGGACCTGGTCTCGCAAACCATCGCCTCGGCCCAGCACACGCTGCTCATCGAGGCCTACACGCTCAAGAGCGTCCCGCTGTACGAAGCCATCGCGGCCCGCATCCAGGCCGGCGTGGCCGTGACCATCCTGCTGGAGAGCGGCCCCGCCGGTGGAGTTGATGGCGTGGAGGAATGGATCGTCGAGCAACTGCACCCGGCCGCCGCCATCTACTTTATCGGCCAGAGCGCGCCCCGCTACTCTTACCAACACGCCAAGTTCATCCTGGTGGACGACCGGTTGGCCCTGGTGAGCAGCGACAACTTTGGCGCATCATCCATGCCCTCCGACCGCAAAGATAACGGCACAATGGGCCATCGCGGATTCGTGGCCGTCACCGACAGCCCCGGCGTCGTCGCCCGCCTGGCGGACATATTCCGCCGCGATTGCGATCCGTCGCACCACCTGGACGTGGCCCCCTACGACGGCGCCTTCACCCCCCCCACCCCGCTGCCTGAGCCGGACTGGACGACCTACACCGCCCCGTTCCCCGCTCCGCTGGCGACGACGGCCGACCATTTCACCGTGATCCACGCGCCGGAGAACGCGCTGCGCGATCAGGACGCGCTCCTGGGACTGCTGGGCAACGCAGGCAGCGGCGATTCCATCGTCGTGATGCAAATGAGCGAGCCGTTCACCTGGACCGTCGGCGCGGGCGACGCGGGCCTCAACCCCCGCCTGCAGGCCCTCGTCGAGGCAGCCCAAGATGGCGCGGAAGTGCGCGTCCTGCTGGACGCCTACTACGACGATCCCCTGGTCGCCAACGGTAACACGGCCGCCTGCCTGCGCCTCAACGCCATCGCCGCCCAGGAGAGCCTGGACCTCGCCTGCCGCCTGGCGAACGTCGCCGGCCTGGGCATCCACGCCAAAGTCTTCCTGGCAGAAGTGGACGGCGAGCGTTGGGTCCACCTGGGCAGCATCAACGGCTCTGAAAACTCGAACAAGCGCAACCGTGAAGCGGCGCTCCAGTTCCGCTCGACCGGGGCCTACGACTGGATGCTGAACATCTTTGACTATGACTGGGCCCGCAGCCACGGCCCGATGGTCCACCGCCTCCACCTGCCCCTGGTCATGCGCAACCACGCCGGCCCGGCCGACTATCCCCTCATCAGCGAGGTCCTCGTAAACCCCGACGGCGACGATACCGGCAAGGAGTGGATCGAACTCTATAACCCCGGCGACACGGCCAGCATCGCCGGCTGGACACTGGGAGACGCGACCAACACGGGCGACTACAAGGACGGGCGCTACACCTTCCCCGGCGGCGCGGAAATCCTGCACAACCAGGTGCTCGTCGTGGCCGCCTGCGCGACGGACTTTGCCAACGCTTACGGCTTCAATCCCAACTATGAATGGACGGACTGCGACGCAAGTGTGGAAGACCTGACGCCCGCCGGCTCCTGGGACGGCTTTGAGATAGCGCTGGGCAACGAAAGCGACGAGGTACTGCTCCTCAACAACAGCGGCGCGCTGGTGGATAGCGTCGCCTGGGGCGGAGCTTTCCGCGTCGAGGTGGTCCCCTTTACCAACTATACGGACACTTTTCCCAGCGGGGCCTCGCTCAAGCGCTACCCCGCCGACACTGACTATGACGACTGCTCCCAGGATTTTTACACCAGCTACAGCCCCTCGCCGGGAGCGGTGGCGGGGAACTAGCGGAGTGGGCCAATGAAACGACTGGAACTCATCGCGCGCTACCAGAAGGGCGAACGCGACTTTGCCAGGTGCGACCTGCAAGGGGTTGACCTGCGCGGGGCCGACCTGAACAAGATATTCCTGTTCGGCGCCAACCTGCGCGGGGCCGACCTGAGCGGCGCCAACCTGGACAAAGCCAATCTGTTCGAGGCCGACCTGCGCCAGGCCGACCTGCGCGGCGTCAAACTGAGCCAGGGAGCCGTCCTCAGCAAAGCCAACTTGAGCCAGGCCAACCTA
Organism: uncultured Anaerolineales bacterium; assembly: GCA_964393895.1. Classification (GTDB taxonomy): domain Bacteria; phylum Chloroflexota; class Anaerolineae; order B4-G1; family B4-G1; genus B4-G1. Next base: position 4,606 of record CAYMWP010000158.1, on the reverse strand, counting down.
AGCCAGGCCGACTTGAGCGGGACCAGCCTGCACGAGACCGACCTGCGCGGGGCCGACCTGAACAGGGCTTTCCTCTTCAACTTTTACATGCGCCAGGCCGACTTGCGCGGGGCCGATCTATACAAGGCCAACCTACGCGAGGCCATCCTGCGCCGGGCCAACCTCCAGGGAACCGGCCTGTGCGCAGCCGACCTGGGCGGGGCCGACCTGCGCCAGGCCAACCTGGGCGGGGCCGACCTGGGCGGGGCCAACCTGCGCCGGGCCGACCTGCGCCGGGCTAACCTGAGCCGCGCTTACCTGGGCGGAGCCATACTGGACGAGACCACACGCCTCGAAGAGCGCTACTGCCTCGTCCTGGAAGCCATCACCCACGGCGCGCCGGCTCGCAACCTGAGCGGGGTTGACCTGCGCCAGGCCAACCTGGGCGGGGCCGACCTGAAAAAAGCCAACCTGCGCGGCGCCGACTTGAGCGAGGCCAACCTGCGCGGCGCCGACCTGGACGGGGCCGATCTGGTGGGCGCCAACCTGAGCGGGGCCGACCTGCGCCAGGCCAGCCTGAACAAAGCCCACCTGGCAGGGGCCATATTGGACGAGGCCACTCAGATCGACGAACGCTACCGACTGGCCTGGGAGATCGTCACTCACGGCGCACCGGCCCGCGAACTGCGCGGGGTTGACCTGCGCCATGCCAACCTGGGCGGAGCCGACCTGGGTGGAGCCCATCTGCACGGAAGCAATCTGAGGAGCGCCAACCTGCGCGGGGCCAACCTGGAAGAGGCCGACTTGAGCAGAGCCGATCTTAAAAATGCCTGCCTGCTCGCCACTAACCTGAGCAAAGCCGATCTGCGCAGGGCCGACCTGGGCGGGGCCGACCTGGCAGGGTCGAACCTGAGCGCAGCCGACCTGCGCGGCGCCAACTTGAACTCTGCTTACTTGGTAGGCGCTATATTGAACGAGGCCACACAGATTGACGAGCGCTACCGCCTGGTCTGGGAGATCGTCGCTCGCGGCGCGCCGGCCCGCGACCTGAGCGGGGCCGACCTGCACCAGGCCAACCTGGGCGGGGCCGACCTGGCAGGGGCCAACCTGAGCCAGGCCAATCTGCGGGGCGCCAATCTGAACAAGGCTAACCTGGGCGGAGCCAAGCTGAGTGGTGCCAACCTGAACTGGGCCAACCTGGGCCAGGCCAACCTGAGCGGGGCGGATCTGAGCGGAGCCAAGCTGTGGGGGGCCGACCTGCGCAGCGCTATCGCGCCGGACCAGGAGCCGCAGGAGAATCAGATAACCGGCCCTGATTTGATCAGGCCTGATCAAATCAGGCGCGGCCTGCAAAGGTTATTCCTGAGGCTCAACGAGAGACTGTTGCACGCCATCAGGCGGCTCATCCAGGCCTAACCGCCCCACAACGCAACCCCGCGCGCCGCCAAGCGGTAAACGTGAGGCATAAAAAAGTCAACGTCACATCATCAATTCTCATTTTCGGTAATCTCTCCGTAAAGTGTGGTTGGCGTTTTACCGCCGAGAACGCAGAATCCAGAGCTTTTGTATTTCTCAGCGATCTCTGTGTGCTCTGTGGTAATGTGGATTGGAAACTTGGCGCATTGAGCGAACCAGTGGAGATGAACAATGAGCAAGCTGCCCCCAGGCCAGAAGGAACGAAATCTGAGAGCCGTCGTCTCCATCTCCGCCGGTATCCTGGCCCTGGCCGCCCTGTGTCTCGGCCTGACCCAGGCAACGGCGTCTGAACCGCAGGAGGAGCCGGCAACGCACGTGGTCGCAATCGCCGCCTCGCCGACCATCAGCCCCGTGGATACCGTCCTCGTCTACGACCAATCCGGCTCAATGGAGTTCGACACGCTCTGTTACGGCTGCTGGGAGCCGATCAGTGATACGCTGTATCCTGGCGGCGAGCTCTATCCGCTGCACTGGTCCTATATCACGATCACGTCCGCCGATCACTGCGCCGGCTGGAGCGATGCCAGCGGCCATGACTGTGGGAGCTACCAGTACTATAACTCTTCCTACGAACAGAATAACTGCAACTGGCACCACCGCACCTACTCCGATAGATACTACATCGTCATCGAGGGTGAGGAGTACTCGCGCCTCAGCGCCGACTATCACACCTGGGGCTATACGCCTTACTATACTTTCTGGGTCATCCAGCACAACGGCAAAAGCGCCTATTATCGCAATGGTTCCATACGCGGCGCTTATCTCTCGCATCACCCCTACCGCAACTATCAAAACGGCATAGGCCTGGGTGTAGCGTGTACGTGGGACGACCTCACCGACGGCGAATACTGCCGGCGCGGGCTGCCGGCCGGCGGGCCTTATGCCGCTCCGCGAGCCGATTACAACTTTTACACCCCCAGCGGCGATGATTACTACATCTGGGTTCGAGGACAGGGCGGCCCCTCCAGCTCCGACCGGCATCTCTTTTGGGGTATAGATAGAACCCCGTGTGGGGAAGAGAACTACTTTCCCGTGGGGGCCGACTACGATGGCGCGTCTTCAGGCTCGTGGGACTGGCGTTGCCTGGGCCAGGTTGACGATCTCGTAACAGGGACCCACACGCTCAACCTGTGGGCCGGCGGAGCCGGTTTCGACGTGGACCGCATCGTCATCCAGACGCGCGACGACGGTTCGTGCGCCTACGACTCCTCCCCGCCCGATAGCCCTGAAGCCTACCCCGCAAACAACGGGCGCACCGATTGGGCCTGCAGTTCTTGCGACCCGCGCTTTGCCGGGTTCCCCGGCGGCCAGACCAGCCCCACCTATCGCCCCGACTGCAACGCCGGCGGTCGCCCAGATCAACGGGAGGACCATATCTACGACGACGAGCAGCCCATGCGGAACGCGCTGGAGGCGGCCAAGTACTTTGTAGGCCAGCTAAACCCCCAACTCGACCAAATCGGCTACGTGCGCTACTCCGCCGACGCGGCCATCGCCAGTGAACTCCAGTGCCTGGAGCGCCTGGGCGCGGGCGGTTGTACCGCGCAGGTGGTCAGCGATACAGTGATAGCCGAATTGGAAGACACACGCGCCGGCGGCAATACGAACATCGCCGCGGGAATCAAAGAAGGAATCGAGGTACTGAGCGCCAGCGGAGGCCACTACGGGCGGCCCGGGGCAGCCCGCGCTATGGTGCTGATGACCGATGGAGAGGCCAACGGCTATGCGGGGTGCGACCCCGCCTGCGACGATGACCCGGACCTCTGGCCCTACGACGACGAAAGCGCCAAGGATTGCGTGGTGTGGTACGCCCAGCAGGCCCGCGATAACGACGTCGTCATCTTTACCATCAGCCTGGGCTGGGGGGCGGACCGGGAACTGATGCAGTACGTGGCCGACCTGAGCGGTGGATACCATCGCTGGGCGCCCACGTCCGACAAACTGGACGAGATCTTTGAGGAACTGCTGATGCGTGAAGCTGACTTTACCGCCTCGCCCCCCGGCGGCGCGGTGCCGCTGACGGTGACTTTTAGCAACACCTCCACCGGAACCTACGTCGCCAGTCTGTGGAATTTTGGGGACGGCGCCGCCAGCACAGAGATCAGCCCCACCCACACCTACACCGCCGCCGGCGTCTATACCGTCACACTGACCGTGGCCGGGCCGGGCGGAGTGGACGCCCTGACGCGCACGAGTTACATCGCCGTGCAACAGGCCCCCGTCCAACCGGACTTGGCCCCGTCCTACAAGGCCGTACACCCCAAATGGGCCAACTATGGCGAGCGCATCACCTATACCATCGCCATCAGCAACGGTACCGGCCCGCTGACCAACACCATCCACCTCACCGACGCTATCCAGGATGGGTTAGCGTACGCGCCCGGAACCCTGACCGGTACGAGCGGTGCCATCACCGACACCCACGCTCCGACCCTGCACTGGGCCGGCGTCCTCAGCCCCACGCCGGCCGTCACCATCACCTACGCCGCCACGGTCGTCACTACCGGGACCCAAACTATCACCAACGTCGCCGAGCTCCTGGTGGCGCCAGGGTTATGGGCCGGTCACACCTGCTCGACAGAAGTATACGTCAACTGGAAAAGTATCTACCTGCCGCTGCTGCTGCGCGGCTTTTAGGTGCGACGCGCTAAGCCTATATTTCGCACTTTGAGATTTCTCGTGTGGGCAGGGTTCGTAGTCAGCCACGGACGGATACCGTGTATCCGCGCGTAGCGGAGTGGCGTTCGATGGCACTCTACTTCGTTCCGGACGGATGTCTGCATCCGCGCTTACTACGAACACTTGCTATCATAAAGTGCGGAAAACAGGCTAAGGCTCCTCGTTCACCCGGCGCTGTTGCCAGAGCTGTGTATCCGCCCCAGAGCAAAGCTAGCAATACTACTCCGCTTGTCAGTAGTTTTGGAATCCATTGAGATTTCATTTCTGACACTCTCCCCGTGAACACATCGCCGAAACGAGTAATTCACCCGCCCGGCGTCTTTCCCACGAAACATTCTTCGCTTGTAACCAATCGCGGAAAATCGCGCTGCTTACCTACCGGCGGTCGGGTAGCCAGGGGCCATTACTGGCTCCCAGCCCCCTAAGAACCGTGCGTGAAAGTCTCCCTTCACACGGCTCAAGCATCTCGAAC
>CAYMWP010000157.1:0-9860 GCA_964393895.1 uncultured Anaerolineales bacterium | reverse complement strand
AGATCATCGGCCAGGTGACCACCGAGTGGCAGTTCGATGTGGCCAAGAACCTGGCAGAGGCCCACCTGACGGCCGCTGCCGCTGCCGACAAGGGCGATGTCTTCATCCTGGCCCCGAACGACGGCACCGCGCGCGCCATTGCCGATGTCTTTGCTGCCGACAGCGATGTCACCAGCTACGTCGTCACCGGTCAGGACGCCGAGATTCCCTCCGTCCAGTACATCATTGATGGCAAACAGTCAATGACCGTCCTGAAGGACGTCCGCACGCTGGTCAGTGATGCCATCGCCGCCGCGGTCGCCTATCTCACGGGTGGCACCCCTGAGCAAACGGCGACCTACAACAACGGCGTGGTAGACGTCCCTGCCAAGCCATCCGTGGTCGTCACGGTTGACCAGACCAATGTACAAGAGGCTCTGATCGACTCTGGCTACTACGACGCCAGCGAGTTTACTGGATTGCCCTAAGGGACCGTGATCTGTATATGCAGGAATAGTGCTGGCCCAGTCCGTCACTATTCCTGCATTCCTCTGGCATTCGCACTCTGACAAAGGGAGAATGGTGAGACCAATGACAGAAGCCACTGCCGTCGTAGAAATGCGGAACATCAGAAAGAACTTTGGTGCTGTCCAGGCCCTGTGCGGGGTAGACCTGGTATTGGACCACAATGAAGTGTTGGGGTTAGTAGGCGACAACGCCGCCGGCAAGTCCACCCTGATGAAAGTTCTCAGTGGGGCCTACATCCCTGAGGAAGGAGAGATCCTCATCGAAGGTAGGAAGGTGCATATGACGAACCCCTTGGATGCGCGCCGGCTGGGCATCGAGATGGTGTATCAGGACCTGGCTCTTGCCAACAATCTGGACGTGACTTCCAACGTTTTCCTCGGACGAGAAGCGGTCAGCGTAGAGCTCGGTCCGTTCGGGGTGATGGACAGCCGCCGCATGGAGCAAGAGGCGCGACGCCTGCTCGATCGTCTCAAGATTAACATCCCCTCTGTGCGCTTGCTGGTGGAAAGGCTGCTGTCCGGTGGCCAGCGCCAGGCGGTGGCCATTGCCCGCGCGACAGCTTTCGACTCCAAGGTGATTATCATGGACGAGCCCACGGCGGCCCTGAGCGTGGCGGCCATCAGCCAAGTACTTGACCTGGTACGAGAGCTCAAGGCGCAGGGCGCTTCGATCATCATCATCAGCCACCGCCTGGAAGATATCTATAGCGTGAGTGACCGGTTGGTGGTGCTGCGCCAGGGGCGCAAGGTCCGCGACACCCGCGTCGTGGGCGACATTGACGAGTTCCGGGAGCGGGTGGTGGCCTATATGATCGGCGCCCGTGACGACTTTGCCAACGCAGCAGTTGGCTGATCTCGACGGGGAGGATCAATGTCTTTCATAGATACACTCAAGGCTCAACGGCACAGCATTCGTGATTACGGCATGTATATTGCCTTTCTCATGATCGTTGTGTTCTTTACCATCGCGACGAAAGGCCTCTTTATCTCGCCGAGGAACATCGGCAATCTGGTGAACGCGACGAGCTACATCGCCGTCTTGGCAGTTGGCATGACCCTGGTGATTGTCATCCGTCATATCGATCTGTCGGTCGGCTACCTCGCAGGCACCCTCGGCGCTGTCGCGGCAATCGCCCTGAAATACTGGCTTTTGCCTGTCTATGCGACCATACCGCTTGTACTGGCGCTCGGCATTGTGGGTGGACTGGTAACCGCTTTCCTGGTGGCGCAGATGGGAATCCCTGCCTTTGTTGCTACACTTGCCGGATGGCTGTTTTACCAGGGATTCTTGCAGCTAGTGACTAGAAGCACGGGCACGATCGTCATTGAGAACGAGGCTTTCAACGCCCTGGGAAACGGTTTTATTCCCGACATTCCTGGCCTTGGGATCTTGCCAGAAGTACACAAAGTAACATCACTCCTCGGTTTATTGGCCATCGTTCTGTTCATTGCCAGCGAAATCAACAATCGCAAAAAGACGCAGGCCTACCACTTTGAAGTACTGCCGCTGAACATGTTCATCCTGAAATTGGTATTCGTGTCGCTTGTGATCGGCGGCGTCACGTGGATGATGGCAGGATACCAGGGGCTATCTTGGGCTGCGGTAATCCTGATAGTCGTGGTTCTCGCGTATTCCTACATCACGACCAAGACGGTAGTCGGCCGGCATATCTACGCCGTCGGCGGGAACCCAGAGGCGGCTGAGCTGAACGGCATCAGTGTTAGGAAAATCACCTTTCTGGTTTTTGGTTCGATGGGTCTGCTAACCGCCTTGGCGGGTATCTTGTATGCGTCCTGGTTACGGTCTGCCACAACGATCGCCGGAAGGGGTATGGAATTGGATGCCATCGCCGCGGCCTTTGTCGGTGGAGCAGCCGTGGCCGGTGGCGTTGGCAAGGTTACCGGATCGATCCTCGGTGCGTTGGTTATGGCCTCACTGACGAACGGTATGAACCTTCTGGGCTGGGACATATCCATCCAGTACATGGTCAGAGCTCTTGTGCTTGCAGGTGCCGTCATATTTGACGTTGCCACTCGCAGTAGAGCAAATTGAGATTGTGCTGAACAGATTGCCGTTGCAGCCCAGCAAGTCCATCTAGGTCAACAGCCCCCTGGCTCAGAAACATAATATGCCAGGGGGCTTTCACGTTGGAGAGCCCCTAAAGGTTGCAGGAAACCTTCAGGGGCTTGATAGTACGGCTAGACTTGCCCACCCAGGACTTTGTGTTAAAATCCTGGCAACCTTATAACAGATATTGGTATGAACTACAACCCCCAAAATCCCATCATCGTCCAGGGCGACAAGAGCGTTCTCCTGGAGGTAGATAATGACCTCTACCAGGACGCCCGTGACGTGTTAGCCCGCTTCGCGGAACTGGAAAAAAGCCCCGAATACGTCCACACCTACAAACTCACCCCGCTGTCCCTGTGGAACGCCGCCTCATCCGGGCTGTCCGCTGAAACGATCCTGGAAGGACTGGGGCGGTACAGCAAGTATCCTCTCCCCGGCAACGTGCAGGTGGACATTGCGGACTATGTCTCTCGCTACGGGCGGGTGAAATTGATCCGCCGCAACGGTGACACATTGCTCACCTCCCAGGACGTACCACTGATCGCCGAATTGATGCGCCACAAACTGCTCGCTCCCTACATCATCGCTCAAATTGACTCCCGCACTTTGCGAGTTGATGGCGCACGGCGCGGGCACATCAAACAGGCGCTGGTCAACATTGGCTACCCGGCCGAGGACCTGATCGGCTACGTGGACGGCGAAGCGTTAGCCATTAACCTGCAGCTGATGACCAGCGGAGGCAAGCCCTTTGCGCTGCGCGATTACCAACGAGATGCGGCCGACGTATTCTACGCTGGCGGCGCGGCTCACGGCGGTTCCGGCGTCGTCGTGCTCCCCTGCGGCGCGGGCAAGACGATGGTCGGCATGGCGGCGATGGAGCAGATGCAATGCAACACCCTCATCCTCAGCCCCAACACCGTCGCCGTGCGCCAGTGGATTGACGAGCTGCTGGACAAGACGACTCTGACGGAGGAGCAGATCGGCGAGTACACGGGGCAGCGCAAAGAGATCCGGCCTGTGACCATCTCTACCTACCAGACGATGACCTACCGCAAGCGGGGGACGAAAAATCGCGGCCTGCCGATGATCGAAGAATTCCCCCACTTTCAATTGTTCGATGAGCGCGACTGGGGACTGATCATCTACGACGAGGTGCACCTGCTGCCGGCCCCCGTCTTTCGCATCACGGCCGAGTTGCAGGCCCGCCGCCGGTTGGGGCTGACCGCCACGCTGGTGCGCGAGGATGGCCGGGAGGAGGACGTCTTTTCCCTCATCGGCCCCAAAAAGTACGACGTGCCCTGGAAAGACCTGGAAAAACAGGGCTGGATCGCCACCGTCGAGGTGGCCGAGATCCGCATCCCCCTACCTCCCGACATGCGGATGGAGTACGCCGTCACTGAACCGCGCCAGAAATACCACGTCGCTGCCGAGAACCCGCTCAAGCTCGAGGTGCTGGACCAACTGCTGGATAAACACCCGGATGATCAATTGCTCATTATCGGCATGTACCTGGATCAACTCAAGCAAGTGGAGGAGCGGTACGGCTATCCCATCATCACCGGCAAGACACCGGTGCGCGAGCGGCGCAAGCTCTTTCAGCAATTCAGGGATGGGGACGTGCAACGACTCATCATCTCCAAGGTGGGCAACTTTGCCATTGACCTGCCCGACGCCAGCGTAATGATCCAGATCAGCGGCACGTTCGGCAGCCGCCAGGAAGAAGCACAGCGTTTAGGCCGCATCCTGCGCCCCAAGCGGAACGGACTGCTGGCCCACTTTTACACTCTGGTTAGCAAAGACACCCGAGACCAAGATTATAGCGCCAACCGTCAACTCTTTCTCACCGAGCAGGGCTACCGCTACACCATCCTCTACGATCACGAAGTGGCCGGCTACGAACCGGCCACGCTCGCCGGAGAGTATTGCGAGGCCCGGCCTCGTCTAACCGCTGGATAATAATTGGAGACACAGCACGATGCCAAGAGGCGGAAGAAATATTCAACCCAGGATATTGGAAGAATTCCTAAACAACTATACCGTGCCAATACTCAAAAAGCTGGCGCTGTTAGTGGCTTCCAACCTGCCCACCCGCAAAGCTGAAATCGTAACCATCGTCCAGGAGAACCTGGAGAATCCCGATCGTTTGCAGGAGCTTTGGGGCAAACTCGATAGATTGCAGCAAGCAGCGGTCTCCGAGGTAGTACACTCTCCCTCCAACGATTTCGATAGCGCGGGCTTTCGGGCCAAATATGGTAGCGACCCGGACTGGGGCCAATTCAGCAGATATGGAGGAGTGGAGAACCCCTCGCTGCTGCACCTTTTCATCTACAGCGGCCAGATGCCCCAGGATTTGAAGGGGCGACTGAAAGCGATTGTACCGCCTCCACGCGCCGTTCAGGTGAAAACTGTCGAGGAGCCTCCCGCCACGGTGCCTCAAACGTGGCACGAATATGACTACCAAAGTGGCAAAAGCAAGCAGCACACCATAGATATCCCTGTTATTCGGTCGGAGACCGAACTCGGCGCCCAACACGACGTACACGCCGTGCTACGCCTGATAGACGCTGGCAAGATACGAGTCAGCACCAAGACCAGACGGGCGACCGCCGCGAGCAGAAAGGCCGTTACAAAAGTGCTGCAAGGCGGCGATTTTTATCTGGAGGAAGAGGTCACCGACGATTGGACTACCGATCCGGGACACATCAAGGCGTTTGCCTGGCCTTTGATCGTGCAAAGCGCGGGGTTGGCCAACCTCTCGGGGAGCAAACTGCAACTGACGCGGGCCGGCAAGCAGGTGTTAGTCTCGTCCCCGCATGAGGCGCTCCGCAAAGCGTGGAACCGCTGGCTAGGAACCAAACTGTTGGACGAGTTCAATCGTGTTAACGCGATCAAGGGACAAACGGGTACGAGAGGAAAGCGAGCCATGACGGCCCCTACTGACCGGCGAGACGCCGTCGCGCAAGCACTGGCCTCTTGCCCACCCCACCAATGGATCGCTTTTGACGAGTTCTCTCGTTTCGTGCGCGCCTCCGGCTGCACTTTCGAGGTCACCCGTGACTTGTGGACGCTCTACATCGAAGACTCGCGCTATGGCAGCCTGGGATACTCGGGTTTAGGGAGCTGGAACGTACTGCAAGACCGCTATATGCTGGCCTTCCTCTTTGAATATGCGGCCACTATGGGCCTCATTGACGTGGCTTACATCCACCCATCTGGCGCCAGAAGAGACTACGACAGACTATGGGGCGTGGATGACCTGGACTGCCTGAGCCGCTACGATGGCCTATTGTACATCCGCGTCAACGGCCTGGGAGCCTGGTGCCTGGACATAACAGACAAATACACTCCCTCGCTGCCAGAGGTGCAACACACTCTCAAGGTGCTCCCAAATATGGACGTGGTTGCGACCGAGCCGCTCCCGCCCGGAGACGCACTTGTTCTGGAGTCGTTCGCCGAGCAAACGTCCGACGTGGTCTGGAAGATCGAACCTGCCCAGCTGCTGGACACAGTGGAGCAGGGTCACTCGGTGGCCGACGTGGAAACCTTCCTGAAAGCCAAAACTGGCGGCAGCCTGCCGGGTACCGTAGAGGTCTTTTTCCAGGAAACAGCCGACAGGGTCTCACGCCTGAAAGATCACGGCCCCGCCCGGTTAATTGAAGCCCAGGACGGGGCGTTGGCCCAACTCATCGCCAGCGACAGCCGCCTGCGGTCGCTCTGCATGTTGGCCGGCGAGCGGCACATCGTGATCCCAGAAAGCGACGAAAAAGCCTTCCGCCGCGCCCTCCACGAACTGGGATACGGCATACCGACCTGAAACAATCTACAACTTGCCCACTCGTAACTTCAAACTTGCACCCTATGCCCACGCTAGAAACCCTCACTGAAGCCGACTTGCGTGGCCCGCTCAAGACCAAGAGCCTGCGCCGGGCGAGCGGATACATCCACCTGGTGCAGAACCCGGCCCGCTCCGGCCACACCCTCACCGCCCAGGTGCGCGGCTCGCGCTTGTACGAGGTGGAGATTGACGTCGAGCCAGGCGGCATCAGCGCCGTCTGTAGCTGCCCTTACAACTGGGGCGGCTATTGCAAACACATCGGCGCGGTGCTGCTCAGGTGGATTCAGGCCCCCGGCGACTTTGCCGTCGAGGATGCTGCGGCGATAATCTCCGACGAATACCCCATCGAGGTCACACCCGTCGAGCTGCCGCCCACCCAGCAGCCCGAGCAGCCCCCCTTCTGGCTGGCGTTCCCCTTCGCCGAGCGTCTCCGCGCCGACGAGGAGCAGTTGCACCAGTGGCTCAACAGGGTCAAGCTACAAGACCTGCGCCGGATGGCTAAACGACGGGGCTGGAAGGTCAAGGGCACCCGGAAAGCGGACGTCGTCCGGCAAATCTCGGAGCGCATCGCCGACCCGAGCGACATCCTCAAAGCAGTCCGTGATCTGGACGAGGAACATCAGGGAGTGTTGCGCGCCCTGGTTCTGCTGGGCACGAGCAACAGAATCCGACCAGAGGAACTGGAAAACGTGGCGGGCGTCTGGGGCGAACTCGAGAGCTACCAGAACATCTCCACCTACACCCGCCACCTGTGGGAGATGGGATTAGCCCTGCCAGGCGACTTGCTGGACGGATACTACCACGACCGGGGCGATTTTGTCCCTCGCGCCATCGGCCGCGCTCTCCCCCCACTTTTGAAAAACGTCGTGCCGACCACACCTCACCCGAGTTCCAGCGTCGGCGAGATTCGCCTCGCCGACCCGCGCCCATTCGTCCGCGCCGTCAACCAGATCGCCCTGCTGCTGGAACAATACCCCACCCCACTGCGCGCACCTATGCCGCGTCCCCGTATGGAGAAATTCTACCCCGGGCTGCAAGGGTGGGATTACGACCCTCACGAACTGGCGCAGGCCAAATCGAGCGGGAAACTCGGCTCATACGACACGGCCATCACCGTCCCGCCTCCCGCTCGCTCCTTGCCGGACGAGGCGATTGAGCGGCTATCTCCCGTGGCCGGCGGAGAGGCCAAGCTAGAGTTCATCTACTCTCTGCTGGCGGCCGTCGGTCTCCTCCAACCCGGCAGCCCCGTGACGATCTGGCCGGAGGTGAAAGAGCAATTCCTGCTCCAGAGCGAGTTAGCCCAGCGCGCCATCCTGTCCCAGACCTATTTTCACATGCTGAACTGGAGCGCGCTGGGGGAGCTATTGCGAGAAGGCGACCTGCGACTCTGGCGCTTCCTCGGCCACAGCCACCTCAAACCAGACAATTTGAGCAACGAACTGGTCCTCTTCCGCCAGGTCGCTCTGCGCGCATTGGCCTCCTTGCCGGATGGCGAGTGGGTGGCGCTGCAAGACCTGTTCCCTCTGATGCGCGCCGTCTGGCCCCAGTTTGACCATTCCGTGTGGCAGGATTATTGGCGGCCCTCTTTGAAACCAAGCTGGTTCCTGGGATCCAAGAGTGGCCTCGCCCTGGATCCAGGGAACGCGAGCGATTGGGAAGCGGCCCAGGGCCGCTTCATCCGGCAGATCGTCGCCGGGCCGCTGCACTGGCTGGGCCTGGCTGATCTGTGCTTTGACGAGGCGGATAAACAACGTCCGGGCGCGCTGACGGCGGCCCGCTTCCACGGCCTGGCCGACCTGTACTGGGATCGGGCCGAGATCCCAGACGCTCCCCCGACCGTCGCCGCACAAGCCCCGGACGCGCCGCCAGATGAGGCCGCGACCGCCGACAGCCATACCATCAACGTCACTCCATCAGCGATACCTTCCCAGGCGCACGACCTACTCAACAAGATTGCCCGGCTGGAGGCCGCCGCCGCCGAACAGTTCGTATACCGGTTGGACTCGCAGACCACCTACGAATCCTTCGAGACCGGCGTGACCCTCTCCGAAATCCTCAAAGGTTGGGAACAATCACTACCCATCCCTATGCCGGAAACGATGCACGATCAACTGACCGCCTGGTGGGACGCCTACGGGCAGGTGCGCATCTATGAGAACCTCACCATAATCGAATTTGGCGACGAATATGCGCTGACAGAGATGAAAGCTGTCACCCCATTGGAACAGTTCGTCATCGCCGAAATCTCCCCCCGCCTGGTGATAATCCCCCAGGAAACTGTCGCTCCGTTAACGGAGGCGCTGGAGAAAGCTGGCTACACTCCCAAGCAGACGGACGAGGTTTGATATGGCAGATAAAGTCGGCGCACTCCTCGATTCCTACCACTCCAACACACTGTGGGAGATGGCGCGCGCCGCCGGCATGGAGGTGATGAAGGGAAACAAAAAGCTGCGCAAGGCAGATCTGCTCCCCAAGATGCAGGCCGAGTTCTTCACCGAGGCGCGGGTACTCGCCTCCTGGGAGAAATTGGACAGACGCGAGCGAGAGGTGCTGAACCGGCTGTTGCTGCGTGGGGGGACGGTCGCCAAAAAAGTCTTTCGACGCGAACTCGTCCGGGCGGGGCTGGCGACGGAAGCACCAAAGCCGGAAAAGCCCAAACATTCCTATTACGCTTACCGCTCCGGCGTCCCGTACGATAGAGGCGTTTACGCCGGGGAACCAACCCGCGCCCGCTCGCTCATCTTTGAAGACGTCATCGCTCGCCTCACCCATCACGGGTTGGTTTTCAGCAAGGGCACGCCTTTAACCTCTGGCAAAGTCCCCCACAAAATTCGATTCCACCCCGCCGCCATCATCTACGTCCCCGACATCGTCCGGCGCTACCTGCCAGAGCCGGAGCCGATTCCCTCGACCCTCGCCGATTGGCAGCCAGAACGGGTGGAGTCGAGCGCGCCGACAGTTCTGCTGCGCGACCTGTACATCTACTGGGACTTTGGGCGGCGCGACGAGGTGAGCCTCATCCAGAGTGGGCTGGTCAGCAAGCGTTCGCTCAAGGCGATCAACCAGGGCCTGCTGGTACCCGACCGTCTCCTGAAAAACGCAATGCGCGAGGATCAAACCGGCCGGCTCTATCTCCTGCGCCAGTTATTGGAAGCGTGCGGGCTGGTGCGCAAACACAAGGGAATGTTGCGCCCGGTCGAAAAAGACCCCCTGCGCGTGCCCGAATTCTGGAGGCAGAGTCAAGTCGAGCAACTAGGCGCTTGCCTGCAAGCCTACCTCCGGCTGGAGGGGCAAAATGTATTGGGAGATGAAACCAACAAGTATAGCCCGCGCCGCCAACACGCCTGGCAGACGGTGCTCGCCGCATTGAAAAAACTCCCGCCCAATGCGTGGTGGGTGTGTATCTGAAATTGTGCATAGCTTGAGTTGACAAAAGGCAGCAATCCGT
>CAYMWP010000156.1:6862-10054 GCA_964393895.1 uncultured Anaerolineales bacterium | reverse complement strand
CGATATACTCGGACTCCGGCTTCAGTCCCTCTTCGATGAGCTTCTCAATGACATCGCGCAGAGCGGTTTTCTTCGCTGACAGAGCGTCAACGTCTTCTCCGTACATCGAGGCTTGGCGGTCGATGTTGGCGAACTCCTCGGCAAGATCCTTCTGGGCGTCGGCTACGAGCTGGGCGGTTCTCGACAGCTCGGCGTTGCTGTCTGCGACAGCTCCGGTCTCATCAGCGGTTTCCTTGAGGTAGCCGGGTACCACCTCGAATGTCTGGAACTTCTCGATGGCATCCTGTGCATTGTCGATTTGCTGTTTCAAGTCAGCATACGTGTCGGCGTTTCTAGCCAAGGTGGAATCGGCTTGCTGTATGCTCCGCTCAAGTCGTCTGATATCGATCTCCGCACCCGACAGTGCAGGCCCCAACCCCTCATAGGATAGCTCTTGGCTTTTCTGGAACTCTGCGAACTGTCGGTCAAGGTCTGCGATTGCGTCTTTATTCTGGTTCTTGTAAGCCACCCAGTAGGCAGTCTGTAGCCGCAATAGCTCCGTGTACTGCTTCTTGGTATCGTCAAGCTCAATCTGTGCCGCGCGTTTGCGCTCCAGTGCTTCGGCTCGTTGCGGCTCTACTTTTTCCATTTCCTTCTGGAGTCCCGGTAGCTTGGCTTCGGCTTCCATCGACAGAATCTCCAGGGCTGCCTTCTGAGCCTTGCGCAGTGCCAGTACATGCTCAGTGACTTTCTCGGTGTTGACCTCCATGGCCTCGCCGATCTCGCTCCACTTCGTCACCACATCGGGGGCAATCTCTCCGATCTGCTTCACGATGTCCTGGAGATCCTTTTGTGCTGTCGCGTTGTCGCTCGCTGCACCCTGCAGCGCGTTGTACTCTTCTACGAGTTTCGCCAGGGAGTTCGCTTGCTTGCCGTAAGAGTCGGCTATCTCCTGAGTGGTAGACTTCGTGCCGGATAGGAGCTTCTGAAGCCCCTGTACGGCTCGCGTGATCAACTGCACCATGCCCCGCAGTGCGGGTTCGAGCTTGCCGACGATGGTGATTGTCAGAGCCTCCCATGCGGACCTCAGGGTGAGCGTGTCTCCCCGAAGGGTGTCCATCTGGAGACTCATCATCTCCGAGGCTTTGTTCGTGTCGGTGATCGCTTCCTCATAGTCCCGAAGAGCATCGGCGCCCTGCTTGATCAGAGTCGCCATGCCGGGGCCAGCACGATCGCCGAAGAGCTTGAGGATATCCGCAGTGTCGGCTCCGCTCTGTGCCAGCCGGTCGACGATATCCGCAAATGAGTTTGTAGCGGGATTAACGTCGTCGAGCGAGATCCTGAGCCTCCCCAGCTCTGTCGCTACGGCGGTAGTCGGATTGGCGAGATCGGAGAGCGCATTTCTGAGAATCGTTCCGGCTTGCTCGCCCCTGTAGCCCGCGTTGTACAGTGCCATAAGGCCTGAGGTTGTGGCCTCCAAGCTCATGTTGAACCCCGAGGCTACCGGTCCCACATACCGCATGGCGTCGGCGAGCTTCTCCATCGTGGCCTGGGATCCCGAGATCGCGGCCGCAAAGACGTTTGCCACTCGTCCCGCGTCCCCGGCCGCAAGATTGAACTGTGAGAGCGTCGCGGCCGTGGTCTCCGAGCTGTAGGCAAGGTCGGACTGAGTAGCTGCAGCGAGTGTGAGCACTCCGGGCAAAGCCCCTACGACTTCTCTGGCCTTCATGCCTGCGCTGGCAAGGTAGTACTGGGCGTCGGCGGCTTCCTTCGCAGTGAAGATCATCGACGCGCCCGCTGCCCGCGCCGCGTCGGACATCATGCGCAGCTCTTGGATGCTCGCGCCCGCCACGCTCGCGGTGTTGGCCATGGCTTGCTGGAAGCCCGCGTAGGTCCGGATCGCCTCGGAGATGGTCTGCTGGAGTTTGCGTACGACCATGATGACGGCGCCGACAGCCGTGCCTATGCCCAGCATCTGGCCGATCGAGCTACTCATGACCCGACCAATGCCGTTCATCTGCTGTTGAGTGGAGTTGGCAAAGGTGCGTACGTTGTTCCCTACGTCCTTGATGCCGCGTGTGAAGTTATCGTACTTGAGCCCGTATTCCGCATAAACGGAACCAAGGCTCCCTCCCCCTCCCAGCATCTCTTACTCCTTCACCTCAAACCTCGGATCGAACATCGTGTCGAACAGGTTGCGCTCCGGCTTGGGCTTGCCTCCGCCTTCCCGGATCTCCTCCATGCGGCGGTTTTCCTCGGTCGCCGTGACATATGCTACGGCCTCATCAAGACACCACGCCTCCAGTGGCTGGAGCTCCGGCAGGTAGTCGCTCGGAGCCTTGCCCCAGTACTTGGCGACCAAACCGAAGCGCTTGACCAGATCGGCGTTTTGCACGAAACCGCTGGAGCTCACGCTGACCGAACATGCAGAAAGTCCAGATTTCCAGCAGCATGTCGTCAGGGAAGCTCCTCACCTCCTGTCTGATAGCCTCGTATGTAGGATCAACGAGTGTCTTCTGTGCCAGAAGATGCAGTAGCTCGCCGAATTTCTTGATCTGCTCGGGCTTCATCTCGAACGGGTTTTTCGTCTTGTCGTTGGCAAACTCGCTCACGACCGACAGAAGCTCGTTCGGTACCTCGCCCTGCTGAACGAGATCCAGCAGTGTCATGCGCCGCAACTGTGCGTGTATGGGCTCCTCGCCCCAGCCGGTGAGCTCCACGACTGGGGCTGCCTGAGCCTTCATGTCGGCTATCGACGTGACCCCTGGTGTGCGCTTCTTGCGGAGAAGCACATAGAGGAGCACGCCCACAGCCGCGAGGAGAAGCCCGCTGGTTGCTATCAATAGCACCTGCATGTGGGCCTCCTCTTACATCTCGAATGCGCCCACCGTCAGGCTCGTCACGCCGGAGTACGTGAGCTCCACGTTGCCCGACTCGTTGTTGAAGCGCGAAGGATCGAAAGGTCCGATCCGCTTCACTCCGGTCGTCGCGACGACCACCACGGTCTCGTCGTGCGTGTAGCCCTGATCGCACTCCTGCTGGGACACAATCGTTACCGTGATGTCGCCACCGCTGGCGTTCTTCACCTCGGCGTAGGTGTGTCCGGTGTTCCTGAACTCATCGCCGCCCGCAGCGGCCGCCACCCACGACGGGGTGATCCCCGCCAAAGCCGTCTGTTGTACCGTCAGTATTGCCATAGTTCCCCTCCTGTCA
>CAYMWP010000156.1:3854-6762 GCA_964393895.1 uncultured Anaerolineales bacterium | reverse complement strand
CTGTCAGTTACTGTCAGTCACTGTCAGTTGCGCTGCTTTACGGCAGCGCTGCTACCCTCTTCCACCCCCACGCCCGCAGACCGTCATGGACGTTCTCGCGTGCGCGGATCGTGAAGGCCGGTATTGCGAAGTTCCGGTCCTGCTGCGTGAAAGCCGGTAGCCCGCCTCCCATGCGGCAGTTCCAGAAGAACACACACAGGTACCCGATGAGGTCGCTCTCGTGCTGCGCGCCCTCCTCGTACCGTGCGCTGTACGCCTCCATGATGAATCCCGGAGGCGCGTCGCCGAGTTTGCGCGGCACGTACGTATTCGACCCCGGATACCAAATGCCGCCCTCAATGACTTCCCACACGTCTTCGTTCAACTCCAGGTCTCTGAAGTTGAGATCCCAGCCGACGACCTCGTCGTCTTCCTGGATGACGTACAGGAGCTTGTCACCGCCGCGGCCCTCGATCTGTTGGCCAGCGACGTTGACGGGCGTGTAGCCCATCTCGATGGGCGTTGCCGATGCGACCCACGAAGGCGCTGCCGGCACTCCGCCGTCGGCGTCCAGCGGCGCACATCGCATGTATCGCAACCCCATTACGCCTTTGTCTGCCATGGTTCCCCTCCTAAACGAGATCCGGGACCCTGTAGGAGATTGTGCGGGTCAGGGCGTCCAGGAAGTCGTCCCTGTAGTCCTGCCCCTCGCTCTCCCATTCCAAGGTGAACCGGTTCCCTGCTTCTGTTCTGAGCACCACTCCGTCGAGGAGTGCCGTTATTTCCTTCACCGCCTGATCGACCTGCCAGAAGTCTCCGTTCTGCCTGTCGATGAACGGGCGGATCTCCACGTCTCTCCACGCCCCTGCCCCGTTGGCACCACGGATCTTGGGACCGATCTTGACTGTCCCATAGGGCTTCGAGGTGTCCTTGTCGGCCTCGAAGGGCTGCTTCCAGGTCGTTACCGTCGTGCAGTTTGCCTCCAGGAAGAGCCGAATTGCCTCTCTCATGCGCCCACCACCCGTTTCACGTCTTCGATGAAGCGCGGAGCGCGTCTCTGGGCTGTTGGCTTCAGGATCGCGTACTGTCCGCTGTTGGCGAGCTCAAGGTGTACCCCGTATTCCATGGTATGGCTCAGAGTCACTTGCACTCTGTCGTGGTACTGCTCCGCCCTCCCTTTGAGTCCTTGCCGGGCATGCGAGGTCCGGTCGGTCCACGGGGCATCGCGCTTCATCTCGGCTTCGGCCTCTTGCCCCTCGTGTTGGCCGAGCGCAAACACCGCAGCGAGCACCTGGTCTTTCCACGCCTCTGTGTTTCTCAGTACGTCCTCAAGTCCCATCAGCGTATCCTCGCTACTTCGCAGTGCAGAGCGACTATCTCTCCGTCGTATCTCCGCACGTCGATCGGGCCGACCTTGTACTTGACGCCGTCACGGGTGAACTCGTCGTTCTCCGCGATGTCGGCGTCGTACCGGGCCAGAAGCCCGTACTGCCTGACTTCCTTCTCCCCTGGCTCGGCCACCGTTGCCTCGGGCTCCCGCAGGCGGTACATCCGCACGGTCACGTAGCGCGTCTGCTCCCCGGTTTTGCGTCGCGCTCCCCGGCTATCGGTCATGATGGGCCTGGTGAGCTCGAGATCGACCGGGTTTCTGTTGATCGACTGAGCGGTTACTCTCCGCAGCGCTGCTACTGTGCTCATGCCTCTACCACATCCCACCAGCTGTCTTCATCGACCTCGCCCAGCACATCGGGCTCCGTGGCACCAAAGATCATGCTCCCCGTGCTGCTCCCCGACTTCTCGCCGTAGAGCTCGGCCATCTTGAGCGCGTAGTCCTGCCTGTTGCGCAGAGCCGTCAGGCGCGTGGCCTCCTGTCCGAAACCCTCCTGTTCGATATCGCCCATCTCGCGCTGGTACATGCCGGCCTTCTCAAGCCAAGCCTGTGCGGCGGCGGCCCAGATGTCGTCAACCTCGTCGAAGATGTCGTCGAGCTCGGAGTCCAGAAACCGGGTATCGGCTTCCGTCTCTCCGGTCTGTATGACCTCGTCGATGAGCTTTCGGAGTCTTGTTCTCAAAGCCGCAGTGGGCGTCATGTCCCCTCCCCAAAGGGGGCGCTCACACAGGCAAGCGCCCCCACGTGTCTGTCTACATCAGCTTACGGAAGCGTGAGCTCCTCCACCGCGTTTGCGGGCGCGGAAACCACACCACGCCGCGCTCGAGATACGATCTCCTGCGCGATGAGGTAGTGCAGATTCCCGGTCTGCGCGTCGGTGATGAGGTCGTGCTTCAGAAGCTCGATGAAGTACTTCTTCGGATCGATTAGATACGCCTTGCCGGCGTTCACGCCGTCGTACGTATAGGTCTTGTTGCCCACCACGGTGCTCCAGCCGTCGTAGTAGATGATGGTGTCGATGCCCGATACGGCGGGATAGATCGTCCCGCCGACCTGCATCTGCCCCATGACCATCTCGATGTTCCACCGGTGTTGACCGGCGATGAGCAGGATGGTCGGCCTGCGCTTTGCCCCCGTCGTCGAGTTGACATCCTGGTAGGCATGCGCGAGCCCGTTGATGATGGTGTTCCGGAGCTTCTCCAGATACGTGGTACCCGTGGCGTCCGCTGCTGTCTTGTTCTTGGCGGCGTACGTGTAGTCCAGGATCGGACTCAGATGGATGTCGTTCAGCAGGGCGTTGTAGGCCTCACCGAAGGCCCGGTTGGTCTCGTCGATCTCCCAGGTCTTATCGAACTCGATCACGTCCTCGTGGATCTGGAAGTCGGCCTTGTAGGTCACGATCTGCACCGTGTCCTTTGTGCCGAACACGCGGGTACCGAAGTTCGGCCCCTCCATCTCCATGCTGGACAAGAACACGACCTTGCAGCCCACGAAGGGCGCGATGTCCACGTACTCCGTGAAGTTCCTGTCCTCCACCCT
>CAYMWP010000156.1:1558-3754 GCA_964393895.1 uncultured Anaerolineales bacterium | reverse complement strand
ATCTGTACGTCGTTGATGGCGTACGGGAGCTTCAGGGTTCGCTCACCCGCGGTGCGCTGTCGCTTCAAGTCTTCAAGTGCTATGACTCTCATTGTTCCCCTCCTCACTCACCGCTTACGCGAGCACCGGCCTGACGGTGTTGTCGTAGGTCTGCGTGCACGCAGCCGCTCCTGAGCGGTGCAACTGCGTGTGCGCGAGCTTGATCCAGTTGGCCGTACCGACGGCGGTCGTGATGTCGGCGTCTGCGGGAGGCGTCACACCTCCTGCAGGAGCCGCTGCACCAGCGACGGACTGTATCGCCCATCCCGGTGCGGTATCGTAGAGCACGATCGCGTATATGATGTCGGTGTCCGTGCCGTCGATCGGGCTCGCACCGCCGTTCTGCACGTCGAAGTCCACCGCCGCCACCAGTTCGTCGTTGACGCCCTCTACCACGGCCACGATGTGCGAGATGTTGACGTTGAAGTCGAAAGCTCCACCGTCGGCGTGCGTTGAACCGGTCGTAGGCACCGTGATCACGCCCTCCAGCACGTGGTTGTAGAGGTATTCCTGGATGTCCCCGATGTCCGCCAGGTTGGTACCGATATCCGTGGCGTTCTGCATCACGGTCTCGGTCGTCCTACCGGCACCGGCGATCTCGTCCAGACATGCCTCAACGTCGGCTCCGGTGTACCTGCCGTTTGCATCCTCAACCCCGATCAACGAGGCTCCATCGCCGGTGGCGACAGAAGCAAGATCGGTGATGAGGCCCGCAAGATCCGTGGCGTTCCCCATGACGGTTTCCGTGGTGCGCCCAGCTCCTGCAATCTCAGCAAGACAAGCTTCCACGTCCGCACCGGTGTACAAACCGGTAGCGTCTTCCACGCCGACCATCGAAGCGCCGTCTCCGGTTGCCACAGAGGCTAGATCCGTGATGACCGCCGCGATGTCGGTTGCGTTCTGCGCCACCGTTTCGGTCGTACGCCCAGCTCCCGCGATTTCCGCAAGACATGCTTCGACATCCGCTCCCGTGTACAGCCCCGTGGCGTCTTCCACGCCTATGAGCGATGCACCGTCACCCGTCGCTACGGACGCAAGGTCCGTAATGAGTGTTGCGAGATCGGTTGCGTTGCCCATGACCGTCTCGGTTGTGCGTCCTGCTCCGGCAATCTCTGCCAGACAGGCTTCCACGTCCGCACCGGTGTAGAGCGTGCCGGCATCTTCTACGCCGATCATGCTCGCACCGTCTCCGTGCGTGACCGCTGCGAGATCCGCAATCAGTGCCGCAAGGTTGGTCTTGTTGGCGTTGATGGCCGTGGCCTGTCCCTGCTCGGCGAGCTTGATCTCCAGGACTCCGTCTCCGTCCTTGGCGGTCACGACGATCGCTATGGGTTCGTTGCCCGCTGCGGTCTCGGTGAACTCCTTCGCGGTGTCGTCCCAGTAGAGCAGCGTCCCCTTCGCACCGGTGTCACCGGCGTGAAGCTGCGTGATCTCGAAGCTGGTGGCGGGGTCGATGAGCAGAATGAGATCCGCCGTCTCACCGATTCCCGTCACCTGGGACTGCATCGCCATGCCGACAAAACCGTCGAACTTGACGAAGTTCCCCTTGACCACGGTCTGGCTTGCCGTCTGCGTGACCTTTACGGCTTTCAGTTCACCTCTGACGTATCCTGCCATAGGTCACCTCCTATATGGCCACACGCTTGGTGGGCATCTGGTCCCCGGACTTGTTCTCCGGCGCTCCAGGAATGTGGCTGTCCCTGTGCGACTGATCCAGTGCCGCCTTCACGAAGGGATTGCTGCGAGCCTTGTCGATCTCGCCTGCAATCTCTTCCTTGCTCATTCCCCTCGCGACGTGCATGGTGCTGCGCACGAGTCCCTGCGCCTGCTCCCCGGTGACCTTCTCTTTGATCACCGAGTCGACGAGCGCGTCGAACTCTGCGTCGGCCCTGCCGTCCAGGGCTTCCTTGGCGCTGCGAGCGGTCTGAATCAGATCCATCTCGCCGGTTACACCAAGCGCCTCGCTCACCTGCGTGAGCTTCTGGGTCGCGTCTTTGAGCTTCGTCTCGGCGTCCTTGGCCTTCTGGGGTGCCCCCATATCGAACCCGGCCATTTCGCCGACGATAGCCTGAGATATGCGACCGTCCTTGACCCGCTGCTTCATCTCGGCAAGCAGGTCTTCAACCTTCACTTCGGATAGCTGCATTTCCCCCTCCT
>CAYMWP010000156.1:0-1458 GCA_964393895.1 uncultured Anaerolineales bacterium | reverse complement strand
GAACTCCCAGTCGACGTTCTCGGCTTTCTGATGCCCGAGACAGCCGGCGAGCGCACCGCTTGCCACCACGTCGACGATGTCCTTGATTGCCTCGCCGGTATAGTTCCAACCGCGCGTGTTCTTTCCGGCGGGAATCGCGACGACGACCTGAAGCGGATCGCTGTCGCCCTCCAGGAGCTTGTCGACATCGATGCCCGGAGCGACCGGAATGTCCTCCGGCTTCAGTTCCCCGGCAACGGTACCCAGGGGAAGTATGATCTCGCCCTTGATGAGCTTCGTGTTGCCGTCGACCTCGGGCTTCTCCTCGGTAATCTCACCGCTGAGGCTCTCCGGAGCCTCCTCGTCAAGGTCGTCCCTGTAGTGGCGGAGCAAGTGCTTCCGCGCTGACTCTTTCTGCGCCGGAGTGAGCTTCGGCTTGCTCCGCGCACCACTCAGGGCTGCCGTTGCAGCAATCAGCCCGGCCCGGTTCAGCACGACCGAGCCGTCGTCACGTACCTCGTGGTGCGGTCCCCAGCAATCGGCGGAGGTGAGATCCGTGTTCACATCGGCTTTCACCACGGCGTAGGTCTCGCGTACCGCGCCCTTCACGCCAGTCGTGCCCTCGTCGATACCGTTCGACAGAAGATCCCATATCTTGCTCTTGTCGACCGTCCCCCAGTCCTTCGACGAAACACTGTCGCCAATCTTGAAGCTCTTAGGCATTGCGAGCCCCCTTCCGGCCCTTCGACTTCGTCTTCGGTGGTGCCTGTTCCGGGGCTTCCGGCGCCTGTTCGGCAACCGGTTCGTCGGCCTTGACGACGTAGCGACCGCTCTGCATGTCGCGGACCTGAAGGATTCCGGTCTTCGTGATGTTTCCGGAGCGCATCGGCATTTTGACGATGCTCCCCGTCTGGGTGTTCAATTTCACAACAGCCGTTGCCATCTCACTCCTCCTCAGGCTGCCTTCTTCTGGTAGTAGCCCTGATACCAACCATCGATATCAGGCTGGGACGCCGGATTCTTGATCCACGAGCGCAGCCTATCGACAAACTGCTCGCGATCCTCTGAAACAGGCGTCGGGTAACAGAGACAATTACTATGAGGCACCGATGGCTCCTGCCCCTTCGGGTACACCCCGGCACCCATTCCGTACAGGTCCGTCTCGGCATACGAGTTGCACACGTCTCGCAGAGGATGACTCGAAGACAGGTTCCAGCGCACGCCCAGATACGACGGTGACACCTGGCCAGCCGAGTACGTCGACTCCATGTAAGCGCTCGTCATCTCCGTGCGGGCGAGCCTGAGCGCCTCGTAGCACAGATCCTTCGGGATACGCCCGCCCATGCGCTTCATCATGTTGGGGTAGTTTTCTGCGAGTGTCCGCGATCCCTGCCGGACATACTGTGAGAGATCTCGTGCCACCCTTACCGCATCCCTACCGCGTGCAGCACCGTCGAGCACAATCGACTTCATGGCGTC
>CAYMWP010000155.1:0-10125 GCA_964393895.1 uncultured Anaerolineales bacterium | reverse complement strand
TAAGGCGGAATGGCATTCCGCCCTACTTTTCCCCCAACTTTTTGAGAAGAGACATCACGTCGCCCTCGCGGGTCAAAAAGACACGTGATGCGTCTGAAGCAGCACTCGTAATCGTGTATTTCCAACATCCGAGGTTATCCTGCTACCGCCGCCCAAATCAAGTGCTCCCGGTATAGCGAGTTTTGCGCCATTGCATGCGGGGAATTTGTGCTAAAAGCGCGTGTTTTGAGGTATAATTGCTCTACTTTCTGGTCGTTATTCAGTCGAACCAAAATGAAAGATTGTGGCCGTGGCAAGTATAGCTGAGAATCAGCCCCCGGTGCGGCTCTGCGCAGGGAGAACCGATTGGGGCGCAACCACTGTTGAAAAATTGAGCCACCCTATAACAAGAGCGGTGTGACTTTGGGGTTAGGAGAGTGAAAAATGAACCGCCACCACAGATCCACGACAGCTTGCCTGACACTTCTCCTCGTGACCGGGCTGCTCCTGGCCTGCAACATCGGCACACCCGCCCCAGACGGAGAAACTCCAATCCCCGTCCCATCCCCCACCGGACCGGCGGCTGGGCCCACTGCCCCACCTCCCTCTCCCCCACCGGCCAGCGACGGGTGCCCAGCCTACTCGCCTGACTTTGCCCCTGTCACTGGCACGAAGGAGGTCTATCCCATGCCCGACCTGGTCGAGCCTGCCCCTCGCCAGTGGTTCAGCGATCCCACCTTTGGCACCTGCCTGGCGCGCGTCACCGACCGGGCCAACGACCCCTCTCCCGACGACCCATCGCCTGGGATGGCGAACGAATACGCGCGCGTGCAATCCTTCAACGCCGACGGCAGCCGCTTGCTGGTGCACGGCACCGAGGGCACGTGGTACTTGTACGACGCCCAGACACTCTCGCCTCTGGGCCAACTGCCCCTCGAAGTGGAGCCACGCTGGGACGCGGACGATCCGAGCGCACTCTACTATTCGGACGAGACCCGGTTGATGTCCTACAACGTGCAGACCGCAGAGCGGGCCGAGATCCACGACTTTGCCGCCGACTTTCCCGGCCAGAACCTGGCGGCCGTGTGGACGCGCTACGAGGGCAGCCCCTCGCGCGACCGCCGTTACTGGGGCCTGCTGGCACAGAACGAAGAATGGAACACCGTCGCCTTTGTGGTGTACGACCGGCACACGGATCAAGTTACTATCCGCGATATGCGCGGTGTGCCTGGCGTGGAGGACGGCATTGACCACGTCACCATGAGCCCGTCGGGCACCTACTTTATCGCTTCCTTCGACCGCTACTGTGAGCACGGGCAGTTGGGCGACGACGCGCGTCCCTGCGGCCTGATGGTCTACGACCGCGATCTGACCAACGGGCGCAGCCTGCTGCGCATCATCGGGCACTACGATCCGGCTCTGGACGCCCAGGGACGCGAGGTGATCATCTACCAGGACATTGACACCGACCACATATCCATGCTCGACCTGGGAAGCGGCGCGGTGACGCCGCTCTGGGAAATAGATTTCAGCCACACTAGCACAGGCCTGCACTTTTCGGGACTGGCCTTCGACCGGCCCGGCTGGGCCGTGGTCTCTACCCACGACGACGATACAGCCGTCCATACCTGGATGGACGATCAGGTCTTTCTGGTCGAACTAGAAGCGGGCGGGCGCGTGGTGCGGCTGGCGCATACCCATTCGCTGGTGGACGAAAACCAGCCCGTAGAGCACTATTACTGGGCCGAACCGCACGCCAGCGCCAACCTCGACCTGACGCGCGTCCTCTTTACGACCAACTGGGGTCGCCTTGACACGGGCGAGGTAGAAATGTTCGTGATTGCACTGCCGCCGGACTGGCCCGAGCGGCTACCGTAAAAGATGATGAGGTGGAAATGAAAATTCGGAGCATCTATCCAGTTTTGATCTTGCTGACCACCTTGGCCGGCCTGTTGACCTGCGGCATCCCATCGTCTGCTTCTCCGGACGACGGACAGATAACTGCGCCACCACTCGACGACGCAGACTTGACCCCTGCCGCATACCTGCCACTGATCACCAAATCCCCCGGCGCCCCCCAGGTGGCGGGATGCGACGTCTTTCCCGCCGACAATGTGTGGAACACGCCGGTGGACACGTTACCCGTGGACGCAAACTCGGCCGCCTACGTCGCCACCATCGGGGCCGACGCCCACGTCCACGCCGACTTTGGCTCCGGCGAATGGGAAGGCGGCCCCATCGGCATCCCCTACGTGGACGTGGATTCCAGCCAGCCAAACGTACCCGTCACCTTCGAGTACGACGACGAGAGCGACCCCGGCCCCTACCCCATCCCCCCCGACGCGCCCATCGAGGGCGGCTCAGGCAGCAGCGGTGACCGGCACGTCCTGGTGCTGGAGCGCGACAACTGCATCCTCTACGAACTGTTCGACGCCTGGCCGCAGGACGGCGGGAGCAGTTGGCGCGCCGGCTCCGGCGCCACCTTTGACCTGAGCTCCCACGCCCTCCGCAAGGACGGCTGGACCTCGGCCGACGCCGCCGGCCTGCCCATCCTGCCGGGCTTGATTCGCTACGACGAGGTAGCCGCGGGCGAGATTCGCCACGCCATCCGCTTCACCGCGCCGCAGACCCGCGACGCGCACGTCTGGCCCGCCCGCCACGACGCCTCGAGCCTCACCGGGCTGCAATACCCGCCCATGGGCCAGCGCTTTCGCCTCAAGTCCGGCTTCGACGTTTCCGGATTCTCGCCCGAGGTGCAAGTCATCCTCCAGGCGCTCAAGACCTATGGCATGATCCTGGCCGACAACGGCTCCTCCTGGTTCATCTCTGGCGCGCCGGACGAGCGCTGGGACAACGACGCGCTCCACGAACTGCACACTGTCCACGGGTCGGATTTCGAAGCGGTGGACGAGTCGTCGCTGATGGTGGATCCAGACTCTGGTCAAGCACAGAATCCCTGAGCGCAAGCATGAACTCTAAAAGTGCCCCTGTGATAGTCTGTCTGCCGTTGTCTTTTATCCTGGCGGGATTATTCCTGGCCTGCAGCCTCGGCCTGGCCGGCGTGGACGGTGAGCCATCCCCATCTCGCGCTGGTGTCGCGGGCCCCGCCGATCAGACCTTGACGCTCACGGCCGAGCTTACCGCCTCTGTCTACCTGCCGCTCGTCCTCAGTAATTTTTCGTCACTTGGCCAGGTGAACGACTTTTTGTACCAGCTCCAAAACCTGGATCTGACCGAAATCGGCGCCACCGCCTACGACCTGGTGGTGATGGACTATGCCGCCGACGGCAGCGAGGCGACCGAGTTCACCGCCGCGCAGGTCGAGGCCCTCAAACACTCCCCCGGCGGCGACAAGATCGTGCTGGCCTACATGAGCATCGGCGAGGCCGAGGACTATCGCTTCTACTGGCAGGCGGGTTGGACGCCGGGAAACCCCGCCTGGCTGGACGAGGAGAACCCCGACTGGGCGGGCAACTACAAAGTCCGCTACTGGGACCCGGCCTGGCAGGCCATCATCTTTGGCTATACCGACCGATTGCTGGACGCGGGATTCGACGGCGCGTACCTGGACATCATTGACGCCTACGAGTACTATGCCTGTCAGGGCCGCGCCACCGCCGCCCAGGAGATGGCCGACTTTGTGGCCGCCATCCGCGCTCACGCCCGCGCCCGCGACCCCGATTTTTACATCTTTCCCCAGAACGCGCCGGAACTGGCGGACATGATACCCGCCTACCTGGATAGCGTGGACGGCATCGGGCACGAAAGCGTCTACTATGGCTACGAGGAGGACGACGTGATGACGCCTCCGGACGTCACCGCCTGGACAGAAAGCCAACTCGATCTGTTCGCGGACGCCGGCAAGCTGGTGCTGACGATAGACTATGCCACCACCCAGGCTCACGTGGACGAGACCTATGCCAGATCTCAGGCCCAAGGGTACCTCCCCTTTTGCACCGTGCGCGAGCTAGATCAGTTGACCATCAACCCTGGTCACGAGCCAGATTGAGGAGGGCAAAAGATGAAGAGTTGGAGATGGCGCATCATCTCGTTAGTCGCCTTCACCGCCGGAGCGACCGTGGGAATCCTGTCCTGTTACCTGGCCCTGTCTGGACAGGCGGCGGAGGCAAATTGGACGAATCCAAGAAACCAGGTTTCTCCCACTCCGTTCACGGAAAAACCCGGTTTCCACACCAGTGTGCTGACCTTTACCCCCGTGACGACGATCTACCTCCCGTTGGCGACCAGGAATTACAGCGCCGACAAGTGGGCGTTGTGGAGCGGCTCCACCGAACTGCGCGGGGCCAACGTCTACCAACGGCGCGTCTACCCCGAGCTGGACGGAACCGAGTTCCTGGGCTCCGGCCCCGTTGGCCCGCCCTACACCCAAGCTGACTTGTACGATCTGGCGGCGCTGGGGGCCAACTATGTCAACATCTCCCATCCCGGCCTGTTCGCCGAGACCGCGCCCTACGCGGTGGACCCGGACATACAAAACAACCTGGATAACCTGCTGACGATAATCGCCAATGCCGACATGTACGCTGTCATCTCCTTCCGCACCGGGCCGGGCCGGGCCGAGTTCAGCGTCTGCTGCCTGGGGGACGACTGGTTCGACGACAATTACTACAACGATTCCGTGTGGGGCGACCAGGCCGCGCAGGACGCCTGGGTTGCGATGTGGCGCTACACCGCCCAGCGATACAGGGATAACCCCATCGTCGTCGGCTACGACCTGATGGTGGAACCCAACTCCAACGAGGTCGGCGACGATGCGACCAACCCGTTGGACATCTGGGACCCGGAAGTGTTCTACAACACCTACGGCGGCACGCTGTACGACTGGAACCAACTCTACCCCGAGATCAGCGCCGCCATCCGCCAGGTGGACGCCAACACCCCCATCCTCATCGGCGGACTGGGCTACAGCGGAGTCGAGTGGCTGCCCTACCTGCAACCCACCGGCGATCCCCGCACCGTCTACATGGTGCACCAATACGAACAGTTCGACTATACCCACCAGGAACCCTCTTCCCCCGTCGCCTACCCCAGCGGCTCGTTCGACCGGGGTTGGTTGGACGAT
Organism: uncultured Anaerolineales bacterium; assembly: GCA_964393895.1. GTDB lineage: Bacteria > Chloroflexota > Anaerolineae > B4-G1 > B4-G1 > B4-G1. The sequence continues at coordinate 5,063 of CAYMWP010000155.1, read as the reverse complement.
CTGCTGACGACGGTGGACGATTTCAAATCCACGCACGACGCGCCAGTGGGCGTCAACGAGTTTGGCCTGCATCGCTGGGCGCCCAACGCGGGCGTCTTTATGGACGATCAGATGGACCTGTTCGAGCAGCGCGGCATGAACCACGCCCTGTGGATCTGGGACCCGGCGTGGGAGCCCTGGGTGGAGGAAAACGACGGCTTCAACATCCAGCACGGCCCCAACCCCAGCAACCACAGTGACGTACCGAACGAACTGCTGGACGCCGTGCTAAAATACTGGGGCCGTAACGCGCAAGGCTCATCCTCGGCCCCCGCGCTCGTCTCGACCTCCGTGCTGACGTTCACACCTGTGGCGACGAACCATCTCCCGTTGGTGCAGCACAACAGCGGCGACCCCCTGGCCGGCATCGCCTACTGGGCCTACCAACTCCAGGACATCAGTGAACCGGGCATGGTGGACGCGCTAACCGCCTCCCACTACGACATGCTGGTGCTGGAACCGACTCGCACCGATTGGTCGTCGGACGACAAGTACTTTGACACCCAGGGCATGGTCACGCACCTGAAGAACAGCAAGGGTAGCGACGGCACAAGCCGCAAACTGATCCTCGCTTACATTGACATCGGCGAGGCCGAGGACTGGCGCTGGTATTGGGACTGGTCCACAGACTGGGACTGTGAGGGCACCCCCCCGGCCGATTGGCCGGATTACATCCTCGCCTGCGACCCTGACGGCTGGTCCGGCAACTACCCAGTCGCCTACTGGGACGCGGATTGGAAAGACATCGTCATCTACGGCGCGAACACGGGCAGCCATCCCGACAGGAACTATGCCAGCGTCATAGACGAGGTCATCAAAGACGGCTTCGACGGCATCTACCTAGATTGGGTGGAAGGGTTCGAGAACGCGGACGTCGTCGCGGCGGCGCAGGTGGCGGGCAAAGACCCGGCCCTCGAGATGATCGCCTTCGTCCAAGAGATGAGAGATTATGCCACCGCCCGCAACCCCGACTTTGTCATCATTCAGCAAAACGCCGCCTCCCTGATCGAGGGGCGCGCCGCCACCCTGTCGAACGTCATTGACGCTATCGCGCAGGAGGCCATCTGGTACGATGGGAGCGCCGACGTTGACTGGGGCGATCCCCAGGGATACGATTGGGAAAACGATCCCGAGTTGGTTAACTATTACAACGGCTATCTCGCCCAATACCTGACCGCCGGGCTGCCCGTCTTTGACTGCGAATACGCTCTGAACTATGCGGACACGGCCTACACCAACGCCCTCAACAAAGGGTACGTGCCGTATGTAAGCCAGCGTTCCCTGTCCCAGTTGACGACGACGCCCCCGCCCGACTACTGACCGAGACCACACCGGCTCTTTAATGCGTGAGATCTGACGCTGTCAAAGCAATTACCAGCGCCCCTCCGACAGACCTCTCAGCCTGGTGCTTAATGTGACCAGCCGCACGACCTGAAATAATCTGTAACCCCGAGCGCGACTGAGCACCGGTGAGGTCGAAACACCCCAAGGGGACTGTCACACAGCAGGGTGTGTGCCGGATCAGGAGAGCAAGTGGCCGTTGGAGAACATGATTGTGATGTGGGCAATGGTGCTGGCTGTAGCGGCTCTGGCGCTGGTTGCCCTGGGGGTGTACGCCTCGCGCCATCGCAAGACGGCCAGCGCATCTGGCTTTGGCTTGCTGATGTTCGCCATCGCCATCTGGTCCCTGGCCTATGCTCTGGAACTATTGAGCCACGCACTCTCCACCAAGATGTGAGGGGGGCAAGGGCACCGGCCTAGGCCTGGTCATCTGCCGGCGGATCGTAAAGGCCCACGGTGGACAGATCAAAGTGGAAAGCGAGGTGGACCGGGGGACCACGTTCCAGGTCTACCTGCCCTGCGCCTAGATAGCTTGAGGCGTCGGTCAACCGGCGCTGTCACCGTCCCCCTCGTCCAGCACGTCCACCACCGCCCACTCCGCCGCATCGGAGGAGGGCTCGCCCGATTGGTGCGCTTCCTCGGAGGCATCGTCGCCTTCCCCTCTCTCTAACAGGCCACCGGCAGGGCGAGAGAGCCGCTCTCGCACCGTGGAACCGGTCAATGTGCCCGGCAAAAGCTGCTTGGGAAAAGATACCGTACCCATGCGTTGTATCTCGTCGTTCGCCCTCACCATATCCTCGAAAAACGTGATGCCGCCCAACACCAGACCGACCGTGCTGGCGTGGATAAAGGCGAAAATCCAGGCCTTGACCCATGCCAAAAAGCCCCCGCCGACCGGTTGCCCCACGCCGGGCGCCGGAGCGCGCGGGCGAGGTTCGCTGGCGGAGGATGTCTCCTCGGACTGTGATTTGGATTTGCCGGCGGCATTTGCTCCCTTTGTCCGCGCTCGAGGATTGCCGGGGGGATGGGCCTGCCTGTCTCCATGCGTCGCCGCGCCCCAGTATACCGCCGCCAGGGTTCCCACGGCCAGTAGTACCAACCCCAGCAGGCCAATTCCAATCGCCACCGCCCAAAGCACTGATTCATCCATCATATTTTTATACTATGCGCTCAGTATAGACCAAATCCCGCAAGAAGTCAATCGCACGCAGACCCCAAGGCCCTCTGAAATCTCGAGGGTATTTTGGCAGAGGAACTTGTGCAGAGAGGAAATCAAGGTAAAATCCGGCCTGATATGACGCATCTTGACGATAAACCGAATGGAGTCGCGCTCGGCTGGCGGCGGTTAGCCACCGATTACCCGTATAATCACAGGATGTTCCGCGTGCGGCGAGACCAGGCTCACTGGCCCGACGGTCACGTGGCCCCCTACGTCTACATCCAGGGAAGCGGCGCTCTGTGGGTCGTGCCGGTGACTGCCGAGGGACGAGTCGTCCTCATTAGGCAATTCCGCTACACGCTGGACGATTGGAGTTGGGAGGTGCCCGCCGGTGGCTTTCACGATTTCTCCGGCAGCCCCCTCGAACTTGCACAGCGGGAGCTAGCCGAGGAGGTGGGTGGCAGCAGCGACGATTGGCTCTACGTAGGCGCTTTTCGCCCCGGCGTCAGTATCTTTGATGAGGTCTGTCACATCGCGCTGGCCCGCAACGTTCGACTGAATCTGGAGCCAGCGCACGAGCCGGGCGAAATCATCGAGGTGCACCTGACGCCGCCTGAGCGGGCGCTGGAGATGGCCCGCAACGGCGAGATTGTAGACGGTCACAGCGCGCTGGCGCTCCTGCGCTGCGAGCCATATTTATGATCTCCAAGCGGAAGCAAAAAATGGCTCCGCTCTCACCTGACCCTACCCTCGTTCTCTGCTACCTGGGGCAGCAATTCCCGTTTTGAAGCCGCACCGCCGTAAAACAGACGGTGCTGGCTATTTTTTTCCCAGCATCGGCTCTTTTAGGCCGATGCACCCAAGCTAGAATTGCCAAAACGGGAATTGCTGTACCTGGGGCAACTTTAACCTCGGAGGTCTGGATAAAAGCGATTGCCCTAGGAACGCTGATCCATTGAAATGACCGATGACCAGACGCGGAGCAAGAGGGATATTGAGAAGGGGGAAAATGCACGAGAAAGGAAAGCCACGATGCCGCTTCCCTTTCCAAGAGATAATGCCTGCACTGACAGGTCTTTACTTGGTGCCCCCAAGGGGATTCGAACCCCTGTCGCGGGCTTGAAAGGCCCGTGTCCTAGGCCAGGCTAGACGATGGGGGCACATCGGCGCTCATTTTACCACAAAGCGCCATCGCGTCAAGCAGCGCTACGGAAATCGGGCCAACCGTGATCGTGTCGGATACAGATACTGGCTACCCCCAAACAAAAAGGCCAAGCCCGCTATCCCTGGCCCAGCCACTCCATAGGTGCTCGCAAGGCGCGAGCCAATTACAGACGACTCGGACTATTATTGAACTACTGCCGCCCGTCCCTGCGCCTCCGCTAGATTTTCGTACAGTGTACGACTGAATCCCGTAACTGTGATAAAACGATCCAGCAACACGCGCTCCATCTCAGCATCACGGACCGGGAGATAGCCACTGTAGATCAATGCCAAGTCGAGGTTCAAGGCCTTGTCCAACGTATACATCATTGCCGATAGCAAATCCGAGTTCTCACCCAGCCATATTTTAGCCAACTCGAACAACCTCCGGCGGGCCAATCCTTCCAACAGAATGATGTCCCCGAACGTCAAATCCACGTCTGCCAGTCTCTTGCCCAGCGCCCATCGCTTTTCAACACGTTCTCCGTCGAACACCCCATCCAGCAAGCCCATAAACCACTCCCACAGCACACTGTGCCAACGGCTGGCAAATCGTGTGTTGGACATCAGAGGCTGCATACCTTTGAGTTGTGCCAATTGTCTTCCGATGGAGCCAACGACCTCAACATCCTTGGAATCCAGGCAGCAACGCAGTTCAGCAATCCGCGCCTGATCGGTCTCGTCCCACCCGACACACGCCTTGACCTCATCGAACCAGGTCGCCATTGAGAAGCACACCCTCCGCCCGCCACGATCACCGGTTACTGGATTCTCCTCCACCCTCGCCATTATCCTCAACTTTTTCCCAGTCGCTAACGCGGCGCGATAGCAAGCGCCAGCGCTGCATCACGGCTGCCCCCCAACGGCTGCGATTGCGTACCTGCTGCAACATCCGTCGCAGTCGTTGCGACGCCGCAACCTGGGGATACCCTGCCTGGCGCACATTTTCCCTTTGGTTCATTGGATCTCGTACACTCCAATCACTACTTTTTGCGCAAGACCGTAACTGCCTAACAAAGCTACGCCTCAAACCGACGAGGAATTCACCGCAGAGAACGCTGAGTGCGCCGAGATTTTTCATCTTTGCTCTGCGCTCTGTGTGCTCAGCGGTGAAATCTCGCTCTGTTCGAGGGCAATCGTAAAAGCGCCGGTCGCCTCGAAAAAACTTGCCTAGCGCGCACAAGCTCTGTGATGGATGTGGGACAAGATGGTATCTTGTCCTACGAGCACAACGGTTATGCGCGCTAACAAAACTTGAACGGGCTAAGCCTACATTTCGCACTTTGAGATTTCTCGTGTGGACGGGGTTCGTAGTCAGCCA
>CAYMWP010000154.1:0-10173 GCA_964393895.1 uncultured Anaerolineales bacterium | reverse complement strand
TAGGCCGGTGTGAGTGTGAAAAACTCGGCACGAATTTACGGCAGTCTGCAGTTAGATTCCAAACGACACTACAACGAATTGGGAAAGGAGCGGATTTTTGCCGCCGCACGAGGCCAATCCTGGCTACAAACGCGGTTGAACCATGTGCCCCAATTCGTTTTTTTCTAAATTCGCTGTAGTGTTCTGTCCAATCTAACATTGTCAAGGTAATGATACACCAATTTGCTCATTGTATCAACTGCGGGTTGTTTCAGTTTTTGGAACGGTACTCGTGGAATCCCAGGGAGCGCAAAAGTTGCACACTCTTTTTCTGTGTGGTATCATTCGGTTGCTGTCAAGTGCGTAGCTGCGTGAGATGTTGCATCTCTAGGATCAGGATGGCCTATGAACGATCTAAAAAAGTATCGTATTGCTACCCGCGCCGTCCATGCCGGCAGGGTGAGCACTGGTTCTGATTTTGTCCCTACTGTCACCCCTGTCCACCCGTCCGTCACTTACCAGTACGAGCGTATGGAGGATCTGGACGCGGTCTTTGGCGGGGCGCGATCGGGGTACGTTTACAGCCGGCACGGTAATCCCACCGTGACCGCGCTGGAAGAGGCTGTCGCTGCGTTGGAAGAGGGCGAGAGCGCGCTGGCCTTTGCCTCCGGCATGGCGGCCGTCCACGCTGTGTTGCTGGCGGTGGGGGCGCGGGCTGGATCGGCAGTCGTTGCGGCGCGGGACATCTACGGCGCGACCTACGTCCTGTTGGATCAACTTTTGCGCTCGCAGGGGGTCACGACGCGTTTTGTGGATGCGGCCGATCTGGAGGCGGTAGAGGCGGCCTGCTTGGAATTGAAGCCGGTGGCTCTGTTGGTAGAGACCATATCCAACCCTCTGCTAAAGATAGCCGACCTGCCAGCGCTGGCCGATGTGATTCATCGCCATGGGGGCGCTTTGCTGGTGGATCACACTTTTGCCACTCCTTACCTGGCGCAACCCCTGAACTTGGGCGCCGACGTGGTGATCCACAGCAGCACCAAGTACCTGGGAGGCCACGGCGACGCGCTGAGCGGCGTCGTGGTCACGTCGGAGGAGCGGCGGGCGGACCTGTATGGGGTGCTCAAGGCGACCGGCGCGAATCTTGGCCCCCAGGAGGCCTGGCTGGTGTTGCGGGGGATCAAGACGCTGCCGCTGCGTATGCGCCGTCACTGCGAGAGTGGTATGGCTGTGGCTCGCTGGCTGGAGGCTCACTCACGGGTGAGCCACGTCAATTATCCTGGTCTACCTTCCCATCCCCAGCACGAGTTGGCCGGGCGGCTGTTCGAGAATCGTGGTTTCGGAGGCATGGTGTCCTTTGACCTGGCTGGGGCCGGGCGGCAACAGGTCTTTTGCTTCTTCGAGGCGCTGCGACTTTGCCAGCCGGCCACTACTCTGGGCGACGTCTGTACGCTAGTGCTCTATCCCGCTCATTCATCCCATCGCGCGTTGAGGCCGGAGGAGCGAGCGAGCATGGGTATCGGTGACGGGTTGGTGCGTATCTCGGTGGGTATTGAGGCGCTGGAGGACATATTGGATGACCTGGAGCAAGCTTTGGCGGCGCTAGAGCCGTAGCAGGGTGGGCTGGAGCCGAGTCCTCAAGGCGTACATCCCCATTCGACGTATGTATCATAGCAAACGAAGGAGCAAGTACCGCCCGGTTGCAGGTTCATGGGATTGGCGCCGGTGGCACCGCTTGGTCCGAAGAAAACCTGCCATCCATACTCACCGGCGGGAACCTGGTGAGACCCAGGATGCCCCGGGCCTGCATCCAGCAAAAAGTCCTGACCGTGTCCCCACACGCTGATGCGACACGTGGAGGCGTCTGTGGTTTGGCTTTCCAGGTGGACCGTGCCGTATCCACTGGGCTGAGGCTGAGTGGCGGGTGGAGCAGGGGGTGACGTGGCAGCCGGCGCAGGCCGGGGCGTTGATGTCGGCGCGTTGGTTGGAGGTGGTGTATTAGTCGGCACAGAGGCGAGGGTGCTCGTCGGTCGCGGGGTATTGGTCGGTGTGCTGGTCGGTAGTGGGGTGTTGGTTGGCAATGGAGTGTCTGTCGGCCTCGGTGTGGCCGTTGGCTCCGGCGATGGCGCAACGGTCTCTCCGCAGGCCAGTGTCGTCAGCGCGAGTGCCAGAGCAACCAGCGCCAGTAACCGGTCTCGTTTCTTTGTTTGCTTGTCAAGCATTTTGGCCTCCTCATATCAATCGGTGCCGTTAGTTTATCACGATTGAGGCAAAAAGCCAATGTAGATGGATTGAATCCGATGCTGGGTTCACTGAGGTGCCCTCGCGCCTGGCGTGTACTTGACAGAATGCATCGACTGGGGTATCCTTCAGCTTGCCCCCGGCGTTATCGGGGGCGCTGGAATGTTTATGGACGAGAGACAGATAGCGGAAAAGAAACCTGACTCCTGGTGGCTTGGGTTCAGGAATGTGCGCCTGGTTTGTGGTGCGCTTTTCCTGGCAATTGGCCTCAACCTGTTATTTGCCAGATCGGCGTTTGGCCGTTGGGACGTTCCTCAGAATGCCGGGCTGGACGAGGGTGCACATTCTTTGCCTGGCAAAGCCACTATCGCCACGCCTACGCCCGCGCCGGCCCCATTGCCCGATCAGGCGCGGGCGCCCATTTTTATGTACCACTATGTCTCTGAACTCCCGCCCGACCCCGACGTCTACCGGCGCGACCTGACGCTCGCGCCGGAAAAGTTCGAGGCCCAGCTTCAATATCTGGCCGACGAAGGGTATCATACCATCACGCTGGGCGACCTCTACCTTCACCTGAAGCAAGGCTATCCGTTGCCGGAGAAACCCGTTGTCCTCACCTTCGACGATGGTTACAGGGATGCTTACGAGGTGGTGTTTCCCTTGCTGTTGGACTATGGCTTTACGGGCACTTTTTTCGTGCTCGCCACCCCATCCCACTTTGAGTCGCCGGACTATGTGACGTGGGTGCAGATGAAAGAGATGGCCGATGCCGGGATGGAGATCCAGTCCCACGGGCGGGATCACGTGGACCTGCGCGGTCGCTCTTACGATTATCTGGTTTACCAGATCGTGGGCATTCAGGAAGCGATACATTATCACACTGGCCGGTTGCCGCGCTTTTTCTGTTACCCGGCGGGCCAATACGACACCGACGTGATCGCCGTGCTCGAAGCGACCGGCTACTGGGGAGCGGTGACGACGGCCTGGGGCAAGACGCACACCCAGGACAATCTCTTTGAGATGCCGCGCGTGCGTATCCGGGGAAGCGACACGCTGGAGAGTTTTATTGACAAGCTGGAGAGTTAGCGGGTCTTTAGATTCTGCTCGTTGAAACCTGTAGGTCCTCGAGCGGCAGGGATTTGATAAGTGGGTTCGGTCATTCGTTTCGAGAACGTCTCCAAAAAGTTCAACCTTCACCACGAGCGGGCCCGTTCCTTTCAGGAATTGGCCCTTAGTCTATTTCGGCGCGACAATGGCTCTCGTGAGGAGTTCTGGGCCTTGCGAGACGTCGGTTTTGCGGTGGAGCAGGGAGAGACCGTAGGGCTGATCGGTCCCAATGGGGCGGGAAAGAGCACGGCGCTCAAACTTATCTCTCGCATCATTGAGCCGACCTCGGGGCGGATCGAGGTCAACGGGCGGGTGGGCGCGCTATTGGAACTGGGGGCCGGTTTCCATCCTGACCTGAGTGGGCGGGAGAATGTCTACCTGAACGGTTCCATTCTGGGTTTGAGCCGCGCTCAGATCCGGAGCAGGATGGACGATATCGTCGCCTTTGCCGAATTGGAGCGTTTCATTGACGTTCCGGTGAAGCATTACTCGTCGGGCATGTACGTGCGGCTGGGGTTCTCGGTGGCGGTGCACACCGATCCCGAGATTCTGCTGGTGGACGAGGTGCTGGCGGTGGGGGATGCATCGTTCCAGCGCAAGTGCCTGGAGCGGATTGACGAGATGCGTTCCGAAGGGGTGACCATCTTGTTTGTCTCCCATAGCTCAGAGAAGGTGCGGGCGATCTGTTCCCGCGCTCTCTGGCTGGACGACGGACAACTGGTTGCCGATGGCTCGGCCGAGGCAGTTGTTGCTCGCTATTTGACCCATACTTGGGACAGCGAGGAGGGGAAACTCAAGCCCAGGAGAGGGCAGGACAGTCGTCGTTGGGGAAGCGGCGAGGTGCAAATCGTGGGCGTGCGGTTGTTGGATGGCGACGGTAGGGAGAAACAGCAGTTCCGCGTCGGCGAATCGCTGACGGTGGAGATAAGTTACCGGGCGGAGAAGCGAGTGGAGCGCCCGGTGTTTGGGCTGGCTGTTCACAAAAGCGACGGGACACATATTACCGGCCCAAACACCCAGTTCGCCGGGTACGAAATTCCGCAGGTAGAGGGGGAAGGTATCATTCGGTACGCCGTTCGCTCCCTACCGCTGTTAGAAGGAAGTTACAGTGTTTCGGTAGCTGCGCACAACTGGCAAGATACCAAAACATTTGACTATCATGATCAACTGTATCCTTTCAGAGTACTTTCCTCTGAGGGAGAGCAATATGGAATAGTCACTCTCAAGGGAGAGTGGTGTTGAACAGACTACAATTTAGGAGGTTATCGTGATTCAAGACGTACAAGTAATTCCGTTGGCAACGTACATGGATGACCGTGGTTTTTTGACCGAGATCATCCGCGTGACCGGGGGCGACGAGCCGCACGCCGTGGCTCACCAGTTCGGCCAGGTCTACCTGGTGGGCGATCCCGTGCGCGGTTCGATCCGCGCCTACCACAAGCACGCCGAACTGTGGGATTGGTTCTGCATCGTTCACGGCACGGCCAAGTTCGTGCTCAAGGATGACCGTGAGGACAGCCCGACCGAGGGCGAAATGATGACCATCGTCACGGGCGCGCGCGCGCCCAAGCTCATCGTGGTGCCGCCCGGCGTCTACCACGGTTGGATGTCGTTGGAAGACGATACGCTCATGATCAGCGTTGCCAGCCACACCTACAACCGGGAGAAGCCGGACGAGGAACGTATCCCGCCCGATTCCTTCGGCGACGTGTGGACGGTCAAAGGACGGTAGCGATGCGCAAGATATTGCTGGTTGGCGGCGCCGGTTACGTCGGCTCGGTGCTGGCCGAAGAACTGCTGGAGCGAGGCTTTGCGGTCAAGATCCTCGACCGGCTTTACTACGGCGACGATGGCCTGCGCGAGATCCGCGACCGGGTCGAGTTGGTGGTGAGCGACATGCGGGTGGTAGATTCCGCTGTTCTGGAGGATGTGGACGCGGTGGTCAACCTGGGTGGTCTATCCAACGATCCCACGGCCGAGTACAATCCCAAGGCCAATTACGAGATGAACACGACCGCCTCGGTACAGTTGGCCGAGATGTGCCAGGAGATGGGGGTGCGGCGCTACGTCTTTGCCTCTTCCTGCTCCATCTACGACCGGGGCGTGGGCAACGACCAGAACGACTTTTTGCAGGACGAGACCACGCCCGTTGATCCCCGGGCGGCCTACTCTGGCTCCAAGCGGGCTGCCGAGAAAGCGTTGCTCGAGATGGCGGGGGACGACTTTTGTCCGGTGATCCTGCGCAAGGGCACCATCTATGGTTTCTCGCACCGCATGCGCTACGATCTGGTGGTCAATACCTTTGTCAAGTTTGCTCTCAGCAAAGGGTACATCAACATCCATTACGGCGGCGAGATGTGGCGCCCGCTGGTGGACGTGCGGGACGTCGCTCGGGCTTACATTGCCGTCTTGCGCGCTGACGATGAGCTGGTCAAGGGCGAGATTTTCAACGTCTCCTTCCACAACATGCGCATCTCTGAGCTGGCGCTGCGGGTGCGCGAGGCGCTGCGCGACGTGGGTGTAGAGATCGAAATCCGCTCCGACTATGGCTATCGTGGCGTGCGCAGCTACCGGGTATCGTCTCAAAAGATCCGGCACAATCTCAACTTTCTTCCCAAGGTGACGGTCGAGGAGTCGGTGCAGAATATGGTGGAGCAGATTCGGCGTTATGGCTACGATGACTTTGACAACCCCAAGTATTATAACATCCGTTGGATGCGGCTATTGGAGGAGGCGGCCGAGGTCATCGCCATCACCGGCTCTGTCTTTGAGGCTCCCGCTCGGCAGCCGGTTGATCGGGGAGGTGACTAGATGAAGATCGTACTCGTTGGCGCTAACGGCCAACTGGGCAGCGATCTGGTCAAGGTCTTGCCCGGTCGGGGACACGATCTCGTGCCTCTCACTCACGCCGACGTCGAGGTCACCGACGCCGCGAGCGTAGAGGCGATGATGCAGGAGCACGGGCCGGATATAGTGCTCAATATGGCTGCCTTTCACAAAGTGGACGTGTGTGAGGAGGAGATCGAAAAGACCTTTGCCGTCAACGTCTACGGCGTGCGCAACCTGGCGCTGGCCTGCCGCGCGCACGATGCGGCGCTGGTGCACATGAGCACCGATTACGTCTTTGGCGGGGACAGAACGCGCGCTGCGCCCTACGTCGAGACGGACGCGCCAGCGCCGATCAACGTCTACGGGGTCTCCAAGCTGGCGGGCGAATATCTCGTGCGCTATCTGCTGGAGCGCTACTTTATCTTTCGCGTCACCGGGCTGTACGGCGTGGCCGGTTCCAGCGGCAAGGGCGGCAACTTTGTCGAACTGATGCTGCGGCTGGCGAGCGAGGGCAAAGACATCCGCGTGGTGGATGATCAGCGTATGACGCCGACCTACACGGTTGACCTGGCCCAGCAGATCGCGGTCGTGATCGAGGCGGAGCATTATGGTCTCTACCACGCCACCAGCCAGGGCGATTGCACCTGGTACGAGTTCGCGGCCGAGATTTTCCGCCAGAGCGGACTCAGTCCCAACCTGGGCCAGGCCAAGACGGGCGATTTCGGCGAAAAAGCCACCCGCCCGGCCTACTCGGTGCTGGAGAACAAGGCGCTGCAGGAGATGGGGATGGATAAGATGCGCTCTTGGCAGGAGGCGCTGGGGGCGTATCTGGAAGAGCGCGAGCGAGAGTAGAGGGTCTGGCTCGGCTTTTGTTCAAATCTGGGAGGACAAAAATATGTTGCTTGAACGTCTGTTGACAGTTTGTATTCTGGGGACGCTTCTGTACCTCGCTTCTCCGTCACCTACTTACGCCTATCTTGATCCTGGAACCGGCAGCTATGTCTTCCAATTGCTGGTTGCCGGTCTGGCGGGATCGCTTTTCTTGATCAAGATCTATTGGAAGAAAATAGTGGGCTTTTTCACAAAGGGTGCGGGTGAGAGTGTAGATACAGGGGGCGAGGAAGGGAATGTCTGAAAGACACGCGGAGGTTGCCGGGTCATTTCGCGACCCCAGCGGATTCGTTTTCTCGCGGGACGGGGAGATATATCGTCAGGTCAATCAACTCTATCGGGAAGATTACGATCAGCTTGTGAATTCAGGTCTCTATGAGGAATTGGTCCAAGGCGGCCTATTGATTCCTCATACAGAAGTTGACCTTCAGTATGCAGTGACAGAAGATGCATACAAGATCGTAAAACCTGACCGGCTTTCCTTTATCTCGTATCCCTACGAGTGGTGTTTCAGTCAGATCAAGCACGCCGCCCTCCTGACGTTAAAGATTCAAATCAAGGCGTTCGATTTTGGAATGTCGCTCAAGGATTGCAGCGCCTACAACGTCCAGTTTAGAGACGGGAAGCCGGTATTTGTAGACACTCTCTCTTTTGAGAGGTATCGCGAGGGGCAGCCCTGGGTTGCCTATCGCCAGTTTTGCCAGCATTTCCTTGCGCCGTTGGCGTTGATGAGCTACGTGGATGTGCGGTTGCACCAGCTCATGCGGGTCTATTTGGATGGCATCCCCCTGGATCTGGCGAGCCGGTTGCTGCCTGCTCGCACCCGAGCTAGTTGGGGACTGCTGTCGCACGTTCACCTGCACGCCAAGGCGCAAAAACGTTTTGCTGACGGGCCTATCTCTGCGGACGGACGTACTGTAGGCCGGATGGCTTTTTTGGGTCTCGTGGATAGCTTGAGGTCGGTGGTAGAAAAGCTGGAGTGGCAACCCGGCGGCACCGAGTGGCACGATTACTATGACATCTCCAACTACAGCGACGCTGCTTTGGAGCATAAGAAGCAACTCGTGGCCGAGATGTTGGATGAAATAACGCCTGCCCCTGTAAGCGTGTGGGATCTGGGAGCGAATATGGGTTTGTTCAGCCGCATCGCCAGTGACAAGGGAATCCCGACGGTCTCCTTTGACATTGACCCCTCGGCGGTTGAGAAGAACTATCTCGAGAGTGTGAAGAGAGGCGAGACTTGTACCCTGCCCCTGGTGCTCGATCTGACGAACCCCAGCCCCGGTATTGGGTGGGAGAATCGGGAGAGAATGTCTTTCTTGGAACGGGGGCCTGCCGACGTCGTTTTTGCGTTGGCCCTCATCCACCACCTGGCTATCTCGAACAATCTGCCGTTTAGAAAAGTGGCCCATTTCTTCAGCCAAGTCTGCCGCTCATTGATCATCGAGTTTGTGCCCAAGAGCGATTCTCAGGTGCAAAAGCTGCTATCCAGCCGGGAAGACATTTTTGGGGAGTACGATCAGCCAAGTTTTGAGCGTGAATTTGCCAAGTTCTTTACCATTCTGCGTAGTGAGCCTATCGCAGATACAGACAGGGTATTGTATTTGATGACGCCAAACGAGAGTTGGAGTGAAGAAACGCTTTGCTAAACTCGGAGTGAAGGACGTCATCCTTCATCCTTTTGTCTTTGCCGTATTCCCGGTATTGTCGCTTTACGTGCAAAATATCGGGAAGGGGTTCTTCCGTGAAGCTATTGGTATAGCAGCCGGGGTTCTTGTTCTTACTGGTTTGTTTTGGTTGTTTAGCGCTCTCTTTATCAAGGATCAAGACAAGTCAACCATTATTGTTTCTGCTTTTTGGGTGTTGTTCTTTTCTTACGGTCACGCGGTCTCGGCCTTTACGGCTGTACTTGAACGAATGCATCTTTTGGATAGGGCGGGGTTCCTTGTTCAAGGCAGGCCCGCTCTTTATTCTTGGCTCGCAATTTGGGGGACTTTATTTGTCACTGCTTTTTACTTTACTGCCAAGTCATCAAGTGATCTGCGTCCGCTGACCAAATTCCTTAACGCCGTGGCTTTGGTGATTGTGGTAATGCTTGTGGTGAACTTTGCGGTTGGCACCGTGAATATGTACTTGACACAGGATGTCCGTGTCAGGATAAGTGAAGCCTTTGCGCGCCTTCGTTTCAGCCAGGCGAGCACAGATGAGTATGAATTTCAGGTATTCGTACCCTTGGTCGCCAGGAATGAAGGGGACGTGGAAGACGAGACCAGGGCAGATGAGTTTGTAGATACTTGGCAAGGGAATTTATCTACTGTGGACGACATTGTATTGGATTACTCGCCAGATATCTATTACCTAATACTAGATATGTATGCCAGGGATGACGTGTTGGAGGAAGTATACCACTATGATAATTCTGAGTTATTGTCGTTCCTGACCAGCAGTGGATTCTATGTCGCCAATGAAAGCCGGGCGAACTATCACCATACACTGCAATCCTTGGCTTCCTCTTTGAACCTTGTGTACCTCGATGATATAGCGGAGCAAATGGGTGGCGAGTATACGAATATCCGACCTCTGACCACGATGGTAAAGAACAGCAGGGTGATGCAATACTTGCGCAATCGCGGTTACACCATTGTGGCTTTTTCGACTGGGCACGAGTTCACGGACAACAAAAATGTTGATGTATATTTGCGTCCTGAAAGGTGGCATCCTAGTCAGTTTCAACGAGGGCTCATGAATATTACTCCTTTCGCCGCACTTGTAAAGACGAGGGACGATCTTCACAGAAGCCGCATTTTGTACATCTTTGAACATCTCGCAGACGCAACCCGGATTGACTCGCCGACTTTTGTCTTTGCTCACATTCTTGCGCCGCATCCTCCTTATGCGTTTGGACCGAACGGGGAATCAGTCGAGTCCAAGCCACATTTTGAGTACGAGTATGATGAATTCATAGAAACTTATCGAAATCAAGTATCTCACGTCAATCTGAGACTACGGCCTGCTATCGAAGAAATCCTATCGCAGTCACCAGAACCACCCATCATCATTGTGCAGGCTGATCATGGGGCGGCCTATAGGAACGAGGCTATTCACGCGCGGATACCCATACTGAAT
>CAYMWP010000153.1:0-10375 GCA_964393895.1 uncultured Anaerolineales bacterium | reverse complement strand
CTATGTTCTTCGAGCACACCGCGTGCGTCCACAACGTATCGGTCAGGTTCTACCAATCCTTGGACGACTGCCTCGCCCAAACCCTCGGCAGCCTCGATCACCACGCAGGATTGGCCGCTCATAGGATCTGCACTGAATGCGACTCCTGCAACTTGTGCATCTGCCATGCGCTGCACGACCACGGCGATGGAGAAGGATTCCAAAAGGTTTTCCGACGATCCAGCTTCATGGGCCATCAGATAACTGACAAGTCGCCAGTTGAACATAGAGGCCCAGCATCGCCTCACGGCGCGGAGAAGGTTCTCTTCCCCCTCGACATTCAGGATCGTGTCGAGCTGCCCTGCAAAGGAGGTCAGTTGAGTGTCTTCTCCGACCATTGATGAACGGACAGCCACCCGTCCTCCCAGCCGTCGGTAAGCCTGGCTGATTGGCTTGGCTAACCCGTCGGGTATGCGGCAGGCCAGCAGCAGTTCACGAATGTATCCCAGGTCCTGCTCGTCCCAATTCATTCTTTGAGCCAGCACTTGGATCTCAAATTCGACCAAAAAGTCCCGAAACGCGGATGGCGTGATGACAAAACCGGGAGGTACGTTGAACCCCTGCTTCATCAGTCGCGCTAAACTGGCCCCTTTTCCACCCGCGTATACGTCTCGCAAAGCCAATTTGCTGTCCAATTGGATAATGTATTGTTTCACCGCCTTATTTCCTTTCGTACCGAATCCCTTACCCAAAAAACGATTGAGCAGCTATTTTACCTCTTGATGCTTTCCCTGCCATACTGGCGAGTTAGAGCAGTATTATTCGTAGCGCAGCGCGTCAATGGGGTTGAGACGCGCTGCGCGCATCGCCGGATAGATGCCGAAAAACAATCCCACAATCATAGAGAACCCTGTGGCCAACATAATCGTGCTCGACGAAATGTGCGTCCTGAGATCTTTCATCATGACGGAAGCCATTAGCGTACCACCAGTTCCGATGGATATGCCGACAAAGCCGCCGATCAAACTGAGCACAATTGCCTCGATCAAAAATTGCATCATGATATCCCGAGGCTTTGCGCCGACTGCTTTACGCAGGCCGATCTCGCGGGTTCGCTCGGTGACAGAAACCAGCATAATATTCATAATGCCAATGCCGCCCACCAGAAGCGAAACTGCCGCAATGAGACCGAGAAAAGCCGTCAGCACTGCTGTTAGACTACCTAAAACGGAGGTGATGTCCTCTTGAGTCAGCACTGCAAAATCGTCGTCATCAGTGCTGTATATCAAGCCATGACGCTGCCTCAGCACGTCTCTCACTTGATCTCGTAAGACATCAATCTGTGACTCGTCAACCGCCTGAGCGTAAATCACTGACACACTGTACTCACCTGAAATTGACCGCCCGCCGAACAGGCGGACCTGGGCTGTCGTCAGCGGCACAATGACCACGTCGTCCTCGTCGCTAAAGGCTGTTCCACCTTTCTCTTCCATAACGCCAACCACACGGAATGGCACACGGTTGATCTTGATGATCTCTCCTATAGGATTTACGCCTACCGGAAACAACCCCTCCAGTACGGTCTGCCCCAACACCACGACCCTGGCATTGGTGTGCAAATCGTTATCGGTAATAAACCGCCCCAGAACAGGTTCGAAATTGCGCACGATGACGTAATCGGGGGTCACACCACTCACCGTGGTCTGGACGTTTTTGTTACCGTATACTACTGTGCCTGTTCCCACAAACTCTGGCGCGACCGCAGCAGCATCAGGCACATTGGCGGGATCCGCGACTGCTTCCGCATCGCCCAACGTCAGCGTGGACGTATTCGCGCTGCGTAGGAAATTGCTCTTCATGCTCGAACTGCTGGCTTCTAACTTGCCAGGCATCACGAACAACAGATTTGCGCCTACGCCAGCCATCTGCTCCGCCACCATTGTTTGGACGCCCTGACCCACAGAGACCAGCACGATCACAGCGCTGATACCAATGATGATGCCCAACATCGTCAGCCCAGAACGCATCTTGTTCGATGCCAATGCTCGGAGTGCAATTTCAAGACTAGCTACCAAGTTCATGATGCCTCCCTACTCGTATCCCTCATATCTCTGCTGCCACTGCGTTGTCATTGCCCTGTCATTGGCATAGTCACAACGCTGCGGAATCGGTCGCGGATTGAGACAGAACGTACAACCAGCTTATCGTTCTCCTGTAAGCCGCTCAGTACCTCGCTCATTTCCTCGTTTGAGATCCCTTGCTCAATGAACACGGCGACGATTTGCTCCTCTTCTATCTTCTCGACGAAAGGCCGACCGCTGTCAGAATCAATCCAGATGGCCCGGTTAGGTACGACCAACACGTCTTCGCGCTGTTCCTGGACGATCTCGACGTTGGCTGTCATACCACCGCGCAATGGCAGGGCCGTTTCACTGATCTCTATTGTGACCTGAAAAGAAACCACACCCAGATCCAACCGGGAGGAAGGAGCGATGGCGGAGACCACACCTGTCAAACCGCGGCCTTGAAATGCGTCCAGGGTGATTTGCACATCTTGTCCCACCTCTATCCATCCGATGTCTGCCTCGTCCACGTCTGCCTCGATTCTGAACAGATTGTCATCTACCAGGTTGACGCCCGGCATCTGGGGCGCGACGAACTCGCCCACGTCAATCTCCACGTGGGAGATCACCCCGTCAAAAGGGGCTTTGAGGGTGGCCCGCTCTAATGCCAGTTGCGCGGTGTCCAACGCGACCTGGGCTTGATCCACGCTCGCCTCGGCAGCCGCAATCTGTGCTTCTGTTGCGCCAGCTTTCAAGAGATCGAGTTGGGCCTGAGCTGCATCACGCTGCCCCAATACCCGGGATTCGTTCGCCCAGGCTGTGCGCATCTGATAATCAAAATTGCCTTGCAGTGACTCTAACTGAGCCTGGGCCGCTTCCAATGTCAAATCCGATGCGTGGAGGTTATAGCGGGCTTCCTCCTCGTACCTTCCCAATAACGGACATATTTCCTTCTTCTTGCCATCCGGAAGTGTGATTGTCTCACACCGCATTGTGTCATCGTGGATATTCTGAGCAGATTTTTGCTGACTCAACGCGGATGCCACCTGGGCTTCTGCTGCCGCGATCTCTGCACTCAAGGCATCGGTTTGCAAACGCTGTCGTTCGGCTATTGCCGCGTTGAGTGCGGCCTGAGCCGCTTCTAAATTAGCCTCGGACACAGCCACTTCTTCCGGTCTCGGCCCACCCTTGATCTGCTCCAACTGGGCTTGAGCCGACGCCAACGCTGCTTCAGTGCTCCGAACTTGCAGCTCCAGATCACTGGTGTCGAGGCGGGCTAGAACTTGGCCCTGTTGCACGTGCTCTCCAGCCCGTACCAAAACCTCCTCGACCCGCCCAGTCACCTCAAAGGAGAGCACCACTTCAGCCGCTGGCGAAACGCTCCCCGTAGAAGTGATACTGGTCACCAGAGACCCACGCTGAAGGGTTATCACTTCGATCTCGTTTTCATCATTGTCGCTCTCCTGAGGGGCGCACCCGCTTAGTAAGCTCACTAATAGAATCAAGGGTATGATCCAATTCCAACTCACAAGTTGCTTGTTCATTTAATTGCCTCCTATGAAAATCGAACTGGTTACTATGAACGACATTACCCGTAGGCAGTGCATTTCATCAGCCATCGCTCGATCTCCTTCCCATCCAAAAGCGTTTCCAGTCCCCATCGCTGGTTTGCAGCGCGATCAGGACGTACAGGCTGGCGGTGAAAAACCCCAAGACCATCATCAGGATCACCCACACCGCCGACCGGATCAGGGACTTTTCGCGGTAGATGATCCAGCCCGAAAAGAGGGTGAACCCGACGTACAGATCAACCAGCGATACGATCCCCCACGGCATTGAGAGGAGCGTCTTGCCTTCCCCGCCAAAGTCACCCACGGTGAATCCATAGACGAGAACCCCCGTCATTGCCATCAAGCCCAACAGGGCCACGAGTTTTGCGATCTTCATATCAATTGCCTCCTTTATTACTAACGTCAATGCGCCCGGCCAACCAGGCGACGATGGTAGCTCCGCGTTCGTCCAGGAGCTTTTTGGCCGCCTGGTAATAGGCACCCAGGTAATCATCCAATACCTCTATCGGCACGTAGCCGTCACTGTTCAGCTCCGCCAGCCAGCCTATGCTGTCGTCCACAAAGCCAATGTCCCCCAGCGTCAGGGCGGCGACGATGTCGCGGGGCAGTTCTCGATTGGCGATGAAGGACCAACTCTGCTGCAAAAAGTCGGGCCGCCTCTTCATCAGGTCTGCCTCGATGAGCAACTGGCGCTCACGATAGTGGGCCAGCGCCTGGCGGTGAGCCTCCGAGATCGGTTCGACGGCGGGCGTGGGGGGGGGCGCGACCATCAAATCCTCCACCGATTGGACGGCCAACTTTAGGCTCGGGCCGAGGAAATGGCCGGGGATACGAGCGCGCAGCGCCGGTAAGCGGTTGAAAATCCTCCCTCCAAAGGCGAGAGGGACGTTCTCTCGTTGTAGGAACAGGGCCATTCCCAGCAAAGTAGCGGCCGCGGGCAGCCTGAGCGCCGCCGAAATCACCAGGGACGGGTTGGTCGTTCTCGTGACCTTTTCCAACCGCGCGACGGGTACGTTGGCTCCCAGGTACAGCACTTCCCACCCCCGCCGTCGCAGCAGGTAGGTGAGCCACAGCAGGCCGAGCGTGTGCTCTTCTTCTGGCGGGCAGGCGGCCAGTATCCGGCCGGCCCGCGTGGGCGGCGGCGCGGCCAGGAGCAGCGCCTCGATCCGGCGTAGGGCCAGCTCCGAGGCAAAGTGTTCCTGCTGCACACTGGCCTCGCCAGTGTACCAACCGTGGCCGATCTGGGCCACGCCTTCGAGGAGCAGATCGAGGCCCACCGTCTCGTGAGGGTAGAGAGCAAGGGCTTGGGTGAGGATCCGGCCCGCCTCCTGTTCGTCGAAAGCCAGACAGGCCGATACCCATCTCTGGCGCAGGTCTGCCATGCTCTGCCCCATCGTTTCCAGTGAGAAGGACGCCTCGCTCGTTGGCCGAGATTGGAGCGGATCCTGATCGGCCCTCTCCAAGCTGCGCCATAGCTTGACCGCGCCTTTGATTCGCAGTCCCTCCTGCTGGCGGTCAAGCAGCCACTTGACGATCTCAATGTCCCGCTGCGAGTAGCGGCGGTGTCCGCCCTCGGTGCGGGCCGGTTCCGGCAGCCCATAGCGACGCTCCCACGCGCGCAGGGTATCGGGCTTGACGCCGGTCTCTTGCACAACCGATTTTAGGTTATAGATCGGCTCCCGGTATGTATCGTTCACAAGCGCTCCCATCCACATGGTACCATCTCAACACTTTGGGGGTCTGTGTTATAGTCGCAATTTCCATATCGCGCTGACCCTGCGAGGTATAGAAACCTCGGCTACATTTCTCTATCTCTTAAAAGTATCCATTTTGTGTTGCTCTAACTTTTTGCTGGCTAAACTTTTGGTTTGCGCGGAAACCAGGGCACAAAGGCGCTGGTGGTTTCGGTGTATTCCTTGTATTGAGGCTTGGTTTCTTTCAACGTCCTCTCCAGCAGCGCCACGCCCGAGACCCGCAGCAGAAGGGTGGTCATTATGAGCGGGCTAAATATGGTCCAAAAGCCGCCGCTCGCCGCAGCCGCGACGAGGTAATATCCCCACCACTGGGCCGCGTCGCCAAAGTAGTTGGGGTGGCGAGTGTAGCGCCAGACGCCGGTGTTCAACACCTTCCCCTTGTTGGCCGGGTTCCCCTTGAAGCGGGCCATTTGCCAGTCGCCGACCGATTCAAAAAAGAAGCCGACGAACCAGACCGGTACGGCTATCAAGTCGAGTAACGTCAGCCTGGCCGGGGTGGGTGTGATCTGGGCGGCCAGCAGCGGCGCGGAGATGATCCACATCAAGGCTCCCTGCAACACAAAGACCTTGAAAAAGCTGAACCACCACCATCTCCGGCCCTCTTCCTCTCGCCACTTGCGGTAGCGAAAGTCCTCCGGCTTGCCCCAGTTGCGCCACAGGATGTAGAGCGACAGCCGCAGCCCCCAGATAGTGACCAGGACGCCGATGAGCCACTTGCGGGCGGGGAAGCCATCCGGCGTGAGGGCAAAGTAGACCCAGTTGGTGAGCACGAACCCGGCTCCCCAGAATATGTCCACGATGCTCGAGTTCTTTAGCATCAAGCTGGCGATCCAGAGGACCGCCATGTACCCCAGGATCACCAGGGCGGCGATACCGTAAATCTCTAAGAAAGTCATTTTTCTCTCCTTCGGAAATAACCCTGTAGGTCGGATTAGACGGTCTCGGCCCGTTGTCCGACCCTAGGGCGGTTAGCAAAACCGCCTACCTTAATTCACAAAGCCCAGCACGTCCGTCGGTATCATCCGGCACTCGGCCGGATCCGCCAGGCAGGCCAGGTCTTCTTTGGCGCTGAGTATGCGCTCCACGCGACCGTCCAGCATCTGGATCACCCGGTCGGCGTATTCCACCATGCGCAGGTCGTGGGTCACCATGACGCCCGCGCTGCCCTGCTCGTGCACCAGGTTGGCCAACGTCTCCACTACCTGGAAGGCGCGCTCGGTGTCGAGGCTGGCCGTCGGCTCGTCGGCCAAGACCACGGCGGGCTGATTGATCAGCGAACGGGCGATGGCCACGCGCTGTTGCTGCCCGCCGGAGAGCTGTCTCGGCAGGGAGTTCAACCGCTCCTCCAGTCCGAGCAGCACGAGAAGTTCCCTGGCCCGCTGGCGGCTGGCCGGGTCGAGCTGGTTGTTCAGCCGCAGCATCAATTCGACGTTCTCCAGGACCGTCAAATATGGCACCAGGTTGTTGGCCTGGAAGGTGAACCCGATCTTGCGGCGGCGAAAGCGCGCCCGCTCTCTCTCCTTCATCGTGGACAATTCCTGGCCGGCGATCATGATGGATCCCGAGGTCGGCCGTAGCAGGCCGGCCAATATGGCCAGCATGGTGGTCTTGCCCGAGCCGCTGGGACCCACCAGGGCCACGAACTCGCCCGGCTGGAGGCTGATAGAGATCCCGCCCACGGCGTTCACCACGCCGCCGCCGGTCTGATATTGTTTGATGACCGATTGTGCTTCGAGAGCTGGCATTGTCATATCTCCTCGTCAAGAAACCAGGTTTCTTTTTCACTACCCCAACCCCAGGGCGATCAACGGCTCCACGCGCAGCGAATAGCGGATAGAGACCAGCCCGCCGATGAGGCTCATCAGAACGATGGAAGTCACCGCCATCGCTCCCGAGCTGATCTCGAAAACGATGGGGATGTTGGGTGGAAAGACCAGCGCGATACCAAAGGTCGCCAGGCTGCCCATCACCACGCCCGACAGGGTTACGATCAGGATCTGGATCATCACGGCCAGGGCGACGATAGCGTTGGGCGTGCCGATGGCCTTGAGCATCCCGATCTGGGGTACCTTTTGCAGCGTTTGGATCTGGAAAAAGCCGCCGATCACCAGCACGCCGATCAACAGGGCGAATCCGTTCTGCGTATTGAGCGTGCTCTGCTGCTCCGTGTAGCCGGGCGTGTTCTCGTAGGCGGTCTGGAGATCCACCGCTTCGACCCGATCTACCTTTACCTGCAGGCGCTGGCGCACGACGTCGAGCTGCGCCGGGTCTTCTAGTTGCACGGCCACCACGTTACAATAGGGTGTGTCCGAGCCGCCGCCGGGCGTTGCCTGCGGCCTGAGCCTATCCCAGGC
This sequence comes from uncultured Anaerolineales bacterium, assembly GCA_964393895.1. Lineage (GTDB taxonomy): Bacteria > Chloroflexota > Anaerolineae > B4-G1 > B4-G1 > B4-G1. Next base: position 2,654 of record CAYMWP010000153.1, on the reverse strand, counting down.
TAAGATGGGGGCGAAAATCGAGGGGCGGATGCCGTATTTCTGGCTGTCGCTGATCCCGACCACCTCCAGCGCGTAGAACTCGTCCTCGCTCCCCTGGGGCGAGCGGATGATGAACGTATCCCCCACTTGCAGGTCGGCCACCAGGGCCACCGTCCGGTCCACGATCGCTTCGTCGGCGCTCTTGCGCAGCAGGCCGGTCCCCGCCATCACCGGCGGCTCGCCGGGCTTGCCCGGTTCGACGCCGATGAACGAGACGTCCAAAAGATCTGTCCCATCGCTCGCCACGACGGTAGCGCTGGAAAAGCCGATCGGCCCGACCTCGCGCACGCCCTCGACGTTGCGCAGTGAGCGCCGCTTTTCGCATCCCGCGCGGCTGCTGGCGATGGACAGGCGCGCTGTGTCTTGGTAGACGATCAGATCGGCGTCCAGCTTTTCGATATACTCGCGGTTGCCGGACCCCAATCCCTCCCCCAACGCCGCGACGAAGAGAATGAGCACCGTGATCAGCGCCACGACCAGGCTGAACAGCAAGAATCGCCCTCGGTTGCGCCACACTTCTTTGATCGCTAAGTGAATGGATGTAAGCATTTTCTATCACCTCTGTTTTGCTCATTATAGCATATTGTCTATGTTTTGTCAAGTATTTGTACAGATAATTCGATGCGACTTGGTCTGTTCTTTACCAATCGCGGTTCGAGATGCGCCAGTTTCGCTTTCCAGTGCGGGTGCACACGGCAAGCGGTGTGGACAACCTCGACCATGCAAGCGCGGATGTCACGGCATTTTGTGTTCAGGGCAGGCTCTGGTTTGTGCGCGGGCGGTTGTTGGGTATAATATGGCGGGGTGTGGGTTCCGGATATCGGTTTGGCGGATGCAAGCAGGTGAAGCCGAAGCCCCTCGCTAGCGCCTGCGGCGCTGCTCGGAGTCTTCGCGGCTCATCCGCCGCCCCGTTAAGCAGCGACATAGAAAGAGTCCAAAAATGTTCAGCGTATCACCAACCTGGAAATCAACGTATCCTGGAGCGGTGGTGGGGGTTTTGACCATGTCCAACGTGGCCAATCCGCCGCATCACGCGGGCCTCGAAGAATTCAAGGCCCAAGTGGAGAAAGAGTTGCGCTCTCGCTACGCTGACTATGATAGAGCCAGGCTAAAAAATCTACCTGTTCTGGAAGCATATAGGTCCTACTACAAGCAGTTCAAGAAAACCTATCACGTTCAGCTTCAGCTAGAGTCACTGGTCTTCAAAGGGAGATCTATTCCTCGGGTAGCGGCGCTGGTGGAGGCAATGTTCATAGCCGAGCTAAAGAACCTGCTGCTAACGGCGGGCCACGATTTGGACGTCGTACAGCCCCCGGTGAGCGTCGAGGTGGCAGAAGGAAGTGAGAAATACGTCCGGCTCAACGGTCAGGAACAGGTGGTAAAGGCTGAGGATATGATGATAACGGACAGCGTGGGTATACTGTCGAGCATCATCTATGGGCCAGACCGGCGCACGCGGATCAGGGCCGAGACGAAACGAGCGTTGTTCACAGTGTATGGGCCGCCGGGGGTGGGCGAACGAGTGATGGAAGGACACCTGGAAGACATTCGAGAGAACGTCAAGTTGGTCGCGCCGACGGCGGAAGTGGAGCTATTGAAAGTATTCGGGACGGAATGAGCTCAAGATATTTCCAGCGAGCCACCAGGTCAAACGCATTTGGACACAATCGGACGAGATCTCGGTGGAGGATACGACGATGAAGGTTCAAATCAACCACACCATACTTGAACTGGTCGAAGAGGACATCACAGCGATGGAGACCGACGCGATCGTCAACGCCGCCAACGAGCGACTGGCCCACGGTGGGGGCGTGGCGGGCGTTATCTCGCGTCGGGGCGGCCCGACCATCCAGCGGGAGAGCGATGGATGGGTGCGCCAGCACGGACGGGTTCCCACCGGCTCGGCGGCCATCACCTCCGGCGGCAACCTCAGGGCCAGGTATGTCATCCACGCCGTCGGTCCGATCTATGACGGCACGCCGCGCTCGGCGGAACTGCTGGGCTCGGCGGTGCGCGCCACGCTCCAGATGGCCGACGAGCACGAGCTAAAGTCCATCGCGCTGCCCGCCATCAGCACCGGCATCTTTGGCTATCCGATGGAAGAAGCGGCGCACGTGATGCTGCGGGCGGCCATTGAGTATCTGAAGGGCACGACGGCCCTGGAGCGGGTTGTCTTTTGCCTCTACGGCCGGCCAGCGTTCGAGATCTTTTCCAGGGAGCTGCGCGGATGAAGAGCTATCAGAGAATCGTCGTCGCCTTGCAGGGGACGATGCGCTTGATGGCGTGATTCCAGAATGGCCAATTCGGTGATCGTCTAACGGAATCGTCAAACTGCAATTCATTGCAATAATTTGCCATTTATGGCAAAATAAACGCTTTAACCGAGGGCAAGGCAAGTGCATCAACGAAGGGATGATTCTCTGGTAAGCGTTCAGGCATGCCTATTTTGGAGAACCACGAAGGGCACGAAGTACACCAAGAAAGTGATTTCACAAGTTATGCGACTGTTTCTGGTTTTTTCCTTTGTGTCCTTTGTGGTAAAACAGGCTTTCCCTTGAACAGCAGTAATTCCCGTTTTGAAGCCGCACCGCCGTAAAACAGACGGTGCTGGCTAG
>CAYMWP010000152.1:0-10657 GCA_964393895.1 uncultured Anaerolineales bacterium | reverse complement strand
GCAGTGGGCAGAATGCCTGTCGCAGACCTCGGAGGTCTTGACCTGAGTAGTAACCCATAGGGGGCGTTAAGAAATTGGTGTGTTTCATTTCAGTAGAGACCCTAGACCTCGGAGGTCTCTGTCGAGCTTGTGCTCGCCCAAAACCGCCGATTCGGTTTGGCAATTCTAGCTTGGGTGCATCGGCCTAAAAGAGCCGATGCTGGGAAAAAACTGGCCAGCACCGGGATGGTTCAATTACGGGCTGAAATAGGTTGACACTTTTGTATCTGCTTCACACTACCCCTGGTCAATAGCCTTTCAGCACCACAGGCAAGTGGACTCGCGAGACCGATACCCCACCCTCGTAGGCGCCCATGTCGCAGATGGCGTTCCCGTCGCCATCGTCGTCCGCCGGCCGGGCGGTGCCGCGATAGTCGCTGGCCGGGCAGACGGTGTTATCCCCCGCGTCAATGGCCGGGCTGCCCGAGATCGGAACGGTGGCGAAAAGCTGTGGGTCCTGGCACCGGTCGTGAGCGCCAGAATTCACATACTCTTCATTGCTCCCGCAGGTGATGTTCTTGACGCGATGGGCGATGTTGTAATCCGAATCCATCTTCAGGCTGCCGCAACCTTCTTGGTAAAAGAGAAAGGTGATGTCGCCGGGGTCGAGGTATTCTGTGTCGCCCAGAAATACGTTGTTGCGCGCCGTGAGCGTCTCGGAGCCGTTGCAACTGAATCCCTCGCGCGGCGCGGCAAAGAGCAGCCCGTCCCCCTGCCCGTAAAAGGTAGAGTTGACGATGGAGACCCGCTCGCCACCGGTGTAAATCACTTCCAGCGTGTTCCCTCCGGCGCGGCAGTTGTCCACGTGGTAGGTGAAGGACCGGCCCTCGAAATAAGCGCAGCTGCCCAGCAGGACGCTGTTGGTGATCGTGGTCTGCCCGGTGATTTTGACCGGATTTCCGGCGTTCCCCTCGGCGCGGACGCGGTCGAGGATGATGTGACCGCCCTCGCTGTGATAGAGCAGGTCTAGCCCATCGGAGGTGTTGTGCGAGAAAGTCGAGTCCTCGATGATCCAATCTCCACCGGTGGCGGCGGTGCCGACGCCGTCACCGTAGCCGCCGGCCGTCTGGGCCCAGCAGCCGGTGGGCTGACCGCCGGGGTAGGTCTCGCCGCAGCCGTTCCACTCCACCGTCCAGCGCCGGAAGATGAGCGTTCCCGAGTTTGAGCTATCGTCTCCGATGTCGCCATCCCAGCCGACCCAGCCGTTGCCTGCGACGCGCACATCCTCCACAGTCCAATCGGTCAGCCGTCCGGCCCGCACCCCGGCTGTCGCCAACCCGTGGATGTCCAGGTCGTGGAGGTGGACGTCGGTCGAATCCTCGGCGTACAATCCGTCGGCGGCCCAATCGCCGTAGGGGTAGGAGTCGCGCTCGCAGGCCAGGCCGCCGGTGTGATCCTCGACGCAAGCGGAGTGGTCGGTGATCTCCAGGCAGCCGATCTCGACGTTGCTGGCGTCGGTGAGGTCGAGGATCACGCCCGCCCGCTCCGCCCCCCACAGTTCGGGCGGGTTCGCGCAGCCGGTGTCCCAACCGGCCCCCAGGATGCGGGTGGGGTGGGCGGGATCGGGGCCGCTGGGGATGGGCGGCATGTGGCAGTCCCAGGGGTAATCGGCGGAGCAGTTATCGTCGCCGGGCGCGAGGTAGCCCATCCTGTAGCTGCCTGCTCCGATGACGAGCGTGTCGCCGCCGGAGACGCGCGGCGAGCCATCGGGCGGGAGCGCGCGGAAGGGATGGTCCCAGGCGCATGGCTGCCCACTCCCGCCACCGGGATAGGCTGCATCCACCAGGCCGGTGCATTGGGCAGGCGAGCCGCCGTCGGTGCGGACGTAGTAGGTGGAGGAAGAGGGGCGCGCTTGCGACAGCGCGGACGCGCAGGCAAAGACTAACGCCAGCGCCAGGACGAGAATCGCTTTCTTTTCCATCTTGATCCTCCTCAGATGTCAGGTGCGACACAGCGCAACCCTCGGCTGCGCGGAAGCACGTCGCACCTGCTCCACTAATGATTGCGCAACACCAGTGGCAGGTAGGCGCGGTGACAGGTGGGACAGGAGGCCAGGTGCAGGCTGAACTCGCTGTACCAGAACCCGCCCCGGGAGCCATTCAGCGTGTAGAGCTGGTTCCCCCAGGCGTCTCCCTCCAAACGGTACATACCATCCGGAATCTCGGGGCCGTATTCAAAGTTGCTCATGCCCTCGCGGATGTAGGCCGAGGCCGGCAGCAGGGTGCCGTCTTGGGCCACGCCATTGGCGATCCACAGCTCGTAGCCATCGCCCGTGATCCGCCAGCCGTCCGCCATGCCCCACCAGGGTTCGGGCAGCGTACCCAGGTCAACGCCGGCCGCGTGGAAGGAGTCGTTCCCTATATCGTAGCATTGGGTCGTATCGTTGATCTGGTGATTGTGATCCGCCCCGCCGGCCACGCAGATCGCGCCGTCAGGACCTACCCAGGGCACGTACCACGAGGCGTGGAAGCCGAACCAGACGCTGGCGCTGAATTCACCGATATGTGCACCGCCGTTGGTCTCGGGGTCGTACCGCCACAGGTTGCGCGTCGTGCCTCCACCTGGGTTTTCGTGATTGCCGCCGGAGAGATAGCACATATTCGTGTCCGGTATGTCGTGAACAACGGGGTTGTTGAGCAAAGAAACGACGTCTAACCCCCAATGACCTATGTAGTCGGGAGGGAAAAAGCCAGGTATGGGGCGGGTATACCAATCATCTGCCGTTATATCATACACGTGCAGAGAATCGGTCACGATGGTATCTGGGAAAAGAACGACGATTTCGTGAGCCGTGTCTGGATCTGGACCATCCAGGCCATAGCAGCCGTCCACCGGGTACTCGATCGGGGGCGTAATTACCGTCTCCGGCTCGAACGTGGCCCAGGAGCCGTCCTCGGGGTCGTACCGCTGTGTAGCCCCATTGGAACCATACCCACCGATGGACCACAGCCCGCCGTCCCTGTGAGAAGCCCACACCACTACGTTGTCCATGGCCGGGATGGGGCTGTCGTCGAGGCGCTGCCAGCCGCCGTTCTCGGTGATGGTCTGGGTGATGAGCGAGGTCTCATCGGGGACACCCAGGGCCTCGACGGTCAGGCTGGCGTTGACCTGCTCGCCAGGCTCCAGGCACAGGTCGGGCTTGAACAGCGCGGTGAAGGTGAGTACATCTCCCTCGTTGATCTGCGCGTCGGGCGGGCCGGTGAAATCCGCATCGGGTGCGGCGTAGGTGAAATCAACGTCGGCGTTCCCGGCCGCATAGTTCTCCAGCTTGAACTCTAGCGTCTGGGTGAGGCCGTTGCAGCCCTCGATCGTCACCTGGCTGGGCGTGAGCCTCAGCGGGGTGCACTTTTCGGTCTTGATCGAGCCGCTTTCGCTGCCACCGCCGTCGCCGTGCAGCTCCCAAAGGATGAAGCGGTCGCCTGTGTAGCCCGCCGGCACGGTGACGTCAACGCAGAAACCCCAACTGGCTCCGCTGCTGATCTCGCCAAAGCCGTCACTGTCGCTGCTGACGTAGACCACCTGGTTTCCGCTGGGCGTGCAATTAAAGTTGACCGGGTACCCGACCGAGTCGGTGGCATCCTGGTAGCCGCACGCATCGGCGCTCCACGCGGGAGAGGGAGGGCCTACTGGCAACGTCATCGTAATCGCTCTTATCCACTCCCCATCGGTAGAGCCATTGTAGACCTGGAAGCAGAGAGTCTGCGTCACAGCCTGTGTCTCGTCTGACTGGTAGCAGTCGCCTGTTTCCACAGAGGAACCTGATACGTCGAGAACGCTGCCCACGGGAGGGCCGTCGGAGGCGCCCAAAGCGACGGGCGCGAGGGAGGCTGGCGCCCGCCCGGCCAGCGCGAAAGTGTCACCCTCCTGTTCCGTGCTCGCCGGTTGGGCCAGTCCACCTCTTGGGACGATCAGGACGACCACCGCCAATCCCAGTCCCAGCACCAAAGCTGGGGCCAACTTGGACCAATTTGCTTTCTTCATCGCTCATCCTCCTTTTGATCTCGGGTGCGGCGCAGGGCAACCCTCGGCTGCGTGAAAGTGCGTCGCACCTCATGGGTCACTGGTAGTTCCGCACTACCAGCGGCAAGTACACTACCTCCGGCCACCACATGCGCCCGTAGATGTGCTGCTTCGCCGGGGGATTGATCTCCTCGTACACGATGAGGTAGCCAGGGATATCCGCCGCCACAGCCGGGCTTGTGCACTCGATGAACGTCCAGTTGGCCACGTCAAAGAAGTACGTGTATACGCCAGAGCCGGCGGAGCCCCAGCGGTACCCGTGGATGGAATAGCCAGAGCCGCCCGGGAGCGCCCGCTGCCAGACGGCCAACCACTCCTTGCTGGACCCGTTGGCCGCCACGTCGGGCAGCGTGTCGTCCTCGGTCCACGAGGAGATGGTAAAGTAGCTGCCAGAGGGCGTGCCGTCCGCGTTGTACTCCCGAGCGTAGATGTCGTGGTCGTCAGCCGGGGAGGTGCCATATAGGTGATCCCAGACCACCATGTACTTGTCCTGCTCGTTGGTGGCCACGGCTGGGTGGTTCTGGTGCTTTCTCCCGCCAGCAAAGTCGTCCTTGTAGATCTCGATCCAGGCGCCGGGCGTGCCGTCCCAGCCCACACGCCGCCCATAGATATCGTTACCGGAGGTGGCTTCGGTGTGCACGATCACACAGACTATCAGATACTCGTTCATGGCCACGTTGTAGGCGATGTCCACCTGATGGGGGCCGCTATCTCCCGGGAAGGCGAGCATGTCGGTGTCGATCACTTTGCCCCCATCTTGATTCGTAATCCGGGAGCCGGTGATGTCGCGAGGCACACCCGGCAGGCCGCCCGACGTGTCGAAGGCGTTCCAGACCACCATATACTCGTTGCGGTAGCTGTTCCAGGCCACGCGGGGCGTCCAGAAACTGCGGTCGGTCCAGGAGATGATCTTGAACTCGGGACGCATATAGCCGCCATTCCAGGCGACGATGCGGCCCCAGATCTCGTATACGTCGGCGCTGACCTCTTTCATCCAGACGACAAGGTACTCGTCGTCGGTGGCGCTGTAAGCCACGGCAGGTTGAAGCCGGTCGCCAGTGCCGGAGGAGATGGAGAACCAGGACCCCACAAGTTGACCGGTATCAGACACGCGCTGGGCATAGATGTCCCGACTTCCAGACCACTCGTTGTGCCAGACCACCAGGTACTCGTGGTGGACGTAGTTGTACGCCACGGCCGGCTGGTGCCGGTCGGCGTCTACGGGTGATGAGGGCGTAGAAATCTGGATCTCCGGGCCGAGTTGGTACATAGTTGTGGCAAGGTTGACTGAACGTGGACGGCCGGCGCTGCTGGGAACTATCCCCGCCAGCATCACGGCAACGACGATCAGAACAATAAGAGATACTCTTTTGATAGACATTGTCTTCCTCCTCGTTTGAATGTCAGTCAGGCTGACTCCTGTAATGTATCAGCAAGGCGTGGGTACGATGAGCCACCTGGCACGAAGCACCTCCTTTCGGCGTCAGGTGTCACGCACGTGGGTGCGCTGTCTGATCATCTTTGATTGTAGTCGGGAAGCGCCAGGTGTCAAGGGGCGGCTGGGTGTGGTGGATACTTGCGCCGCGCCCTGGTGCGCAATTGCCCTAGCCCATCGCGTGTACAATCGTCAGGAGGCCTGCCCCCGGGACGGGGGCTGAGAGCACTGTAACCCACCTGACGCCTGAACTGGAATTGCCAAAACGGGAATCGCTGATACTCTGCCAACATAGTGTACACCAGACCGGGTAAAAAACAAGCGGGTATTTGACAAACGGCAAGATGCGCGGTATATTAAGACGAACACTACCCCAAAGACTGCGCAGGAGAATCCAATTACATGGCCCAAGAATCGCCAGAGACACTCGACCGCGCGATGGTGATCGTCGCTCATCCCGACGACCCAGAGTTCGGTTGCGCCGGCACGGTGGTCAAGTGGGCGCAGGCCGGGAGAGAGATCAGCTACGTCCTGTTGACCAGCGGCGACAAGGGCAGCCACGACCCCGACCTGCGCCCGGGCCGGCTGGCCGCGCTGCGCGAGGAGGAACAACGAGCCGCCGCGCGAGAGTTGGGGGTCAAACGAGTGATATTTCTGCGCCACCCCGACGGCCTGCTGGAGAACACGCTGGAACTGCGGCGCCAGATATCCAACCTCATCCGCCAGCACAGGCCCCACATCCTGGTGACCATTGACCCCTGGCGGCATTACCAACTCCATCCCGACCACCGCGCTGCGGGCCAGGCGGCGTTGGACGGGATGTACGCCGCCCGCGAGTGGGGCATCTTTCCCGAGCAGTTGGTGGACGAGGTAGAGCCGTGGCGCGTCCGGGAGGCGTACCTATTTTGGACCGACAACGCCGATCACTGGGAAGACATCTCTGGGAGCATCGAGACGCGCATCTCTGCGCTATCGCATCACGCCAGCCAGGTGGGTTTGAAAATGGACGAATTGGCCGAGCGGATCCGCGCCTGGACCCGCGAGATGGGAGAAGAAGCGGGGTACGAACACGCCGAAGCCTTCAAGCGTTTCCAGTTCTGACGCGCCCGCGCCACGGCGACGAGTTATACAGGTCAAGGGAGGGGGAAAATGGAAATTTTGTTCCTGTTGGTAGCCATGGCGTTGGTCGGTTTGCTGATCGGCGCGGTGGCGAGCCTGATTTGGAAGGAGAACAAGCCTCTTGGAGCGGCCGGCGATTACGTGGTCGCCGTCATCTCCACCATCGTCATCGGTTTGATGGACTGGTACGTCATCCCCAAGATGGGTTTCAGCGACACCATCAAGTGGATCGGCGTGGCGACCGAACCGGCGCTGGGGGCGCTGTTCGTGCTGTGGATCGTGCGCAGGGCAAAGAAATAGACCCAGGCCCAAAACTGTGGAAAAAGTCCCTCCCATTATCGAAACCCACGCGCTGACGCGGGATTTCAAAAAGACGCGGGCGGTGGACTCGCTGGATTTGTCCATTTGGCCGGGGGAGCTCTTTGGGCTGGTCGGGCCGGACGGCGCTGGCAAGACGACCACGCTGCGGTTGCTGGCCGGCTTGCTGGATATCACCGCCGGGTCGGCGCAGGTGGCCGGCTACGACCTGGCCCGCCAGGCCGAGGACATCAAGTCCAAAATCGGCTACATGGCGCAGCAGTTCAGCCTCTACGGCGAGCTTTCGGTAGCAGAGAACTTGTCCTTCTTTGCCGAGTTGTACGACGTACCGATCTCGGAACTGGAAGAGCGCACCGAGCGGCTGCTGGCCTTTGCCGGTCTGACCGAGTTCAGGGAGCGCCGGGCCGTGCATCTATCCGGCGGGATGCAAAAGAAACTGGCCCTGGCCTGCACGCTGATTCACCAGCCTCCCATCCTGCTGCTCGACGAACCCACCACCGGCGTGGATCCCGTCTCCCGGCGCGAGTTCTGGGACATACTGACCGATCTGTACTTGGGGGGCGCCACCGTCGTGGTCAGCACGCCCTACATGGACGAGGCGGATCGCTGCCTGCGGGTGGGCCTGATGTACGAAGGGCGTATGGTCGTGTGCGCCGAGCCGCAGCAGATCCGGGCCCGGATCGAAGGAGAACTGGTCGAGTTGCGCCCCGATGACTGGCAGGCGGCTCTCTCCCTGGTCGAAGCGCTCCCTGGCGTGCTCGAGATGCAGACGTATGGCGATCTGCTGCACCTGTTCGTTGACTCGGCCGAGCGACGGATCCCCGAGATCGAATCTACCTTGAAGGCCGAGGGCATCGCCTACCGGGGCATCCGTCGCGCCACGGCTCGGATGGAGGAAGCGTTCATCTCTTTGATCAAGCACATGGAAGCGAGCACAGATAAGGTTAACTAACCAACTGCCGACACCTGACTACTGACATGTCCCCACGTCACCTGCGGGCCATCATCCGCAAAGAGATACGCCACATCATACGCGACCGTATGACGTTGGTGCTGGTCTTGCTGGCGCCTATAACGCTGCTGTTCGTGTTCGCTTATGCGCTGACGGTAGAGATCGAACACGTCCCCATTGCCGTGCTGGACTATGACCGCAGCACGACCTCGCGCGCTTTTGTTCACCTCGTTTCGGAGGGCAAGGATCTGGACCTGTACGCTCAAGTTAGCTCCTTGGACGAGGTCGAGAGCCTGTTGCTGCACGGCAAAGTCAAGGCCGCCCTGGTGATCGCCCCCTCCTTCGGGGATGATCTGTTGTCTCTGCGCGGGATGCTGGGGAGAAAGTCTCCCTTGCAGATCATCATTGACGGGACAGAGCCGGAGAGCGGGGGCTTTGCCGTGGATCACATTGGCGGGCGGGCCGAGGAGTTTATCAGCCGGGCGCTGGCCAATCAGGCTCAAGCTCTCGATATTTCCCTGGATTCTCTGCAGCCCATTGACCTGCGAGTGCGCACCCTGTACAATCCCGGCCTCAAGCCCAGGGTGGATTTGATACCCGGCCTGATCTCGATGATGCTCGGCTTCCCGGCCCTGTCGGTCGCTCTGACGCTGGCTCACGAGCGGGAACACGGCACGCTGGAGCAGGTGATGGTCACACCGGTGGGGCGCACCGAGCTCTTGCTGGGCAAAATGATCCCCTACGTCATAGTCGGCCTGGTCAACGTGGTCGTGATTCCGGTCATCGCCAGGGCCACGTTCCGCATTCCCTTTAACGGCAGCTTTTTGCTCTTTTTCACGCTCTCTGCGCTCTTTTTGTTTGCCATACTCAGCATGGGGATGATAATCGGAGTGTTCGTCCGCACCCAACCGGCCGCGTTGGCGCTCTCCTTCCTGGTCATCTTTTTCCCAGGCTTCTTTTTGACCGGCATATTCTTCCCCATCGCTTCCATGCCAGAGGTGATGCGTATGGAGGCCCTGGGGTTGCCGGGAACCCACTATGCGGTCATCACACGGGGGGTGTTCCTGCCTGGCGTGGGGCTGGACGTGCTCTGGCCCTACGGGGTGATGCTGATAGGGTTGGGGCTGGCGTTTACGGCGGGGGGCGCGCTCTTTTTCAGAAAAAAGCTGGGGTAAGTGGGCAAGTACTCGTAAAGTAACTGTCAGCCTGACCCAGACCTCCGAGGTCTTGCAAAACCCGTTCAGGCGTGAAATCCCGGCCTTTTTCGACGGTCGCAGTGGGCAGAATGCCTGTCGCAGACCTCGGAGGTCTTGACCTGAGTAGTAACCTCTAAACTTGCAACTTGCCGGCAGCGCCGGAGGCACCATGTTCAAACGTGTCTGGTCACTCGTCGTCAAAGAATTCATCCACCTCGTCAACGACTGGTGGATGCCGGCCTTTATGCTGTTCGGCGGCGTGTCAGAGTTACTGCTGGTCGGCTGGGCGACCTCTCGCCCGATCGAGAACCTGCCGCTGATGGTGATGGATCAGGATCAGAGCGTTGCCAGTCGGGCGGTGGTCGTTGCTCTGGAGAACACGCGCACTTTTGACCTCAAGGCCAAGGCCCCCAATATGGAGGCCATCCAGGACGCCCTCGACCGCGGCCAGATCAACGCGGCCGTCGTGATTCCGCCTGACTTTGACAATCAACTGGCGTCGGCTGCCGGGCAACCCACCTTGTCAATTTTGCTCAACGGGGCCGAGAGCATCCCGGCGACGGCGGCGCTGCGGGCGGTCAAGGGGGTCATCGGCGATATGGGGGAGGAGATCACGCTGCGCCGCCTGGGATTGCGGGCGGGCGACTTGGCCGGGTTCGAGCCCAGCCTGCGGGTGTGGTTCAACGAGGCGCTCAGCGAGGCGCTATACACCACACCGGCTGAACTGGGCCTGATGTTAGAGTTCACCGTGCTTCTCTTTGCCGCTCTCTCCTTTTCCCGCGAGCGCGAGTTGGGCACGTTGGAGCAACTGCTCGTCATGCCGTTCTCCTCATTAGAGATCATCATCGGCAAATCCATCCCGGTCGTCCTGGTGGGCTTTTTCGACTTTATCCTCATGCTCGCTATGGTGCATTTCGCCTTTGGCGTTCCCGTCCGGGGATCATTGCCCCTGTTGCTCATCCTGGCCTTGGGCTATCTGCTGGTCGAGTTGGGCAAGGGAATGGTGATCTCGGTCACTTCACGCACTCAACACCAGGCGTTCCTGTTGGTGATGATGATTGGCATGACAGACTTTATGTTCACTGGATACGCCGCCCCGGTCGAATCAATGCCCCAAATCATACAGTGGGTGGCGCAAGTGATTCCCGCCTATCACTGGTTGACCATCATGCGGGGGGTTTTGCTCAAGGGGGCCGGACTGGAAGTGCTGTGGCCCAACGTGCTGGCGCTGGCAGTGCTGGGGTTGGTGATCGGCACGTTCTCGCTGCGCTACGTGCGGCGGGCGTTGGACTGAGCAAGTGAGGGGGGATTTCCCAGCCAGCTTTCTACTTCGGCCAATATTTGGCTCAGGTGTGGCTGGTCGGTCGGGGCCAACCGTTCAGTCGGCCCAATGTGTTTGTGATGAGGGTGAGTCACGATTTCGGGATGGTGAGGAGCGTTGTCGTAACGAAACACACGCTCACCTGCGCGGATGTAGGTATAGGCGCATTACGGTAAAAGTAACACGTTTGTTACACAGAGCTACACCAGTAATTCCCGTTTTGAAGCCGCACCGCCGTAAAACAGACGGTGCTGGCT
>CAYMWP010000151.1:0-10674 GCA_964393895.1 uncultured Anaerolineales bacterium | reverse complement strand
GTAAGTTCACAGGTCAACTGACACGTTTGGGAGCAATTTTGGATCTACTGAGACTTGAAAATCCCTGCGCCGAGCCACGAAAAACTGCCCGACGTCGTGATCTATGACGAGGACAGAAACTGGCTCTTTTCGATTGAGGCTGTGACTTCTCACGGCCCGGTGTCGCCCAAACGCCATTTCGAACTCGAAGAGATGTTGCAAGAATGTTCGGCGGGCCGTGTTTACGTCACCGCATTCCCCGACTTGCTCACTTTCAGGGACTTTCTCACCGACATCGCCTGGGAAACAGAAGTATGGATAGCCGAAATACCAGATCACCTGGCTCACTTTGATGGTGAGCGATTCCTGGGCCCGCATACGAAACCGGGATGATAGAATTCAAGCCACGTCCGAATCGCTCAAGATTCAAGGAGGTGCACGATGTCTGAATTACCCATCCGCCGGCCAGCCGTCGCCGGCCAATTCTACCCCGGCGATCCAGACGTACTGCGGCAAAGCGTCCAAAAGTACGTGGGCGAGGCAACGCTGCCAGAGAACCTGGGCGCCGTCCGCGCCGTCATCGCGCCGCACGCCGGATACGTCTACTCCGGCCCCACGGCCGGATATGCCTTCAAGGCACTGATGACTCTTCCTCACAAAGAGTGGACCGTTTTCCTGCTCGGGCCGGCGCACCGCGCTCACTTTGGCGGCGTGGCATTGGGAAACTATTCCGCCTTCCACACCCCCCTGGGCGACGTCCCTATCGCCGTTGACCGGGTCGCAGATATGCTGGCCCGCTCGTCTCTCTACACCCGCGCCGCCGAGGCCCACGTGCTCGAGCACTGCCTCGAGGTGGAAGCGCCATTTCTTCAATTTACACTGCCGGATTTCCGGCTGGTACCCATGCTGTTCGGCAACGTGGACCCACGGGAAGTGGCCGCAGAACTGGCCGACCACGTCGGCGAGGACGACCTGATCGTCGTCTCCAACGACCTGAGCCACTTTTACCCCTACGACCAGGCCCAACAACTGGACCGTGCGGTGCTGGACGCGGTGCTGACCGGAGACGAGGTGGGGGTGCTGAGAGGCGAGGCCTGTGGCCGCGCGCCTGTGGTCACATTGATGGGTATCGCCCGCCGCAAGGGGTGGCGGCCTCACTTGCTGGACTATCGCACCTCCGGCGACACGGCGGGCGACAAGTGGCAGGTCGTGGGTTACGGCTCGGTCGCGTATACCGCTTGAAAGGATACTAAAAATGTCCCTCACACCTCGAGAACGGCAGACGCTCCTGACACTGGCGCGCGAGGCGATCACCCGGGCGGTCAATCGCCAGGAGCCGCCTCCGGTGGACTTGAACAATGTGCCGGAGAATTTGCAACGCGATGGGGCCAGTTTTGTCACACTGACCAGGCAAGGACGGTTGCGGGGTTGCATCGGCTCGCTGGAAGCACGTCGCTCGCTGGCGGTGGACGTCCACGAGAATGCGATCAGCGCGGCGCTCCACGACCCGCGTTTCCCGCCGGTGAACGCTGAGGAACTAGACGACCTGCAGGTCGAGGTCTCGGTGTTGAGCAGCCCGCAGCCGCTGGCCTACGACGGCCCCGACGACCTCATCGCCAAGCTGCGCCCCGGCGTGGACGGCCTGGTCATTGAGCGGGGCTGGAATCGGGCCACCTTCCTCCCCCAGGTGTGGGAGAAACTGCCGGACCCCCATCAATTTCTGGAGCACCTGTGCCTCAAGGCTTACCTGCCCGCCGATGCCTACCGCCAGCCCGGCCTCGACGTGTATACCTACCAGGTGGAAAAGTTCGAGGAGTAGGGCAGGCTGCCAACTTGCTCTACGGCTCGACGACGATCTCCAACCCCTCCGTGGGGATCACCTCGAAGAAGGTATTGCCGACCTGCAACGGGATTGGGTTGCCATCCCCATCCGTCAGCGTCAGCATGTCCTCCCGCTCCCAATGCTGCCAAAAGGCCTCAATCTGTATCCCGTCGCGGAAGATGACGGCCCGGTTAGAGTACCAGAGCGCAAACTCAATCGAGAGCGCGCCGCTATGGGGTTCCTCGATGATGTCGGTATCCCAGTGGGGCACGTAGAGCACCACCACGTTGGCTACGTTGAGTTGCTCGCCGGTGAGGGCGTCGGTATGAGGAACTCCATCGGACCAGCGCAAGTAATGACCGCTACCCTCATCGTAGCGCCATTCGGCGTCGGCACCGCGGCCGACCCAGGGGATTCGGATGGTGGTTGCGGGTTTTCCCTCGATTGTCGGCTCTTCAGAGAAGACCATCCCCTCCAAATTCTGTCGCCCGCTCACACCGCGCTTGGCCGCCCAATCACGCACCAGGGCCGGACTGGTGAACAATGTGTCCTCATACCAGTCTCCATCGCGGCTAAAGTCGCGGTAAAAGACCGGCGCGCCGACGCCGACGCTGGGCGAGGCAACCCGGTCGGGGTAGAGGTCCGAATCTCTGACCAGTTCCAGCACGCCGTTGCTGAAGCCGGAGCAGGCCAGCACCGCCTTGTAGATGGCCGGGATGTGCAGATCAATCAGGCGACCGCTGCGGCAGGAACCTACCCGCTCCGGGTCTTTGCCCAGAAACACCGCTGTCCAGCGGGTTCCGACACTCCAGCCTTCGTTGTAGTGCTCAAAGATCAGGTCGGCGCTGTTGATGCCCGCCTGGGGTCGCACACGGTCTGGCCAGTTGGAAATCTTGATCGCCACCGGCACGCGGTCCAGTGAACTAACGTCATCCATCACTTCTCCGGTGAGCGGATTGACGTTCTCCGGCAGCGACGTCGGAGTCGGCGTGAAGGCAGGCGTTGGAGTGAGGGTGGGCATTGGCGTATCAGTAGGAGGCAACGTAACCACAGGCGCAGGAGTGCGAGTCGGCGTAGGGGTTACCTCAGCCGTTCCACCACTACATCCCCCCAATGCACTCGCAACGAGCGCCAGCATAGCCAGGCCCACCGTGCCCCAAATCAGAGTGCGCAGCCGCTTCTCGTGCTCTATCCGGTTCATTCTGGTTCACCTCCCAGTGTGATTCTGGCTATTATAGCACAAGCAAGGCGACGGACAACGCCCGAGTTGGCGCTGGCAGTGCGGCCATTCGACCATCAGTCGTGACGGCTCGTACTGACCGTGAACTTGACGCCGGCTCGAGCGTGTCCGAGGATGTGCTGCTTGCCAGCCCAAGCAGCGCCCTCGCCGTGCGCCCGGCGCTTTTCCAACTCGGCTCTACCCTCTTCCCTCTACTCCTCCCGCCCTGACTCGTTCTCCGTTTCTTCGCTCGACCTGGCCTGTCCCGCCTGCCGCTCAAAGGTCAACCCATCCTCTCCCGCGTCCACGACGACCAGGTCATCTCTCTCGAAACTGCCGCGCAGCAACTCGACGCTGAGGGGGCTTTCGATGTGCTTTTGCAAGGCGCGACGCAGCGGGCGCGCGCCAAACTGGGGGTCGAATCCCTCACGGGCCAGCCAAGCGCGGGCTGCCTCGGTCAACTCGACCTCCAACCCCAGTTCCGTCAATCGTTCCGCGATTTCCTGCATCTGCAAGTCCACGATACGCTCCACGTCCTCGACCGTGAGACCGTTAAAGATGATGATCTCGTCCACGCGATTGATGAACTCGGGGCGAAAGGTTTTTTCCAGCGCCTTTTTGATGTCGCGCTGGTTATCCGACCCATCCTCGAGGGTGGCGATGGCCTGCTGAAAGCCGATCTTGAGCGCAGTGCTGGCGAACTTTGTTCCCACGTTCGAGGTCATTATGACGACCGTGTTGCGAAAGTCCACCACGCGCCCCTGCCCGTCGGTCAAGCGGCCGTCGTCCAGGATCTGTAGCAGCGCGTTCCACACGTCCTGGTGCGCCTTTTCGATCTCGTCGAAGAGAATGACGCGGTAGGGCCGCCGTCGCACCGCCTCGGTCAACTGGCCGCCCTGCTCGTAGCCAATGTAGCCGGGCGGCGCGCCAAAGAGACGGCTGGCGGTGTGCCGCTCCTGATATTCGCTCATGTCAATGCGCAGCAGGGCGTCCTCGTCGTCGAAGAGGAACCAGGCCAGCGACTTGGCCAGCTCCGTCTTGCCCACGCCGGAAGCTCCCAGGAAGATAAAGCTGCCGATAGGCCGGCGCGGGTCCTTGAGACCGGAGCGGGCGCGGCGGATGGCATCGGAGATGGAGGCCACGGCCTCACTCTGACCGATGATACGTTCGTGCAGCGCCTCCTCCATGCGCAGCAATTTCTCCGCCTCCGTCTCTAGCATCTGCGCCACCGGGATGCCGGTCCAACTGGCCACGACCTCGGCGATGTCCTCCTCCCCGATGGTTTCTTCGAGCTGGTGCTCCCGCTGCCACATCTTGTGCTGGAGATTGAATTCCTTCTGAAGATTGATGCGCTCCGCCTTCATGTTCGCCGCCCGCTCGTAATCCTCCACCGCACTGGCCGCCTCGATCTCGGTCTGGAGACGCTGCAACTCCACTTGTATTTCTTTCAGATCAGGGGGCAGCGTGTGGAGCGCCACCCGCAACTTGGCCGCCGCCTCGTCCATCAGATCAATCGCCTTGTCTGGCAAACAGCGGTCCGTGACGTAGCGGTGCGAAAGGCGCGCCGCGGACACGATGGCTCCTTCGGAGATACCCACCTTGTGATGCGCCTCGTACCGGTCGCGCAATCCCTTTAGCATTTCGATGGTCTCCTCGACCGTCGGTTCTTCGACGAACACCGGAGCGAAACGCCGCTCCAGCGCGCTATCCCGCTCAATGTACTGGCGATACTCGTCCAGCGTAGTCGCGCCGATGCACTGTAACTCGCCCCGGGCCAGGGCGGGCTTCATCATATTGGAAGCGTCCATGGCCCCCATACCGGCCCCCGCACCAACGACGTTGTGCAACTCGTCAATGAAGAGAATGATCTCTCCCTCGGCGCGTTGAATCTCCTCGATAGCGCCCTTCAACCGCTCCTCGAACTCGCCCCGGAAGCGAGAACCGGCGACCATCGCGGCCAGGTCGAGCTGGACCACGCGCTTTTCCTTGAGCACTTCCGGCACGTCGTCGCTGGCGATCTTTTGGGCCAGCCCCTCGACGATGGCGGTCTTGCCCACTCCAGCCTCTCCGATGAGGACCGGGTTGTTCTTGGTGCGCCGGCAGAGGACCTGGATCAGGCGCAGGATCTCGGCGTCGCGCCCAATGACCGGATCGAGCTTGCCCTCACGGGCCATCAGCGCCAGGTCGTGGCTGAACTTTTCCAGGATGCGATAGCGCGTCTCGGCCTGACGGTCGGTCACGCGCTGCCCGCCGCGAACGTCCTTGATGGCGTCGAGGATGCGATCTTTGGTCACGCCGCTCTCGCGCAAGAGGCGGGCCACCGGGGTATTGCGCTCGCCAGCGATGGCCAGGAAGAGATGTTCCGTCGAGATGTAATCGTCCTTGATCCGGTTTGCCTCGTCGTTGGCCACGTCGAGCACACGCTTGAGGCGCGGGGTGATAAAGACCTGCCCCACGCCGCCGCCGCCATAGATACCGGCCTTGGGGCTATCTTTTAACAAATCATCGAGGCGCTGCTTCATTTGTTCGGGGTCCACTCTTAATTTTTCCAAAATTTGGAGGATCACTCCCTCCGGCTGCTCCAACAGCGCCAGCAAGAGATGCTCGACGTCAATCTGTGTATGCCTGTAGCGCGTCATAACCTCGAGCGCCCGCTGGGCCGAATCTTGTGCCCGCTCGGTAAAACGATCTAGTCTCATTATCACTATAGAATCCTCCGTCAACTCACACGTCGTGCTTTTAGACTACTCGGCCGTTCCCGCCGGATCGGGTGATCCGGTGGGCGGATGGCTCAGAGACGCCAGTTTATGGCCGATAACCATTGGAATTTACAGCTCCTGGCCCGGATTTGACAATCCAGGCCGAGCGGCTGGCAGTTGCGTGCTTTTTAGCACCGCCGTAAAACAGGCGGTACCGGAACAGTAACCCCACCTTGAAATTATACCCCACATTGCGCCGACGGGCAACGGTTAAGGATGTGCGCATCGTGCGCCGGGTGTAACCGCGCCGCCGGATCACGAGAGCGTAACGGCGCTCTACACCATCGCATCATTGTACCGCCTCTCCGTTAGAGAAGCAATAGCGTTCTATTGGATTTGTATAAGAACCACGCTACTTTACTCTTCATCGTCAACTCTCGGCGCGGCAACCAACACTCATTTTCGCGCAAATACTCTTACCGTCCGAGCGACTCCTTCTGGCACGGAAAAGTGTTGCGCGGCCCGCCCCTCCCTTTTGCGGGGCGGCGATCACTGCTTGCCCTGGGGGGGACGGATTGTCCGTAGCCGCAGGGCGTGTTTGTGCGCGGGCCGTTGTTAGGTATAATTATGGGTGGGGTGTCGTTTCCGTATACAAGCGGTTAGGACGGACGAACGTCCATATAATCAGTAGTTAGCGCGGAACGCTTCGCGTCCCGCGCTAACGGCGCCAGGCTGTGGATGTGTAAGGGGAAATCCTGTGCGTCGAGTTGCGTAAACCCAACCTCTATGGTAGAGTGTGAGTACCGCCAGGCTATTCCTGAGGCAAGACTGATAGGTTCGATTAAAGGAGGTCTGCTATGATGTCTACAGCCATTGCCACAATGGTCAAGATGTTGGAGGTGTTGCCAGAGACAACGCAAGCCCAGGTAATGGAGCATCTCCGTGAGTATATCGCAGAGATGCAAGACGACGTCGAATGGGATACTCAGTTCCAGCGGACGCAGAAACAGCTCGTCGTGGCCGCGCGACGGGCAAAGCAGGAAATCGCCACTGGTCTCGCGGAACCAATGGACTACACTCGGCTATGAAGTCCGCAACTCTTCCCTCTTTCTGGAAGGCGTACAGAAGTCTCGATCGCCAGATCAGGGCTAGGGCCAGAAAAGCCTTCCGTTTGTGGACGAAGAACCCCTTTCATCCCTCTCTCCATTTCAAGTGCATCAGCACCGAAGAAGACATCTGGTCAGTTAGGGTAACGCTAGGGTATCGTGCGTTAGGTGTCCTTGAGAGCGACACGGTCACGTGGTTCTGGATTGGGAGTCACGATGACTATGAGCGTTTCTTCTCGTAATAGTGGGGGCACAGGCTAACAACTCATTGGAGCCGACCCGCGCCTTCGGCGCTCCTTACCAGCGGCGCTTTTGCATTTGTTGGTGGTCTTGCATGGGTCGGCGCGGGTGGCTCAATTCGGCCGTTATGTGCAAACAGACGATAAAGTGAAAATGTCGAAAAACAGCAGCTTGAGACTTTGAGAAAACTGTGTTGAACAACTGAATTTCTCAACCTCAATGTCAAATTCTCTGTACTTCTCCGTGCCTCCGTGGTGAAATTCTCGCTTTTTTCAGGAGTCGTAAAATGAGATCGGGATTTGCTGAGTGAATGAGGAGCAATCAGTGCGCCAAAACGCAACCAGGTGGCTATGGCGTGGGCTGGCAGTCGTCGCGCTGACTACGGTCATCGCACTGTGGGTGTGGGTGCACCCACTTCCCGAATCCCCTCCCCCCACTCTCACCCTCACACCATCTCCCACGCCGACCATAACACTATCGCCCCTCCCAACCAACACGCTATCGCCCGTCCCCTCCCCCACTCCACCACCGCCCCCTCCCCAGACTCCCACACCCCCGGTGAGCCCCATCGAGCGACCGGTCGTCACGCCCACCACCACGCCCACACTCGAACTGGCGGGCCAGGTGGAAGAGCACGTCTACTTTAGCCCGACGACGGGCCAGGACGAGCACTACCGCGTCTACCTCCCACCCGGCTACGATCAGAGCGACGAGCGCTACCCGGTGCTCTACTTGCTCCACGGCTGGCCCTACGAGGCGGCCCACTGGGACGGCATGGGCGCCGAAGAGAGCGCCGACGCCGGCATCCAAACCGGCGCGCTGCCCCCCTTCATCATCGTCCAGCCCAGGGGATCGGAGGGAGTATACGTCAACACCAGCGGCGGCGACCGCTCCTTCGAGGGGCAGATGGTCAACGACCTGATCCCCCACGTGGACGCGACCTACCGCACCTGGGCGGAGCGAGAGGGGCGGGCCATCGGCGGCATATCGCGGGGCGGGGTCTGGGCGCTAGAGATCGGTTTCCGCTACCCCGACGTCTTTGCAGCAGTGGGTGCGCACAGCCCCGCCCTCTCGGTCAACATGGCCCCGGCGATCTACGATCCATTCTATCTCCTGGATGCGCCGGGCGTGGCCGCCCTGCGCATCTACCTGGATGCTGGCGACGCGGACTGGGCGAGGGAAGGCGCCGAGGAACTAGACCAGGCTTTGGAAGAGCAGGGTCTCGCCCACAAGTTCGTCGTGCGCAGCGGCGGGCACTCTGTCTGGCTCTGGTCGGCGGGCGTGACCGAGTACCTGGCCTTTTATGCAGACGGCTGGTAACGTTCTTTGGCAAAGACGATAGATGTGACAACGACAACGAGCAGATCTTCAAGCCGCGACCTGACCAGCGGCAGCCTGCACCATAACATCTGGCATCTGGCGCTCCCAATGATCCTGGAGATGGGCGTCATCAACGTCTCCCAGATTCTGGACACCCTGTGGGTGGGCAAGTTGGGGTCGGCGGCGCTGGCGGCCGTGACCATCAGCATCACCATCCGCTGGATGTTGAACAGCCTGGCTAATGGACTCGGCATCGGCGGGATGGCGGTGGTGGCCCGGCGCATCGGTGAGCGGGATAGGGCAGCGGCGGAGCACGCCACCTGGCAGACCATCCTGCTGGGGCTGATCATGTCGCTCCTGCTGGGCGTGTTGGGCATACTGCTGGCCCGCCCACTGCTGACGCTCCTGGGAGCAGACGCTCAGGTCTTGCCCCTGGGACTCGCCTATCTCCGCATCACTATGAGCGGGCTTTTCACCTTGATCCTCATCTTTGTCATCAACTCTATGCTGCGCGGCGCGGGGGAGGCCCGGCTGGCGATGAAGGTGTTGTTCCTATCCACGGCCGTCACCGTCGCGTCGGAGTACGTGCTGCTCTTTGGATGGGGGCCGTTCCCTGCACTGGGAGTCGCCGGGAGCGCGTGGGGCACCATCCTGGGCTTTGGCGCGGGAGTGGCCCTGCAATTCGCCGTCCTCTTGAGCGGGCGGGCGCGCATCGGCATCAACTTGCGCAACCTGAGACCCGATTTTCCCCTGATGCTCAAGATTATCCGCATAGCGCTGCCCAGCACGGTGCAGATGACGCTGCGCTCTTCCTCCCGGCTGGTCATCGTGGGGCTGGTAGGGCTGTACGGGACTTTTGCCACGGCCGGGTACGGGGTGGCCAACCGGATGCTGCTGATAGCCCTCATCCCCAGCTTTGGCCTGGGCAACGCCGCCGGGACGCTGGTAGGGCAAAACCTAGGCGCGCGTAAGCCGAAGCGGGCAGAACAAAGCGCCTGGTGGGTCAATGCCTACACCGCTGGATATATGGCAGTCGCAGCGACTCTACTCTTCGCCTTTGCCCAACCTTTGATCGAACTCTTTGATCCCACACCGCAGGTAGTGGACATTGGCGCCGCCTGCTTGCGCACCGTGGCTCCGTCGCTGGTGCCGGCCGCCGTGGGCGTGGTGTTGGCGCGCGGATTCGACGGCGCCGGAGACACGGCGCCGGCCATGGCGGTCAACTTGCTCACGCTGTGGGGTATGGAAGCGCCGCTCGCCTTTGGCCTCGCTCACTGGGTAGGGCTGGGTGTCGCGGGTGTCTGGTGGGGCCGGGCCATCGCCAACGTGGCCAACGGACTGCTGTTCGCCATCTGGTTCCAACTAGGGCGGTGGAAGCGGCGCGTGGTCTGATCCACCGTTCCCTGGACTGGATTCGACGATCCAGGCTGAGCAATTACAAGGAGGATTGAAATGACACGGTCCAGAAAAATAACACTCGTCCTGATCGGAATATGTTGCATCTCGTTGCTAAGCGCCTTTATCGTCGGCATCAGCGACAATCTGCCGGGAATAGCGCTGTGCTACGTG
The DNA here is from genome assembly GCA_964393895.1 of uncultured Anaerolineales bacterium. Classification (GTDB taxonomy): domain Bacteria; phylum Chloroflexota; class Anaerolineae; order B4-G1; family B4-G1; genus B4-G1. The sequence continues at coordinate 720 of CAYMWP010000151.1, read as the reverse complement.
GCAGCCGCCACCCTGATCCTCGCCTTCGTACACACCTGGCGGCAAGTGAGGAGATTCCTGATCCTCGCGGGCGCGTCGCTGATTGGATTCCCCATCTTTGTTGTGCTGCACAACCTCTTCTACGCGCTGGGGATATTGGCTGCGGGCGTCATCCTGTTGAACCAATTGCTGGAATTTCTACACGCGGCGTTCTTTATCATCGCCATCATAGTCTGTCCACCGGGCTTTCTGATCGGCGCAGTCGGCAGTGTGATCGTATATTTCAAGAAAAGGGAGCCCCAACAAACGGAGAAAGCCTGATGGAAGAGAAAACCCATCTCATTCAACAACTAGACGAGGCCCGTCAAAAGATGTGGGCTGAGATAGCCGACATTGACACCCAGATGGAAATCTATCCCGGCTGGACGATAAAAGAGGTCCTCGCCCACATCGCGGGCTGGGACGACGCCGCCTCCTCCTCGCTGCGCGCCCACGCCGGCGGCGAAGAACCGGCGGCTCTGGCGGTGCGCGGCATTGACTTTTACAACGCCCAGTCCGTCGAAACGCGCCAGGCGCTCAGCTACGACCACACGATCGAAGAGTGGAAGCTGGCGCGGGAGCAGTTTAAAGCCGCCATCAACGAGATGCCGCCGGATAAACTGGGGGAGCCTCTGGTATTTCCCTGGGGGTGTGTATCTGAAATTGTGCATAGCTTGAGTTGACAAAAGGCAGCAATCCGTG
>CAYMWP010000150.1:0-10739 GCA_964393895.1 uncultured Anaerolineales bacterium | reverse complement strand
GGAGTGTAACGGAGTGCGGTTTTGCGCCACTCCACTGCGTTTCGTGGCGCACTACTACGAACATCACTTTCTCTCAAGATACGAAATCTAACATTGTCGAGGTAATCACCAGAACGAACGGATTGACTCGAGATAACTGCTCAACCTGTCATTGCGCCTGCCCAGAGCGGAGCGAAGGGAAGCAATCTCCAATTCCCGAGGTGGGGATTGCGCGGACGTTGTTTGTCCGCCGTCGCCGCCCGCCACGCTTCGCTCGCGGCTTCGGCTCCTCGCAATGACAGGGGAAACCTGCCCTGGTCGAGCAGTTACGACTCGAAACCCAATTCGCTGTAGCATCACACCATTCTGAGGTGAAAGGATTACTATGCCCTCTCTATCTATCGTTCTTCCCGCCTACAACGAAGAGGCGAACGCCGCCAGGGCCGTGGAACAGGTCTCTGCCGTGGCCCAGCAACTGGGGATGGACTATGAGATCATCCTGGTCAACGACGGCAGCTCCGACCGCACAGGCGAGATCGGCCGCGAGCTGGCGCAGCGCATCCCCAATTTCCAGTTGGTGGAGCACTATCCCAACCGAGGCTATGGGGGATCGCTCAAGGCCGGGTTCGCGGCTGCGGCCAAGGAACTGATCGCGTTCGTTCCGGCCGATAATCAGTTTGACTTTGGCGAGATCAATCTGCTCCTGGAGCAAATCGAGGAGGCGGACATCGTCTCCGGTCACCGGGCCGAGAGACAGGACACCCTTATTCGCAGATTCAACGCCTTTGGTTGGAACATGATGGTGCGGCTACTGTTCGGCTACCTGTGCCGCGACATTGACTGCGGCTTCAAACTGTTCCGGCGCGAAATCCTGGAGCACGTGACGATTGTCTCCGATGGGGCCATGATTGACACAGAGTTGCTGGCTGGCGCCAAGGCGCGGGGCTATCGCATCACCGACGTGGAGGTGACCCACCTGCCCCGCGTGATCGGAGAGGCGACGGGGGCCAACGTCAAAGTGATCGTGAAGGCGTTCCGCGATCTGGCGCGCTTCCGGCTGCGGCTGAGCCGCGAACTGCGCGAGGAAAAGCGGTGATGCGAGAATATTGGCAAAAGCGGTGTTCCGAGAGACAGGAACTGCTAGAGCGCGAACTTGAGCGCATTACCCAGGCTTTGCGCGCTGTGGGGGCGCAGCGGGTTGTCCTGTTCGGCTCCGCCGCCCGCGAAAAAATCGGCGCTTGGAGCGACCTGGACATGATCGTCGTATTGGATTCGGACCTTCCGTTTATCAAGCGGCTGGGGATGCTGTACGAACACATTCAACCCCGCGTCGGCCTCGACCTGCTGGCCTACACGCCCCAGGAATTTGAGGCGATTCAGGAGCGTCCATTCATCCAACAGGCTTTGCAGGAAGGAAAGGTGCTATATGAAACCTGACCCGGTAGAGGAAGGCAAACGATGGCTGCAACAGGCGCGGCAGGACATTGACGATGCTCAGTATAACCAAGCGGGGAGCCGATACCATCTGACGTGCTTTCTGGCCCAGCAGGCTGCCGAGAAGGCGTTGAAGGCTTACCTGTATGCTCAGGGGGAAACGATGGTGTGGGGACATTCGGTGGCCGATTTAGCCAGACAGGCAGCGGCGTATGACGATAGTTTCGAGGCGTTGATCGGCGCTGGGGGAGGACTCGACCGCCACTACATCCCCACCCGCTACCCCAACGGATTACCTGGAGGGCTCCCAGCCGAAGCCTTCGATGCCGACGACGCAGAAAAGGCGCTGGGGCGGGCGCAGCGCATCATCAGACGGGTTGAAAAGACGTTTGAGAGCACGAGGGAATAGCCAGGTCGAGTTGCACGAGGCGAATCTGCGGTGCAGCAGTTGCGGGCGCAACTGGCCGCCCGATCTCGCCCGCTGGCGGTGTGACTGCGGCGGCACGCTGGAGATTGCAGGTGCACCGTCCTTCGATCCAACTCGCGTTGACGAGGGAGATTACACCCTCTGGCGCTACCGGGCAGCGTTGCCCCTGCCAGATGGCGCGACGCCTGTGACACTGGGCGAGGGTTGGACCCCGTTGGTGGCGGCCGAGTGGAAAGGACGGCCGGTCTATCTCAAGGCCGAGCACCTGAACCCCACCGGCTCCTTCAAGGACCGGGGCGCGGCTGTGCTGGTCACGGCGCTGAAGGCGGCGGGCGTGCAAGATGTCGTCGAGGATTCCTCTGGCAACGCCGGCGCTGCGCTGGCGGCCTACGCTGCTCGCGCCGGGCTACACGCGGCTATCTACGTGCCGGCCCACGCCTCACCGGTCAAACAGGCACAGATCGCGGCATTCGGCGCGGAGGTCGTGTCGATGGCCGGGCCTCGCACCGAGGCCGCTCGCGCCGTGCTCGAGGCCGTCGAGGGGGGCGCTGTCTACGCCAGCCACGTCTACAGCCCACTGTACCCGCACGGGATGAAGACGATCGCCTTCGAGATGTGGGAGCAGTTGGAAGGCCGCGCGCCGACGAGCGTCGTGGCGCCACTGGGGCACGGCGGGCTGCTCCTGGGGCTGTACCGGGGCTTTGGCGAACTGCTGGCGGCGGGTCTGATCGAACGGCTGCCGCGCCTCTGGGGCGTCCAGGCGCAGCCGTGCGCGCCGCTGGCGCGGGCCTGGGAGCGCGGCGCGGACGAGGCGCAGCCGGTCGAGGAAGGAGAGACCGTCGCAGAGGGCGTGCGCATCGCCGCGCCGCCCTGGGGCCGGACGGTGCTGGCCGCCGTGCGGGAAAGCGACGGCGCGATCCTGGCCCTGGGAGACGACGAGACGCTGGCTGCCCAGAGGAGATTGGCTCACCGGGGAGTCTACGCCGAGCCGACCTCCGCATTGGCAGTAGCGGCGCTGGATCACCTGCGCGGCCGCTTGGGGGACGCGCCGGTCGTCGTGCTGACCGGGAGCGGGTTCAAAAGCCCCTTGCCGCTGGGCGACGAATCGGCCTGGCAGCGGCGCGTTGCGGCTTTCATGCGTCGCCACCGTCTACTGCACGACCCAGCCACTCACGCCCTTGACCTGATCTCCGAGGTCGGCGAGGTGGCAAAGCAAGTGCTGCTGGCGACCGATTACGGGCGGCGACCGCCACAGTTCCGCCCCGAACTGGCGGACGAGCTGGGAGATGCACTCTACAGCCTGCTGGCCCTGGCCGAGGCCGGCGGTGTGGATGGGGACGACGCGCTCCGCGCCGCCCTGGAAAAGTACCAGCGTCGAATCGAGGAACGAGAAGGAGCGGGATCGGCATGAGCGACGATATAGCAACCAGCCATCAGCCCCCAGCTATCAACCTTGAATCTCTACAGCAAGCGTTAGGACACTCGTTTCGCGAGCCTCGTCTACTGTGGCGCGCCCTTACCCACTCCTCCTACGTCAACGAGCACCCGGAGGGCGGCTGGGGAGATAACCAACGGCTCGAATTTCTAGGGGACGCGGTGCTCGATTTTGTCGTCGGGGCCTGGATTTACCGTAACTATCCCGATTTCGACGAGGGGCGGATGACTCGTCTGCGAGCAGCCCTGGTGCGCACCAAGACGCTGGCCCAGTTTGCCCGGCAAGCGGGGATCGGGGAGGCGCTGCGATTGGGGTATGGGGAAGAAGAAGCCGGCGGGCGGGAGCGAGAGGCCAATCTGTGCGATGCCTTCGAGGCCGTGGTGGGCGCACTCTACCTCGACGGGGGGCCGGCGGCGGTCGAGGCTTTCGTCAGGCCGCTGCTCGAGCCGGCGGCGGCGGAGACGCTGGCTTTGGAAGCGGATCTGGACGCCAAGAGCCGCCTCCAGGAGTGGAGCCAGGCCGAGTTGAGGGTCACTCCTCGTTACCACATCGTCGCCGAAAGCGGGCCTGACCACGCCAAGACTTTTGAGGCGGAAGTGCTGCTGGGCAAAAAGGCAGCGGGACGGGGAACAGGGCACAGCAAGCAGGCAGCCGAGCAAGCCGCGGCCCTGGCAGCATGGGGAGTGATACTCGAATCAGAGACATCCTGACCCTCTATCGCTCCACCGCGCTTGCCAGTGTGCCCGGATTGACGAACAGTGTGACCGCGCCGCATTGCAAGCAGGCTCGCGCCGCCGTCGCTATCTCCTTGCGATACCGGCCAAAGAGAGAGCGGTCGTCGAGAGAATCGGCCGGCACAAAGCGCGTGCGGCTATCCGCCCACATCGCGTTGCTGCTGATGACTATACCCTTTACCGTCCTGCCCCCGCAGGCAGGGCAACGCGGCTCGCCCATTTGATCCTCCTTTTGGGAATCGTCCAGAACGTAAAGTCGGCCCCGCCGCTTTGGCCTTATGATACCCCGTTTATGCTTTCTTGCCAACCCTGACTCTTGGACTTGTTTGCAAATATCTCTTGTTGTGGCATAATACGCCGGTGTGCGTGGGGCCGGCGCAGGAGCAAATTAAACGGGTGTGTTTCAAATAAGTTGGGTAAGACCTCGGAGGTCTAGGGTCTCTACTGAAATGAAACACACCCACATTAAACTCTACGGAGGATAAAAGAACGAATGAGGTCGAGACGTTATCTGGGGGCGGTTTTACTGATCCTGGTATTGGCCCTGGCCTGGGGAACAGAGATAGCTCGGGCCGAGGGGGGGCCAATCGTGCGGATGGTCTACTTTTACTCCGACGATTGTGCTCACTGCATCGCCGTCATTGAGGAAGTGTTGGAGCCATTGCAGGAGCAATATGGCAATCAGTTGCAGATCAAAATGGTGCAGGTTCGTGACCCGAACGCAGCGAGCGGACTCGACGCGGCCAAATACGAGATGCTCATCCACGCCGAGGAGTTGTTCGACGTGGCTCCTGAGGAACGCGGGTTTCCGACGCTGATCATCGATGGGCAGGCGCTCATCGGCGAGGATGCCGTCCGAGAACAATTGCCCTGTCTGCTCAATTCCTGTCTGACAGCAGGAGGCACTCTATGGCCCGTTATTCCCGGCCTGGAAGAGATCGCTGCTGAGGGCGACGGAGGAACGGGTTTCGACTTTGGTCAAGGAGGGGAAGAGCTGGAACCATGCGGCCCGGAGGATGCTTCCGCCTGTGAGGGGCCACCGCCGATCTGGGTAGCCTATTTCTACGAGGTGGGTTGTCAGGAGTGCAGCCGCGCCGAGTACGACATTCGCTACGCGCAGACCAAGTACCCCCAGTTAGCAGTTGAGGAATACAACGTCCAGGAGAATGCGGTTTTGGCCGAGTGGCTGGGCGCTCGTTCGGGCGTGCCGGAAGATCGGCGATTATCTACGCCGGCGCTCTTTGTCGGCGACGATTACCTGCTCGGCGCCGACATTACTTCCGAAGCAGTGCTGGCGCTGGCCGAGAAGTACGTGGCCGGCGGAGGGGAGCGCGTGTGGGATGAGTTTGACCCCGAGAGGGCCGAGCAAGACATTCTCGAACGTTTCCAGTCCTTTGGCGCACTGACCGTCATCTTTGCCGGCCTGGTGGACGGCCTGAACCCGTGCGCTTTCGCCACCCTGGTATTTTTCGTCTCTTATCTGACGTTGAGCGGGCGCAGGGGGCGAGAGATTCTGGCCGTGGGCGCGGCCTTTACGCTCGGCGTGTTCCTGGCCTACCTGGTGGTGGGACTGGGCTTTTACAAGGTGCTCGATCTGCTGGGCGATGTGTTGACGACGTTGGGGCGTTGGGTGTATGGCCTGACCGGGCTCTTGTGCGCTGGCCTGGCAGTGTTCAGTTTCCTCGATTTTCTCAAGGCGCGGCGGGGCGACGTTGGAGATATGGCGTTGAACCTGCCTCACTCGTTACGCATGCGTATCAACGCCGTCATCCGCAAAGGACGCCAATCACGGTCGTTCTTTGCCGGCTCATTCGTCACCGGGGTTGTGGTCTCGTTCCTGGAACTGGCCTGCACGGGCCAGGTCTACTTGCCCACCATCATTTTCGTGGTGAGCCAGCCAGAGATGAGGATACGAGCGTTGGTTTTCCTCGTGCTCTATAACCTGCTCTTTATCCTGCCGTTGGTGGTGGTCTTTGTCATGGCCTACTATGGAACCGGCTCGAAGCAATTCACCCGTTTCCTTCAGGAGCGAGCGGCAACGGTCAAACTGGGGATGACGCTGCTTTTTGCCGCACTGGCGGCGTGGTTGACCATCTCAATAGTGGTGTAGCGCAGAACGCGGGGCGGATAACGCAAAAACATTGTAATCGTCTAACAAAACTGCGCCTCAAAACGAGGAGTTCACCGCAGAGAACGCCGAGTGCGCCGAGATTTTTCATCTTTGCTCTGCGCGCTCGGCGGTGAAATCTTGCTCTGTTTGTTAATAATTCCTACCCTCAAGGATTCCAGAGCCAGAAAAGATACCAGTTCCGCATCTGGGGCTGCCCCACTCCTAACGACGAGCGAGATGCGCCATTGTCAAACTAAAGAGCAGGCAACTAGTTGTTACACTCCCCTATAAAGACCTTGCGCCACACTATTTCATAGCCTTCTGGACTCGTATAATGTCCATAGTCGCCGAGACAACAATCGCTCGGCACCGGCCATGAGAGTTCTCCCGACGTGGTGAAATAGGTCATCACGTGCGGGAACCCCGTGAACTCGTAATACGGCCCGCCTAGCTCGTTCTCGGGAGACACTCCGCTGACAAAGTAGCGATATTCGTCACTCGGCCCTCCCCCTCTGCCCCATTCGATCCGTCCCCCGGACAAAGTGCAACTGGACAGGCCGGGGATTGACATCCATAGCGTCTCGGCCGGTATGGGTGAGGCTTCCGGCGTGGGAGTGGGTGAAGGCGTCGCCGTTGGTGGAGGAGTGGGCGTCGCGCCTACGCGGAAGACGATCTCCAGGTCTTGGCCAATCGTGTTCCCTTCGACGTCCTGCAACTGCCACACGCTGTTATATCGGCCGTAACTCGTCGGTGCTTTTAGAGTGATCTCGATTTCGGTGGTTTCGCCCGGCGCACAGCGCTCGACCGCCAGCTTTTCCAAGACCTCCACCTCGTCGCCAGACACAAAGACCAACTCGATCCCCCTCGGCCAGGTGTACGTACCCGTGTTCTTGATCTCCCATTGTTTGGTGAACCGTTGCCCTGGCGTGAGCACGCCAGGCCAGACCGGCAGGTCTCTTACAATATCGAAATCGTACATACTGGCCGGCGTGGGAGTAGGCGTAGGTGAGGAGGTGGGTGAGGAGGTGGGTGAGGGCGAAGGAGTAAAGTTAAAGGTGGCCTCGTACGTAGCTTGCGCGGCGCGGGTGGAAAGCGCAGCGTCGGCAGCGGCTACCTGGGTTGCAAAATCGTCCGGCGTCGGCGTGGAGGTGCCATCTGCGCCAGGCGTGGCCGTCGCATCCGACGGGGACAGAGAGGCAAGAGCATTCCACAAGGGTTCTGCTCCTCCCGTGACGTAGAGGGCGACCCCGCCTCCAATCAAGATCAGAGCAAGTAGCAGGGCCAACCATTTTCGTCGTTGTTTGGGACGCTCGTCCGCTTCTGCTGAAGCAGCATAGGCCGGAGCACTTGGCAATGTCGCTCGTTCCCAGCGATTTGTCTGTCCTTGAGCGCGAGCCGTGACTGAAGTCTCAAAAGCCCCCGATACCTCGGTCAATTCCAATGCGGCCTGCTCGACCAATTGACCGGCCATAGCCCTTTTGAGATCGGAGGCGAGTTCCTTGGCGCTCTGATACCGATCTTCTGGGGACTTGGTCAGCGCGTGCATGATCACTGCCTCTATACCGGCAGGTAGATCGGGATTGATAGCAGTAGGCGGCGTCAGAGGCTCGTTGATGTGTTTGAGAACGATCCCCATAGGCGTCTCGGCGTCGAACGGCAGACGTCCTGTGGTGAGCTGGTACAAGACTACCCCAAGGGAATAGATGTCGGCCCGCTCATCTCCCGCTTGGCCCATGCCCTGCTCAGGAGCCATATACGCGGGCGTTCCGACCATTGCGCCGCTGGCCGTCAACCCAACGACGTCCACCATCTTGGCGATGCCAAAATCCATCAGGATGACTTCTTCGTCGTGAGTGAACATGATGTTGGCCGGTTTGACGTCCCGATGCACCGTCCCACGGCTATGAGCGTAATCGAGGGCGTTGGCGACTGCGCTGACGATCCGCACCACTTCTTCCAACGGCAGCGACAGGTTCTGTTCGACCATTTCCTGCAAGCGCGTCTTGAGGCTGGGGCCATCTACAAACTCTATTACCATGTAGTAGGCATTGTCTTCGATGTCAAAGTCGTGCACCCGAACGATATTGGGGTGGCGGAGCATCGCGGCGAACTTGGCTTCGCGCTGGAAGCGGGTCAAAAAGTCCTTTTCAGCAGCCAGGAAAGCATGAAGTACCTTGATGGCTACGTAACGGTCCAGGCCCGGCTGGTATGCTTTGTAGACCTCGGACATACCGCCGGTACCCAAGTGACCAATAATCCGGTACTTGCCTAACGTTTTACCAATCAATGCCCTGTTCCTCGAGATGAAGGCGTGGTTTTTCACTTAATTCTACTACAGAATCGTATGATCAGGGTAGAAAAAGCGTTGCAGTTTAGTTAAAGGGCAGTTACGATTGAGCAGGCTTTCAGTGGTGGTCGCCTCGTGAAGTGTTGATGGGCGACCAGAGCCTCTTGCATGCCAGTTGCCAAGTTTTTCGATTTCTTTGCACCTCGGTAACTGCTCAGGCTGGCTCGAGGCTGGGACCGCACTGCCGTAAAACAGGCGGTGCTGGTGCGCAAAACAGGCACTGCCGGATCAGGAAGCGATCCAGCACCGGCTCTTTCTATGGCTGAGAATCAGCTGATCGGCAAAGCTACTCGTGTTCGGCTTTAACGACCGCCTGCCTGAGCAGTTGCTAGTAGAGTCACGCCTGCAATTATACTACATCCTACACCGGGAAACAAACTGTCGGGTGATCGGGGGGAGGTGCGATGCACTTGCCGCTTCTTTTACAAAAGTGCGTCGCACCTTTCTTGTAGTCTAATCTTGGCAGTGGAACACACCCCCCAACTCTGACGTGGTCGAGTTTTGTGAAAAGATCAATTCGGTGTTACAATCCTAACACCCTGGTGATTGCCCACATCTCACCACAGAGACACAGAGAGCACAGAGAAAACACAAAAATGTCCTATCTCGGTGTCCTCCGCGCCCCTGTGGTGAAAAAACGATCACCTCGAACAGACATCTGCATACTTGTGGGTAATCACCAGTAACACCGCAGGAAAAACAGCCTGGTTGCCGATCATATTCCGGTCGGAAAGAGCGGTTGACGATCAAACGCGTCATCCCGCTAAATGGCACTACAAGAGAAAGGAATCTCTGATGAAAATTGACCGCATCGAGTTGTTTCACGTCGCGATTCCGCTGCCCAGACCATTTTACCCGGCGTGGATTCCCGGTTATCCCCAGACCGTGAACCGTTTCACTCTGCTGCGAGTGACGACCGACGATGGCGTGCAGGGGCTGGCGGCCGGCATGGCCTTTGAGCGAGAGCGGGAGGGACTGGGCGGACTGATCGGCCCGTACCTCATCGGCCTCGACCCCACCGACATCGCCGCCGCCCGCCAACGGCTGCGCGAAGTCAGCTACCTGGGCTGGCGCAACTATTGGATGGAGGCCGCCTTCTGGGACGTCAAGGGCAAGGTCGAGGGCAAGCCCCTTTGGGCCTTGCTGGGCGGAGAGGGGGTGGAGCGGGCGCAGGTGTATGTCTCCACCGGCGAAGTGCATCCACCCGAGCAGCGGGCCGAGGAGACGCTTGAGCTGCGCGAGATGGGCTTTAAGGCCGTCAAGTTGCGGGTGCACAGCTTTGACCCGGCCGAGGACGTGGCCCAGTTGGAAGCCGTGCGGAGCGCCGTGGGGGACAGCATGCAAATCGGCGTGGACGCCAACCAGGGCTGGCCGGTCTCGTTGATAAAAGATGCCCCCATCTGGACACTGAAGCGGGCGACCGAATTCGCCCGTGCCTGCGCCGACCTGGACGTAAGTTGGATCGAAGAACCTCTCGATATGTACGCCTACGACGAGCAGGCCGAGCTGTGCCGTCGCTCCCAGGTGCCCATCGCCGGGGGCGAGCTGAACGGCGGCTGGCAAGAGTTCAAGGTAATGCTGGAGAAAGGCAGCTTTGACATCTACCAGCCCGACGCGACGATGGGCGGCGGCATCGGCGACGCTGTACGGGTGCTCAAAGCCTGCCGCGAGCGGGGGCTGGGCTATACGCCGCACACCTGGACCAACGGCCTGGGCTTTCTCATCAACCTGCACATCTACGCCGCCGGGCCGATGGATCACCCCATCGAATACCCCTACGAGCCGCCAGGCTGGGTACCCGAGGCCCGCGATGGCATCCTGGCCGAGCCGATCCGCGTGGACTCGAACGGAACCGTCGCCGTACCGGGCGCGCCCGGCCTGAGCATACAGTTGGACGAGGAAAAGCTGGCCCGCTACGGCGAAAAGTATTTCGATATCACCTCGGCTGGCATCGTGGTAAAGACCATCCGCCAGAAGGGGCTTTTCACCGCGCTGCGGTTGGCCCGCAAGAAGAAGCGGTAAAATAAATCTGCACCCCCACACAAAAAAGGAGAAGCACAATGCGCGATAGACCCGGTTGTTTATCCGGCCTGCTCAAATTGGCGTTCCTGAATTGGTTCTTTGACTTGTTGCAGGAAAAGTTCGGTTTCGGAAAAGGGTTGTCCTGCACAGGGTGCGGCTGCGGGATCATCCTGCTCCTCATCTTTCTGGCGCTAACCTGCTCCGTCATCAGCGGCACCAACTGGTTCGAGTTCGGATTCTGAGCACAGCGA
>CAYMWP010000149.1:0-10746 GCA_964393895.1 uncultured Anaerolineales bacterium | reverse complement strand
TTATTCTCTTCCACGACAAGCGCCACCCCAACCAGATGGGCGTCGCCGAGATCGAGGCTTTCCTCACCCACCTGGCCGTCAAGGAAAACGTCGCGGCTTCTACACAGAACTAGGCTTTCAGCGCCTTGTTGTTCCTCTACCGCGAGGTACTCCACGTAGAACTCGATGGCACGATCCACCCTGTTCCGTCCCAAAAATCGCGCCGCCTGCCGACCGTCTTGACCAAAGACGAGGTGACCCGCATCATCAAGCTTTTACTCGGTGTAAACCGGCTGATCGTCAAACTATTGTACGGCAGCGGTCTGCGGGTGACAGAATGCCTGCAACTGCGCGTCAAGGACTTGGATCAAAGCCAGATCAATGTGCGCCAGGGCAAGGGCATGAAAGGCCGGGTGACTGTGCTGCCAACTGTTGTGCTGCCGTTTCTTCAAGAACACCTGCGCAGCGTGCAGCACATCCACGCGAGCGACCTGGCCGACGATCACGGCTGCGTCGAGCTTCCCTTTGCTTTGGATCGCAAATACACCAATGCATGCCGGGAATGGATCTGGCAGTATATCTTCCCATCAACCACCCTATCTCCCGACTCGCTCGGCATGCTGCGCCGCCCGCACCTCGACCCCAGCGGCCTGCACAAAGCCATCAAACAGGCCGCTCGCCAGGCCGGCGTCGCCAAGCGCGTCAGCGCCCACACCTTTCGCCACTCCTTCGCCACCCACCTGCTGGAGGACGGCTATGACATCCGCACCGTCCAGGAACTCCTCGGCCACAAGGACGTGAAAACCACCATGATCTATACTCACGTTCTCAACAAAGGCCCCCTGGCCGTCCGCAGCCCCCTCGACGGTTAGCGCCAGTATACTCCAGGCCAGCGCAAGAATCAACAGGACTCGGCTCGTCCGGTCCGGCGACGCTTGTCCCGAGTTCGTCATCCGGCCCATCAATCCGAAGGCTCAGATTTAGAGCCAGAATCGCTTGGAAATGATGCGAAAACCTGCCAAAACCAGCTTTAGGGAAGGTTCGAGCTGTACTTCCCCACAAATCTGTGTAGACCCCTGATTGACTGACAAATCCTCCCAACCGCCGATGAACGCCGATGGCAAAGCTGATTTTTCCCGAATTATCGGCGTTTATCCGCGTGCATCGGCGGTTTCACCTCCGCTCGCAGTGCCAGCAACCAGTTTTGTCAGTCAACCAGGTGTAGACCCTCAATACCTTGCCCCCCGATCTCACCCCGCCTGCTCCACAACCCCGACCAGCCGCCCATCCTGCAGCTCGAACACCCGCTCGGCCGCCTCGTGGACGTTGGGATCGTGGCTGGCAACCACCACCGTGACGCCCGTCTGGGCGGCGATCTCTTTCAAGAGCGCGATGATGCTCGCGCCGGTCAGCGAGTCCAGTTGGCCCGTGGGTTCATCCGCCAGGATGAGCGCCGGCCGCTTGACCAACGCCCGCGCGATGGCCACCCGCTGCTGCTCACCGCCCGAAAGCTCGTGGGTGCGGTGCGCGGCGCGGTCCGCCAGGCCGACCAGCTCCAACATCTCGCGCACCAGAGCCGTCCGCTCCTGGCGGGGAGTGCGCAGCAGCCGCAGCGGAACCTGGACGTTCTCCTCGACAGACAAGAACGGCAACAGGCCAAAGGTCTGGAACACAAACCCGACCTGCCTCCGGACCAGCTCGACCTTTTCCTGGGGCGAGAGCTCGGCCAGCAGCCGTTCCCCCACACGCACCGTGCCGGCGCTCGGCTCGTCCAGGCCGGCGAACAGGGTCAAAAGTGTCGTCTTGCCCGATCCCGAAGGCCCCTTGATCGCACTCATAGAGCCGGCGGGTATTTCCAGGTCAATGTCTTGGAGCGCGTGCACCTCTTCCCCGGCCAGCTCAAAAGTGCGGGATAGGTTCTCGGCCGCAATAGAGACGCCGGCGGATTGCTGGGACAGCGGCAGACCGGTAAATTGGTAACCGCTCTCCCTGCCTCCTGCCTCCTGCCTCTTGCCTCCTGCCTCCTGCGGCCAGACGGAGACGTGATCTGCTTCCAGATGCAGCCTGACCAGCTCTCTCATCTGGAGGGTGTTGACGTAGGCGCGGGGCAGTTGCAGGCGGCCCACGGGGTCGAGGATAACCCACTCCTCTTCGTGGACAGCGTCGCTTTCTCGATCCCGGTGGCGGCGAACCTCGGTGCTGGCCCGCCCGTCGCGCATCGCCACCACGCGGTCAACCCGGCTGGCGACCAGCGGGTCGTGGGTGACCACGACGACGGTCGTGCCAAAGGCCCGGTTGATGGCCTGCACCGCGTCCAGCACCCGCATCGCCGACTCCGAGTCCACCTGGCCCGTCATCTCGTCCCCCAGCAGCAGAGGGGGATTGTTCGCCAGCGCCACCGCCAGCGCAGTCCGCTGCTGCTCCCCGCCCGAGAGGCGGTCGGGGCGAAAGTCGGCCCGCTCCGCCAGGCCGACCAGTTCCAGCAACCCCAGCGCCCGTTTCCTGCGCGCGTCTGCCTCGACCCCGTTGTACTGCATGGGCAGCTCGACGTTTTCTCGGGGCGAAAGATAGGGCAACAGATTGCGAGCCGGCTGCTGCCAGACAAAGCCCACCACCTGCCGCTTGTATGTGACCCGCTCCCGATCCTTCATCCTGAGCAGATCCCAACCCGCCACCCGCACGCCCCCAGCGCTGGGTCTGTCCAGCCCCCCGATCACGTTCAGCAGCGTGGACTTGCCCACACCCGACGGGCCGACCAGGGCCATCATCTCCCCCTGCGCCAGTTCCAGGTTCAGGCCTTGCAGCGCGACCACCTCCAGATCGGCGATCTTGTAGATCTTGAACAGGTTATCGCATCGCACAAAGGACTCGGTTTCCATACTCATTCGTCTCCGATTTGTAGCGCCTGGTACGCGCCCGTGCGTGTCAGGATCAACACCAGGAGCGCCAGCGCCGATCCGTAGACCCCAACCAAAAGGAGGTACAGCCGGGCGACGGCGGGCCAATCAAACACGATCCGCTCGATGGTCACGCCCAGCGACTCGGCCAGCGGTTGCGCCAGATAAGGGATCATGATGTAGGCCAGTCCCCAACCAAAGATAGCGCCTGCCAGCAGCCCCAGCAGCAGCGCCACCACGCTTTCTGTGACCAACAGGGCCAACCACTGGCGCACCCCCAGCCCCAGAGCGCGCCAGAGAGCGAACTCGCACGCCCCCCCCTGGGAACGCCTGCGTCCCTGCGCCTCAATCAGGTGAACCAGAAAGAACGCGCTCACACTGAACAGACCCACCGTCAGCGCGTTCAGTTGCAGGGCGGCGCCGACCCCCTGCGCCAGCGCGTCGGTCTGCAGCGCCTCCTGGCCGTGAGCCAGCGAATCCCCAAAGGCGCAGGTGAACAGCACCAGGCCGGCCGTCAGACTGACCAGCAGCACCACGCGGCTGGGTTGCAATGGGTCGCGGGCCAGGCGGAACAGGCCCAGCGGGAGCGTCAGTCCCCGCAGCGGTTGGAAAAGTCGGGCCGCCAGCCGCAGCAGGAAGGGCACTATCCTCAAGAAAACCATCGCCATAGCTATCAGCAACAGCAAAGGCCCCAGCAGCAGCAATGGGTCCGCCAACTGGGTGTTCCCCAGGCGGCGGCCCGCAACTGCGCGTAACACGAAAGAGCCGGACTGGTTCAGTTGCCAATACAGCAGCCCGCCAAAGACCAACAGGTACAGGTCCAGGTAGCGCTCCTGCACCGCCGAAAGCTGCGGGGGGCGGGCGCGCGTTCGCTGCCATCCGCGCCCGTTGCGCCGCACCGCCAAAAAGATGGGCAGAACCAGCGCCAGCCAGCCCAGGCCAGCGACCACTCCAGAAAGCAGCCACGCCTCACGGGGCAACGCGCCCGCTACTGCCTTGCCGCCGCCCTGGCTCCACAGCCACATTGCGCCCTGCGCCAGCCCTGGTCCCAGGAGCAGCCCCGCTGGCAGCGCCAGGATCAGGTTCTCCAGCCCAAAGAGCCGCGTGATCTGCCAGGCGCTGGCGCCTCGCGCGGATAACGTCGCCAACTCGACCCGTGAGCGATCAACCATGAAGGAAGTGAACGTCGTCAGCGTGTACAACACAAAGAAGAGCGTCTGAGCGGTGAGCAAGAAGAACGTCATCCGCACGCGCGATAGCCGCGCCAGATAATCGGCCAGGATTCGCACCAGGCCGGTGCTGGTCGCGGCGCGCCTGGTTGCGGATTGCGTCTGAAAGTTGATCAGGGCCGAGTGGAGCGTCGCAGCCTGGTCCACGCTGATGAGGTGGTGGTTCAACGTGATGCGCCAGGATACCTCGTGCCAAAAGATCGGCGCTTCGGGATAATTGCTCTGCATTGACGCGGGCGCAATGATCAGCGGCAGCGCGATTGCGTCCGCGGCGGGGTCGCCGACCTCGAAACCGCTCACATCCTGGCCCCACACGTCGTCGTAGGGGTCGAGCGGCTCGACGATGCCCACGACGTCCAGGCGATGGTATTCCTTACTGCCCGTCAAACGGTCGCCGACGGTGTAACCCGATTGCTCGGCCGCGCGCGCGCCTATGACCGCCTCTATCGGCGGCGGGCGCCAGTATTCGTCAGCCTCGCGCAGGCGGACCTGGGTGGGCAGTCGGCCCTCGACCAGGCGCACGTGCTCGGCCAGCCCGCTGAACGAATAGACGTCCAGGAGCGCGACGCTCCGTTTCCCTTCGACCTCGGGCTGCGGGTCGGCCAGTGACATCGCGTGGCGCATCACCAACCGTTCCCTTAGGACTGGCCCAAGGCTCTCTTGCAGCGGCTGGTACAGCTCTTGGTCAAAGGTGTAACGGGTCCCGGTGATGAGGAGGCTGCGCTCGGCAGGACTGGCCTCGTCCAGGCTCTGTCTCAACTCCCGCGCCGTGATGGTTGCCGTGTAGCCGGAAAAGCCGGCCAGGAGCGCCGAGGCCAACGTCAGGCATAGCAGCACGGCCGCGTTCAAGCGGTAATGGCGGGTCAAGTGGCGTAAGGTGAGATCAATCATCTGCCTACTTTGCACCTGCCTGAAAGAACCGGCACTGAATCACCTTCTGCCCCAGCCCCGCCTGTTTTACGGCGGGGCGGCTGACCATCAAGAATTTCTCTGTGGTTAGCTGGCTTCTTGCTTCCTGTCATCACTCCTGCCTACTTTGAGCCGCATCGGCCTGGAAGAGCCGGTACTGAATCACCTTCTGCCCCAGCCAACCGCCGATGAACACAGATTAACGCCGATGAAAAACGGCTAGTCTCCCCGTGGAGTGTTGGTGACCCCGTGTGTGAAAGGCACAAAGAACGCAAGTTTTTGCTCTTTCTTTGCGTCCTTCGCGTCTTGGCGGTTCAATCCGAGTCTTCATTCCTGCCCGATCCGCAGAATGCGATGGATGCGCGCGCGCCACAGCAGCGCGGTGACAATGCCCAGTATGACCAGGAAAGCCGCGCTCAGGAAAAGATAGAGCGATCCGACGGCCAGCCAATCCGCGCGTGGGACAAAGGGTGGAATGGGCGGCCGGTCTGCCAGTGAAACGGGCAAGCGTGGCAAAGTGATCTGGTTGAGCAACACTCCCAGGCCGGTGCCCAGCGCCAGCCCCACCAGGATGAGAACCGCCTGCTCCAACACCAGCGAGCCGTACAACTGGCGCGAAGAAAGCCCCAGCGCCCGCATCACCCCGTAGAGCGTCTCCCGCTGGCGGACACTCAAATAGAAATGGGTGGCGAATCCCACCAGGCTCAGCAACGTCGTCAGGGCGGAGCCAAAGAACGTCACGCCGCGCAGCCCCAGCGCCAACGGATTGGCCTTGAGGGCCTGGCGCACGCTCTCCGCCTCCCAACTCTGAGAGAGCATGGGCACCATCGAGGACAGGCTGTCAGCCGAGGCGTTGCCGTCGGTCTCGATCAGCACCTCGTTGGGATTGGTGGAGAGTTGCGACGTTTCGTTGAACAGCGCCAGCAACAGGTCGCGCGAGGTGATCAGGAACCCCGCATCCAGTTGCTCGTACATGGTGGGGAAATAACGCACCGCGCCGACGATGCGAAAATCCACTTCGGCCAAGCCAGCGTCAGTTTGGCCGCCAGCCTGACGTTGGCCATTGACCTCGGCCCGGGCCACGTCGCCGACTTTTAGTGCGGTGGCCTCCATAAAGGCCGGGCTGGCGAGCGCCGGCAGGGGTTCGGCGGTCCACACCTGCCGCAAGCGGAGCGGATACGTCTGCCCAGGGCTGGTAAAAGTCATCCCCACCGCCTGCCCCCAGCGCCCGGCATGGGACGTCAGGTTTGTCGGAACGGTAAAAAGGCCAAAGTAGATACTGTCGCCCTCCATAGTGTTCAGGAACAGGGTGCGGGTGAGGGCCTCAAAGTCCTCGACCACCCGTGCTTCCTGGGTCTGCGCGTCAACCACCGTCAGGTCGTCCAAGACCAGGGCCATGTGCTTGGCGATTGGCTCGCCCAGCCTGGTGGCCTGGTTTTGAAACCACAGCGAATGCAGGCTCAACGGATAGCCAGAGGCGGGCAGTTCTGGCAAGGGGCCTTCGAAATAGTGCCAGCCCTGGTTATCCGGCCTGATGCGCACGCGCAACCCGAGGTCGCGCCCGCCGACGCTCGTATGCAGGGCAAAATAGTCCGTCTCGATGGTCTCCGACCTTTGCAGCCGTGCGGTGAACAGCTCCCCTTGAGCCGTTTGCAGCTTGACCACCACGCCCACCCGCTCTGCGTCGCTGTCGCCATCTATCCACCTCTGATACGAGTTCAGCCCCGCTTTGTCCTCGACCATCCCCCACACCCACAGCCCAAACCTGTCTGGTTGACCAGGGAGCAGCAACAGTGCGGGATGCTCTCCTTCCTGGATCGCCAGAAGGCTCGCCAGCTTGTCTGGGTCAAGATCCGCAAAGTCGTCGCGGTAGGTGGTGACCCCGGCGAACGAATCTGGCTCGATGGCCAGCACCTCGAAACTGGGGTGCGCCTGGGTGGACTCGACCGCCACCGTGCCCTGGCCGCGCCACGCGCCAGAAAGTTGCAACACGCCCGGCGCCGACTCCAAATCAATCAGTGGGATGGCGCACGCGGATGACTGACATCCGTCAGAGGTCAGCCGCAAGTCGTTGCCGGCCAGATAGGTCGCCCGATCGTACTCACTTTGATCCAGTGTGGTGTTCAAGCCGGTGGAGAGATTACCCAGGGCGATCGCCAGCGTGAGCAATAGGACCAGGCGGGTCACGTGGGTGGGGTTGCGCGATGCCTGCCACAAGGCCAGCGCGCCCGCCAGGCCTGGTCTGCGGGCGGCGAGAGAGGCCAACGCCCGCAGAACCAACGGGAACACCCGCAGCAAGATGGTGGCCCCGCCCAGCAGGAAAGCCACCGGCGAGAGCAACAACAGCCAATCCAGCCGGGCGCCGCCCGGCCCGCCGGTGGTCATTTCTCCGTACAGCCGCAGCCGCCACAACAGAACCAGTCCTCCCACCAGGACGAACACGTCCAGATACATGCGTTGCCACCACGGCGGGCTGGTGGAGCGCGTCACCGTCTGCTGGTGGGTGACGATGCTGCGTTGCAGCGCCGGGCCGAGGGGAAACAACAATCCCGCCAGGCAGGCCAGTGTACCCACGCCAGCGGCCCACCAACCGCTTTGGCTCAGGCTCCAACCCCAATCGGCCTGTCCCACGTCGGCCAGCGGCCCCGCCCAGGAGAGGCCCCTGACCAACCCCGCTCCCAGCCATGGGCCGCTCAAAAAAGCCACCGCCAGGACGATCAGCGTCTCCACGAGCTGGATTCTGACGATTTGCCACCCCGATACTCCCCGGCTACGCAAGATAGCAAACTCTCGCTCCACCTGACGCATTGAGAGCGCCGCGACCATGGTCACGTAATACAGCGCCAGCAGCATCACTTCGGCGATGAGGATGTAGAGGGGGACGCGGATCGTCTCGAGCTGCTCTTGGAAACTCGCCAGGATCTGGGGCACGCCCGTGTCCAGCGTCACGGGGGGCTGGAAGGTGCCCAGTTGGTCGCTCAGCCCGGCGAGTCGGGCCTGGAATGGCTCGATGTCGGCGACAGAGAAACTATTGTGTCTCAGTAGTACGTGCCAGGCCAGATCAACTCCCTCGGCTGCGCTCGGGACAGGCCCGTCTCCGGGGAACAGCGAGCCGATGGCGGGGAAGAAAGCGTCCTCAGGTACAATCGCGCTGTGCTGGGCCGACCCGCGCTGGGTGGACTGAGAAGTGAGAGGGCTGAACTCTCCAAACCAGTAGGGATCGCGGGGATTCTGAGGCCGCACGATCCCCGCCACCTCGATCCAGACGTCAGGCGCGGCGCTGTTTTGCCTCAGGCTCAAGGGCAAGCGATCTCCCACGCGCAGGACGAAGGAGCGGGCCATGCCGTCGCTGATGACAGCGCGGATGACGTTGGGATTACCGCTCGGTTCCTGGGGCCAGCCGCCCGCCACGTACTCGACGTGCTCCTGTATGCCCTCGTAGAAGCACAGGTTGACCCGCTGCTCGGTCGCCGGTTGCCCATCCGCCCAGGAGAACATCCATTCCGATCCCGCCGTCTGCACCACGCGGGCCAGGTGGTCGCCCAACGCGGCCAGGAGTTGGGCTTCTATTTCGTCATCCAGGGTCTGGAAGCCGGCCCGGTCTACAGGGGCCTGCGTGGCGAGCCGCAGATTCCCAGCTTCCACATCGGAACTCTGGAGCGTGAGATAGAGCCCCATCTCAATGACTGCGTCCACCAACAGTGGGCCGCTGGACAGCAGCGCCGTCGTCAGGATCACTCCCAGACTCAGGGTGAGCAGTATTTGCCAGTGGTGCCTGGCGCGCCGCAGAATGAAGGGTAGAAAAGTCATAACTTGGACAAGGCAGAACCAAAAGGATTCTTTGAACCGCGAAGGCGCAAAGGCTTTCCTTGTTTATTCCTTCGCGTTCTTGGCGTCTTGGCGGTGAATTTTCCTGCTAATCTTTAACTCCCGCACTGACCGGGATGGATTCCGTCAACTCGTTGTTGTCGGGGTTGGGGTCGGCCTGCTCCGATTCGACCCTGGCGGAGTGAACGATCTCCTCTGCCAGTGAAGGGACCAGCGACTCGTCCACCGCAACGACGATGGTTACGCTGGTCGTCTCGCCAGCGTTCAGACGGGACAGGCCACACGAGACAGTGTCAGTCGAGGTATTCATCCGGCACTCATCTCCCTGGCTGGAGATGGCCGAGACCAGCCTCGTGCCCGTCGGCAACTTGTCGGTGAGCGCCACGCTGGCGGCGTCCGATGGGCCGACGTTGGCGATGGTCAGAGTGTAACTCAACGCCTCGCCCGCGACCGCCGGCCCAGAGAGCGCCGACCATACCGCCAGGTCGGCTCTGGTTTGCACGGTGATCGTCGCGGTGTGCGTATTGTCCCAGGGGTTCAGATCGGCCTCGTTGGCGCTAGTGGAAGCTGTATTGACAATAGTTCGCTCCCGTACTCCCCTGGCGACAAGGGTCAATTGAACGTGGGTTGCCTGGCCCGGTTTCAACATCCCCAATTCGCACTGGACGATGTGGAGATAGGTTCTCTCGTGCAACACGGTGCAGATGGGCCAACCCGGCAGCAGCGCATCCAACTCCATTTTGATTGGTTGCCCGGCATACCCGCTTATGACCAGGGTAAAGGTCACGCTCTCGCCGCTATCTGGATCGCGCAAGTGGCAGGTGAACGTTTCGCCTTGCTGCTCGCAAAGAGGCAAGCCCGGTGTGCAAGCGTCGAGATCTGTGGCCAGCGGCAAAATGCTCTCGAAACTCACGTCGGTGGCGTCCAGCGTTCCCTGATTGGAGATGGTAAAAGTGTAGGTAAATGGCCAGCCCGCCACGACGCTCAAAGGCCCGTCGGCTTGCACGACCAGGTCGGTGGTGGCAGGAATGGTGGGAACGGCGGTGGCGGTCACAGCCGTGTGTGATCGGGACAGGGGAAAGGTCGCGCGGTTGTTCGAGAGGTTGGCGTCGCTTTCGTTCGCCGTGACGGTGGCGGTGTGGACGAGCGTCTGTAAGCGAAGCGACGTAATCCAGGCCTCCGCGTCCACGCCGATGCGTAGATGGGCGTCGGCGCCGGGTTGCAGGTCGCTCAGGCGACACGTGACGTGGGGCGGGGTGGAATCTTGAATGGTACAACTAGGCGCAGACAGATCCCAGGTCACACCGGCCAGTTGCGTGACGGTAACGGGGGCCGCGCTCCCGCCGGCGGCGAGGTCCAGAGTAAAGGTGACCGCGTCGCCTGCCCACAGATCGCCCACGTTGCAACTGACACTGCGCCCCTGTCGTCCGCACACAGGTTCAGCAGCTTGGGCCCAGACCGGGATCAGACCGTTGGGGAGTGTGTCGGTGAACAGGATGGAGGTGGCTGTGGACGGGCCGTGATTGCGAACGGTCAGGGTGTAGATGGTCGTTTCGCCTGGCACTATCTCAACCGGCTCCGATGCCTGAAGCGCCAGATCGGCGGCCAGCCCGGTCGCCGGCGGCGGGGTGGGCAAAGGTGTGGAAGTGGGAGCGGGCGGCGTTGCGGGGGTTGGGGCAATGGCCTCTGTGGGAAGCGGCGCGCCTGTCAGTGTTGGCGGGGCAAGTCCCTGTTTGGCGCAACCGCACAGCAAAAAGAGGCTCCCGCCGATCAGGATAGCGATTGCCGTTTGGACCCTGGAATGGTTCCAGACTTTGTGATTGAAATCGCGGATATAGGTCAACATGGGAAAATGGCCCTCGAACAAACCGCGAACCTTGCTCCCTCATCCCGCGAGACCTGGA
>CAYMWP010000148.1:0-10848 GCA_964393895.1 uncultured Anaerolineales bacterium | reverse complement strand
TGGCGCACTACGAGCCCCTCGCAGCGAATTTAACATTGTCAAGGTAGTTACTCTCCTCGTGGACTTGGCTATTTTAACATATCTCCCGTTTTCCTTCAAATGGGGAACGAGATGCTTGCGCGCTCAAGGGGGCGCTACCTGTGTCCGAATCTGACGGAATTCGCGCCATTCGTCCATTCGCCAAATTCGTGATCTGGAGAGGTGGGGACAAAATCACCAGGCTGACTGCGTTTGCCCCGCGAGGCAAAGCGGTGTAGAATAATCCCAATGCACCTGCGAAGAGTTTACATGTTCTCTAATAGTTCCCCATTAACCTCGGAATTTCGACCACTTACCAGGGAGCACCGGTCTGACTTTGAGGAGTTATTCGGCGCTCACGGCGCCTATGGAGGCTGCTGATGTATGTGAGTGGAGTGCGTGAGAGGTCAAGGTGGGAAGGTGGTGGAGGCTTACCCAACACAGTCAAGGAAGGGCCATCTCGCTCCTGTCTCGAGCTACATGGGGATACCTGCGACGTTCGAGAGAGCAGGATTTGTAGAGTGTGCGAGACCTTCGAAGAGCAAGGTCATCATGCGCTATTTCATTGAATGACCTTTCGAGAAACCAGGTTTTTGCGCAACCTGCGGTTGCCGTAAGCAAAACGACAAAAACCTGGTTTCTTACCCCGAATTCTCGAAAGGATACAAGGAGACCGTCAATGGATTTCACCATCCCCGAAAACACGCAGAGCATGGTGCGCGCCATCCGCGACTTTATGCAGAACGAGGTCTACCCATTGGAGCGCGAATTCCTCAACCACAGCTTCCGCGAGATGCTGCCGCTGCTGGCAGAAAAGCGAACCAGGGCCAAGAAAATGGGCTTGTGGGCGCCCCACATCCCCGTCGAACTGGGTGGACAGGGCCTCAGCCTGCTAGAGTTCGCCCACGTCAGCGAGGAACTGGGCCGCAGCCCACTCGGTCACTATCTCTGTAACTGCCAGGCCCCCGACGTGGGCAATATGGAGATTTTGATGCTGCACGGCACGGACGAACAGAAAAAAAAGTACCTCGCGCCGCTGATCGCAGGGGAGATTCGGAGTTGCTTCTCAATGACCGAGCCAGGCTACCCCGGCTCGAACCCCGCCTGGATGGGCGCGACCGCGCTCAAAGAGGGCGACGATTACGTCATTGACGGGGAAAAATGGTTCACCACGGCAGCCGACGGCGCGGCCTTTACCATCGTGATGGCGCTCACCAACCCGGAAGCAACCAATCGCTACCTGCGGGCCAGCATGATCATCGTCCCCACCGACGCGCCAGGCTTCAAGCTGATCCGCAACACCTCCGTGATGGGCGAAACGGGCAGTGACTATGCCAGCCACGCCGAGATCACCTTCGATGACTGCCGTGTGCCGCAGTCCAACCTGCTCGGCCCGGAGGGAGCGGGGTTCGTCATCGCACAAGAGCGGCTGGGGCCAGGCCGCATCCACCACTGCATGCGCTGGATCGGCATCTGCGAGCGGGCCTTTGATCTAATGTGCCGCTGGGCCGCCACCCGCCAGGTCACACCCGATCGGACGCTGGGCAGCCGCCAGATCGCGCGGGCGTGGATCGCAGAGAGCCGGGCGGAGATTGACGCGGCGCGGCTGATGGTGCTGCAAACCGCCTGGAAGATTGACCGGGGAGGCTCATCCGCCGCCCGCAACGAAATCTCGCTGATAAAGTTCTACGTCGCCGGTGTGTTACAGTGCGTCCTCGACCGGGCGATCCAGGCACACGGTGGCATGGGAGTGACAGACAACCTGCCGCTGGCCTACTGGTATCGCCACGAACGGGCCGCCCGCATCTACGACGGGCCGGACGAAGTGCACAAGCTGGCGGTGGCGCGGCGCATTCTGCGAGAGTATGGGGAAGCGTGAAGCGTCAAACGTGAAACGTCAGACGTAACCGGAGGTGTATGCGTGGATGCGAGTTGGACCGACAGACCGGCTCCGGTCAGGCCAGGTGAAGAGCTAGATACAAGTAGACTGGCCGACTATTTGAGCGAGCGACTCTCCGATTTGGACGGCTCCGTCACCGTCGAGGTCGAGCAATTCCCCCGCGGACACTCCAACCTGACCTACCTGCTGCGCGTGGGAGAACGAGAGTTGGTGCTGCGCCGCCCGCCCTTTGGCGCGGAGCGGATCAAGTCGGGGCACGACATGGGGCGCGAGTACCACATCCTCTTACACCTGGCCGCCGTCTACCCCAGAGCGCCCCACCCGTACCTCTACTGCGAGGACGACTCACTGCTGGGCGCGCCCTTCTACGTGATGGAGCGGCTCAAGGGCGTCATTCTGCGGGGAGCGGTGCCGCAGGGCCTGGAACTCTCCCCGGCGCTGATGCGCGCCCTCTCGGAGAATTTTGTGGACAACCTGGTGGACATTCACCAGATTGACCACCAGGCGGCCGGCCTGGGCGATCTGGGCCGCCCGGAGGGTTACGTGAGGCGGCAGATCGAAGGCTGGACGCGCCGCTATCACCACACCCGCACCGACGACGTGCCCGACGTCGAGCGCGCCGCCGCCTGGCTGGCCGACCGTATGCCGCAACAAGTCGGAGCCGTGCTGATCCACAACGACTACAAATACGACAATCTGGTGCTCGACCCCGCCGACCTCTCCCGCATCGTGGGCGTGCTGGATTGGGAGATGTCCACCATCGGCGACCCGTTGATGGACCTGGGCACGACGCTCGGCTACTGGGTCAACGCCGACGACCCATCAGAATTGCAAAGCCTGGCCCTCAACCTGACCACGCTCCCCGGCAACCTCACCCGGCGAGAGCTGGCCCAGCGTTACGCCGAGCGGAGCGGGCGTGATCTCTCGAACATCCTGTTCTACTACGTCTATGCCCTGTTCAAGATCGCCGTCATCGTCCAGCAGATCTATGCCCGCTACAAGGCCGGCCTCACCCAAGACGAACGCTTTGCCACGATGGGCTATGTGGTCCAAATGCTAGGCCGGGCCGCAACGCTGGCGATGGAAAAGGGGCGCATTGACGGTTTCGGCTGAGCAAGACACAAGACTGAAAGGAGGTCACGACGCAAATCCGAAACTCACTCTACCGTGTTCTGACTCTCTTGGCCTATTGGCGCTGCTGTTAGGCGGCCCACAGGCCGCTGCTGCACCCGTCGTCAGCGCCCCAAACCCCTCTGACGCCATTTCGACCCAGGACGGAGCGGGCGCAACTAGAGCTCTGCCTACCGCGCCGCTGATGTTCATCGAGAACGTCGGCCAATTCAAAGAGGAGGCGCGATTCCGGGTGCAAAGAGGAACCCATAGAAATTAGGCCAGGTTGCAGAGTGAGAGGGGACGAGTTGAAGAACTGGTCAATTCCCGACTTTCTGGTATAATGCCGCACTCGTGTGAAATGGACGTTCAGCCATCGTGCGCGTCGGCGGCTGGACGTTTTTTGTACTGGTTTCGAGAAAAGATGAGGTAACAAGCATGACCAAGAAAAAAGAAGCGCCGCTCAGAAAAGTGCGCATCATCGGTATATTCGCCCACGTGGACGCCGGCAAGACGACCACGTCGGAGGCGATTCTCTACTACACGGGGCGCATCCATCGCACCGGGAACATTGACGACGGCGACACGCAACTGGATTGGATGGATCAGGAACGGGAGCGCGGCATCACGATCATGTCAGCGGCGACCGCCTGCCACTGGCTGGGCCATCGCATCAACCTGATAGATACGCCCGGTCACATTGACTTTACCGCCGAGGTCGTGCGTTCCATCCGCGTCATTGACGGGGCTGTGATCGTGCTGTGTGGCGTGGGCGGCGTCGAGCCGCAGACCGAATCGGTCTGGATGCACGCCAACCGCGAGAACCTGGCGCGCCTCATATTCGTCAACAAGCTCGACCGACTGGGAGCCGACTTTGAGCGCGTGCTGGGAGAGGTCCGCGAGCGGCTCACGCCGAACGCAATCCCGCTGCAACTCCCCATCGGCCGCGAGGGCAAATTCACCGGCGTCGTGGACCTGCTCAACCGGCAGGCGCTGGTCTGGAGCGACGGCGCCGGATCGCCCACTGGCAATCCGGTAGACGATCCGACCGTGGGGCCGGTCCCGCCCGCGCTGCAGGAGCGAGTGACTGCGGCGCGGGAAGCGCTGCTGGACCGTATCTGTGAGACGGACGACGAACTATTGCAGCGGCGGCTGGAGGGAGACGAGCCGGACGTGGCGACTCTTCAGGCTGCCCTGCGGCGGGCCACCATAGCCGGTGAATTGGCGCCGGTGCTATGCGGCGCTTCGCGCAAACGCATCGGCGTGCAGCCCTTGCTCGATGGTATCGTTTCTTACCTGCCGGCGCCGGTGGACATGCCGCCTGTCCTGGGTATCGTGCCGGGCAGCGGGGAGGAAATCACCGAGCGGCCCGACGACGTCGCTGCTCCCCTGTGCGCGGCGGCCTTCAAGATCGTCACCGACCCCCACGTGGGACATCTGACCTGGGTGCGCGTGTTCTCCGGCCAACTGAAAGTAGGAGAGACGGTCTACAACCCGCGCGCCGACGAGGAGGAACGGGTAGGCCGCATCTACCGCATGCACGCCAACCGGCGCGAACAGGTGGATCGTATGGCGGCCAGTGACGTGGTGGCGCTGGTAGGCGTCAAGTCGGCCGTCACCGGCGACACGCTCTGCGACCCGGCCCACCCCATCGTTTTGGAGACGTTCAAGTTCCCCGATCCGGTCATCGCGGTGGCGTTGAAAGGAGCTTCCAGCACAGAGCAGGAGAAACTACGTCAGGCCGTGATGCGATTGTGCGCCGAGGATCCCACGTTGATCGAGCGCTTTGACCCGGAGACAGAAGAGGAGGTGCTCTCCGGGATGGGCGAGTTGCACCTGGAGGTCGCCGTGGAGCGATTGCGACGGGAGTTCGGCCTGGCGCCGCAGGTGAGCGCGCCTCAGGTCGCCTACCGCGAGACGGTGCGCCGGGCAGTCGAGACGACCGGCACCTACAAGAAGCAGACCGGCGGCCACGGTCACTTTGCCGAGGTGGACCTGCGCGTCGAACCGCTGCCGCGTGGAGAGGGAGTGATTTTCGAGGACGAGGCCCCACGCTCCGAGTTTCCCGAAGAGTTCGTGCGTCCGACCGAGCTAGGTGTGCGCGACGCGCTTGAGAAAGGTATCATCGCTGGCTACCCGGTCACCGACGTGCGCGTGACGCTGCTGGGTGGCAAGTTCCACGAGGTGGACTCGGCCTCGCTGGACTTTCAGATCGCGGGTTCGATAGCGGCGCGGCAAGCGGTGCGGGGGGCCGATCCCGCCCTGTTGGAACCGGTAATGCACGCCGACATCAACGTCGCCGAGGAGCACCTGGGGGCCGTCGTGGCCGATCTGGGCCGGCGGCGCGGCAGTGTGAGCGGGATGAACGCGCGCGGCCAATTACGCAACGTGGATGGCGAGGTGCCGCTGGCCGAGGCCCGGGGCTATGCCACCGACCTGCGCAGTCTAACGCAAGGGAGGGGCGCCTTCACGCTCGAGTTCCGCCGCTACGATTTCGTCCCCGATTCCATCGCCGAACAGGTCATCGAGCGGCGCCGGGAAGAGGGCAAAATCTCACGACGGTAGAGGCTACGTATTCTCGAGCGTCTCGTCGTGGCGGCCCACGTTGCGCAGGACGAGCAGGTCTCCACAACGCTCGTAGGTGAGGCAAATAGGCATCAGGCTCGTTCGCTCTGACTTGTAAAGGAGCACCACCGTGAATCTAAAGAACACCGTGACCCACGACTGGGACTGGTGGGCCTACCAGTTCCGCGTCGTCCATCGCCAGGGCATCGAGGGCATTGACTTTTGGGACGAGCGGTTGATCGCCTTCGTCGTCCAAGTGCTTGATCTCGAGCCTAGCGAGCGGCTGCTCGACCTGGCCTGCGGCTCTGGCGTGCACGCGCTGCACTTTGCGCGGCGCGGGCTAGAGGTGATCGGGTTAGATATCGCCCCCAGCCTGGTGCGCTATTGCACCGAACAGGCCGCCGCCGAGGAGTTGGACAACGTCACTTTTGTCGAAGGAGATATGCGCGCGCTGGCCTTCCGGGAGGAGTTCGACGCCCTGGTCGTGCTCAGCACCAGTTTCGGCTTTTTCGACGACGAGGACAACCAGCGAGTGCTCGACGGTATCGCCCAGGCCCTCAGGCCCGAGGGGCGGATGCTGCTGCAACTTTCCGATCCCACCACCCTGGTGGAACAGCAAAAACAACGCTGTTACTGGCGAGGGCGGCCTGAAGGCATCTATTGGACAGAGACCTGGTTTGATCCGGCGACCTGCATCAGCCACGGCGTATTTCGCTTCACCGATAACGACGGGGTGACGCACGAGTGGGACGACCACGAGCGCGTGCGCCTCTACACACTGCCCGAGCTGCGCTCCATGTTCGGCCGGGCCGGGCTAGAGATAAGCGCCGTCTATGGCGATAGTCTGCTGCCTTCCACGCCCTATGGCCCCGATTGCCATCGAGAGCTGATCGTGGTGGGGAGACAAGTGCAAGAGGACGGCGGGGAGGCTTGAAGGAGCCAGTGCGGAATTAGTTCTTGAGCACGACCGGCAGATAGATTCTACAGGCACTGGCGCAGACCGTGACGCTGGCTATGCCGGTAGCGCCCTCCTCAGTCGTGACTGACACCTCGTTGGTCAGCGGCCCCGTGTAGCCCGACGTCACAGTGACGACGAACCGATGTGCCCAAACGCCGCCGGGCGCGGTGATGGCCGCCTTCCAGGTGACTTTGCCGGTGGGCGTCACATAGTCCGGCAGGACGTCGGTTATGGTGGCGGTGAGGGTCACGTTGCCGGTGTTGGTGACGCGGAGGGTGAACGGCAATCGCCAGATGCTCCCAGAGCCAGGCGATTGCCGTTCAGTGGACATACTGATCCCCCTCTTGCGAGAGGAAACGCGGAACACTGCTGTACGAGTTGGCACAAACCTGCCTTCTCGAGGCAGCCCCGCGCACCGATGGCGTGATTGCGAAAAGTCGGCTACTTGATCTCGACTTCCGCGCCGCCAGCTTCCAACTTGGACTTGGCGTCCTCGGCGGCCTCTTTGGAGACGCCCTCCATCACGGTGCTGGGGGCGCTATCCACCATTTCCTTGGCTTCCCTGAGACCCAGGGCTGTGAGTTGCCGCACGGCCTTGATGACCTCGATCTTTTTGGGGCCAATGTCCTTGAGGATGACGTCGAATTCGGTCTGTTCCTCTTCCGGCTCTGCTGCTGCGGCGGCTGGCATTGCCGCCATTGCTACTGGCGCTGCCGCGCTCACGCCCAGTTTTTCTTCCAACATCCCGACCAACTCGGATGCTTCGAGCAGCGAGAGTTCGCTAATTTGTTCCACGATCTTTGCCAGATCTGCCATTTTTCTTTTCCTCCTGAATTTAGCGCCTAGGCGCTGGTTTGATATGTTTTATGGTAAGCGTCCAGATATTCCCGTTTCTGAGCCACCAGGGGCACAAAGAACACCAAGAAAGTGAACTTGTGACGCTCCTGCAAGTCTGATGGCCACTTGCGCCTCTACCTTTCGTGTCCGCAGATTGAGACAATCCGTCCGTGCACTTTGTGGTAAAGAACCACCACCCGAACGGTCGCGTCAAGCAGGCTCTGCGACCTGCTCCGGCCCGGCGACCGGCGCGGGGGCTGACTCCTGTAGCTTGTCCACGTAGGCTTGCAGCACGTTGAGGACTTGGCGGATGCCACCAGCGACGACACCGACCACCTGGGTGGCAGGAGCGTTGATGACTCCGAGCACCTGCCCAAAGAGTACTTCGTGCGGCGGTAGATCGGCGATGGCGCGTACTTGCGCCGCTTTGATCACGGATGCGCCTAACACTCCGCCCTTGATACGCAGTGTCTCTAGCTCTCTCTCTGCGTCAGTCAGCGCATGGGCCACCGGCGGGACCTCGTCATAGCAGAAACTGACGGCCGTCGGCCCGATGAGCCATTCCTGCGGCAGTGATATGCCCGCTTCTTCCAGCGCCAGTAGCAACAACCGATTCTTGACTACCTGGAACTTGCCTCCGATGGGACGCATCGCGCGCCTGATAGTACTGATTTCATTCACGCCTAGGCCCCGGTAGTCGGCCAGTATGATCCCCTGGCTCTGTTCGAGTTGCTCGGTGTACTCGGCGACGAGTTCGGTCTTTCGCTGCTTTGAGATTGCCAAACTTGTTCACCTCCTTTTTGATAAAACGAAAAATCCCTGCGCCAGCCGACGCAGGGACACACAAGTTCATCCAACTCCAAGAAGAATGAGGGGTGCCTCGCCTCGGCAGGCTGCATTTTAAGCGCCCTCAGGCGCACCTGCTGTCTCCGGCTTACAGATTGTCCAAATTATCCTAGAACGCAACCTCCAACACCATTGCCTGGATGGGGTCTACTTTTATGCCTGGCCCCATAGAGGAAGTGAGCGTGATCTTGCGCACGTATGTCCCTCGGCTGACAGCGGGTGGCCTGGCCTTTCTGACCGCTTCCACCATTGCCGTAAAGTTCTCGAGTAGCCTGTCAACCGAAAAACTAACCTTACCAATGGGCACGTGCATATTGGCAGTTTTGTCCAAACGGAACTCGACTCGGCCAGCTTTTGCTTCCTGGATCAGCCGCGGCAGGTCTTCTTCCGGAGCCACTGTGTTGGTCTTGGGATTGGGCATCAAGCCTCGCGGGCCAAGTACGCGCCCCAGCCGTCCCACCTTACCCATCATCTCCGGCACGGCAATGGCGACGTCGAACTCGGTCCAGCCATCTTGGATCTTTTTCATCCACTCATCGTCAGAGGCCACGTAATCAGCCCCAGCCTCTTGGGCGATCTTTTCCGCCTCGCCAGCGGCAAAGACCAACACACACACCTCCTTGCCCAGTCCCTGGGGCAGCAGCACCGTGCCACGTACTTGCTGATCCGAATGGCGCGGGTCCACTCCCAGCCGGAAGTGTACATCCACTGTAGCGTCAAATTTCTCGTAACTGGTCTCTTTTACCAGTTCCAGTGCTCTTTGTGGTTCGTAGAACCGCGTGCGGTCTACTTTTTCCAGTGCTTGGCGATACTTTTTCCCTCGTTTAGGCATTATTCCTCCTAATGTGGTTCCGGCGGGCGGGAACCGAGGTTCCATGCCCTCCCACAACTCGACGTACTGGTCAATTTGCGATGGTGATCCCCATATTCCGCGCAGTACCCTCAATCTGCCGCATTGCCCCTTCCAAATCAATGGCGTTCAGGTCCTTCATCTTGGTCCTGGCGATCTCTTCTAACTGCGCGTGGGTAATACTGCCGACTTTTTCCCTGTTCGGTTCGGCTGAGCCTTTCTCTACGCCAGCCGCCTTGCGCAACAGGTCGGGCGTGGGCGGCGTCTTGAGGACAAACTTGAACGACCCATCCTGGTAGATGGTGATCTCGGCCGGGATGATGTTACCTGCCTGGCCGGATGTACGGGCGTTGTATTCCTTGCAGAATTGCATCAGGTTAATACCGTGCTGGGCCAGCGCCGGCCCCACCGGTGGAGCTGGGTTGGCTTTTCCGGCATCAATTTGTAGTTTCACTACTGCTTTGACCTTTTTCATCCATCCTCCGTCCTAACACGCATCACAACACTATTTACGTTTTCTCTACTTGCAGGAAATCGAGTTCGACCGGCGTCTCACGGCCAAAGAAAGAGACCAATACCCGTACCTTGGCCCGCTCCATGTCCAGATCATCCACCATGCCGATAAACTCGTTGAAGGGGCCATCAATGATGCGTACTTTTTGGCCGCGCTTGAACGTGACTTTGATTTTAGGGGCGTCGGCCTCCATCCGCTTCAGGATAGCCTGGACTTCTTCAACACGCAGGGGGGTTGGTCTGTTCCCCATCCCTACAAAGCCGGTAACACCTGGCGTGTTGCGCACCGCATACCAGGAATCGTCGTCTAGGATCATCTGCACCAGGATGTAGCCCGGAAAGACCCGCCGCTCGACCGTGCGTCGTTTCCCTTCGCGCACCTCAATCTCATCCTCAGTAGGCACCACGATCTGAAAAATCTGATCGTGCAATTGCATCGTCTCAATGCGCTGTTCCAGGTTATACTTTACTTTGTTCTCGTGTCCAGAGTAGCAGTGCACTACGTACCAAGCTCGATTATCCTGAGGTTCAACCTCGAGTGTTGCTTCGCTCTGGACATCTATGGTATCGGCAGAGGGATCCTGTTCCTCCCCCTCTTCCACGTCGGAAGGGGCTACCGGAGCTTTTTCCTCGCCAGCCGGGACATCGCTTTCTCGAACCTGATCGCCCGACGTTGCCTTCTCGAAGGTTTCATCCTCGAGCTCCGGCGACGCCGCTGCATCGGTAGCGCTTTCTTCCGTCACTACTCCAAGTTCACTTTCGCCAGCGAACATTACTATTCTCGCTTATCCAACACTATGCTCTCTGCCGGTTCAGGATCATTACGGCCAGCACGCCTGCGACCAGCCCAACGACTATGATCCCGATGGCGATTTCGTCGAGAATGATGAGACCGTTTAGCTCCAAAGCGAAAAGATAATCCAACAGGCCCAGGAAAAGGGCCATAGAGACGGTGACGGTCAGCACGATCTTTGTCAAGTTCCACGCTTCCTGGCGGGTGGGCCAGTGTACCTTGCGCAACTCTACCCGCGTTTCGCGCAGGTAACGCAAAACGGCATTCTCCTTCTTGGTTTTCTTTTTCGCTGATTTTTTCTTTGCCACGTGTGCCCTCTCTCCCCGTGCGGGTTGCCTTACATTTTGAGACACCGCCTCTTGCATGGCGGTGTCTCTAATACCACCTCATTTTCAGGCAGGCGAGGCAGGAATCGAACCCGCAACCTACGGTTTTGGAGACCGTTGCTCTGCCAAATT
>CAYMWP010000147.1:0-11013 GCA_964393895.1 uncultured Anaerolineales bacterium | reverse complement strand
AATCAGCCCGCGGTGCGGGCCGGCGCAAAGCGGAACGAATTTATGCATCGCTGCAATAAGGCTGTGGTGATTGGCATTGTGACGCTTAAAATCATCATCTTTGATCTGGACGATACCCTCTATCCCCGCGACAGCGGCCTGTTGCAAGAGATAGGTCGCCGCATCGAGGTGTGGTTGTGCGCGCACTTTGAACTGACACGCGCCGAGGCGGTCGCCATGCGGCGCGATTACTTTCTCCGTTACGGGACCACGCTGGGTGGCCTGGTCGCCCGGCACGACGTGAACGCGCGCGAGTTCCTCGCTTTCGTGCACGACGTCCCGGTGGACGAGTACCTCGATCCCCATCCGGCGTTGGCCGCGATGCTGGATTCGATCCCGCTGCGGAAAGCGGTCTATACCAACGCTCCTTCAGAGTACGCCGGGCGGGTGCTGCGGACCTTGGAGGTGGCAGAGTGCTTTGAAGGGGTGATCGGCATTGAGGAGGTCGGTCTGCGCAACAAGCCCAGCCAGGAGGCTTACGAGCAGGCGTTGGCGCTGTTGGGCGCTCGCGGACCCGAATGCATCATGGTCGAGGACTCGGCCCGTAATCTGCGGCCGGCCAAAGCGCTGGGCGTGACGACGGTGTTGGTGGGGGCAGAACCGAACGGGAGCGTGGATTTTGTGGTCGAGAGTGTGTTGGACGTTGGGGAGCTGGTGCTCGGTTTGCCGCGCGGGCTCTAGGCGTCTGAGGCCACTTTCACATTTTACGCTTCACTCCAATTCTAGCTTTAACTCTGTGTGTCCTACGCCGATGACGTCTCCGGCGCTGACGATGGCCGGGCTGCCGATAGGCGCACCGTTGAGCCGCGTCCCGTTGCGGCTGTCCCGATCCTCCAGCCACCACTGACCCTCTCGCCAGGTCAGCAGGGTGTGTTGAGCGGAGGCATAAGGATCTGGGAGGGGGAGCGTGTTATTAGGTGAGCGTCCTATAGAGGTGACCGCTTGCAGTGGGAAAGCGGCGCCCACGGCGAGCAATGCGCTGTCCGTTTGCAGGACGATCAGTCGCCCGCCAGGTCGAGCTGGGGTGTGGTCGGCGGTCGCCTGGTGCAGGTCACGCCACAGCATCACCAGCACTGCCGCCAGGAAGGTGTAGAGCAGGGCGGCCAGCAGAATGCGCAGAACCAGCAACAGAACGTCCATCGCCGATCCTATCCCCTATTCGTCTCCCAAAGTTCCTGGGCGGCGAGGGGCGTATCTCCTCTGTCTGGCAGCGGAATTGGAGTGGCGGGGTCTTCACCGTAGATGACGTGGATGCCGGCGAAGGATATGACGTCGCCGGCGTGCAACACGCACTCTTCGACTGGATAGTCGTTGATCTTGGTGCCCCCGGCGCTTCCCAGGTCATAGAGTACGTAGCGGCCGTACCGCCGGCGCAGTTGGGCGTGGTGGCGCGAGACGCGCGGATCCTCGATGATGATGTCGTTATTGAGCGCGCGTCCGATGGACAGGACGGCTTGGAGCAAGTCCACGTGGCGCTGTCCTTCCAGTATGAGGAATGGGCGGCCCGGCAGCGCTGTCGTGGATTCGTCGTCAGCTTCCGCGTCGTCCGTCGCCATCTCGCGGGTTTTCTCCACCGGGGCGACCCCGTCCGGCATCCAGCGCGCCTCGACGCGCATCTGGTGGGCGCCTACGTTCTCGTCTGGCAGGACGTGGATGGTGGGCGTCGTCGTCAGTACCAGGCCGGCCTGGGCGGCCAGCCCGGTGACGTGGCGGGTTAGTTCTTCCTTCATTGCCGGTTGGCCGGTCACCAGGGCGTCGCAGTCGTCCGGGTGCAGGTAAACCCAGTAGTGGGTGGGGGCCTGTGGTTCTCCATCTGGTAGAGCGACCTGGTTATCTTCCATCGCCCGTGTGAGGTGCGTGGCGACCTCCAGTGGGCTGAGCCGGCCGGCGAAGAGACGGGCAAAGGTGCCTTCTACCAGCCGCTCGGCCAGGGCCTCAAAGCGCGCGATTTTGCTCATGATGCGGCGATTATAACGCGAGTGGGGGCAAATGACAAATGTGGGGGAGGCGCAGGTTGGAGCGGGCAAAGAGGGCAAAAAAGTCCGCGTAGGGGCGTATGCGCTCTCCCGCCGCTAGGTTTTCCATTGCCTCTCGCAACAGGGTCGCGATCGGCTCTGATGCCTGGGGGAGCGCGTCCCGACACAGCGAGGCGGCGGCCTCTGTCTCGCCCTGCGCGGCGTGGAGCCAGACCAGGGCGGCTTCCAGCCAGGGGCGCAGAGGGTCGGATGGGGGCAGCGCGCGCTGGGCTTTTTCTAGCAGCTCAGTTTTAGCTTGGTCGAAGGGAGCCAGTAAGGCCGACTTGGCTTTTAGACGATGCTCGTCTCGAGGTCGAGAGTCTTGCAATGCGGCCCGGTAGGCAGCGCCGGCCGCTTTCCACTCGCCCCGCAGGGCGTGAACGTCGCCGATACCCTCGTGGGCCAACCTCTGTTCGGCGGCAATTTCCTCGCCGTCGCTCACGTCGAACGTTTGGGTGTAGAACGCCAGGGCTGCTTCGTCCGCCTGGCGGGCGCGGGCCTTGTCCCCGGCCAGCCGCGTAAAGTGGGCGGCTGGGCCAGGATCATCGCTGCGGCTGTAGTGGTATGCGATCTGCTCCAGCCGCTCGTAGCGGGTTTGCGCGTCGGTGTGCGCCAGGTAATTGCCTACCTGTCCGTGCCATTCTTGGCGCTGCGCGTGGGAGAGCGTGGTGTAGATGGCGTCGTGGAGGGACTGGCTGCTGAAGGAATGGGCCGGGCCAGGGGGCGGGGGGGCGACGATGGCGCGGCGGGACGCTCGATCCAGGACGCTGTCCAATTGGTCGGCCGGAAGAGCGTCGCGGCACAGACTGGAGAGGAGCCAGGTGGGAAAGGTATCGCCGATGACGGCCCCGCGTCGCATCGTCTCTCGGGTCGCCGCATCCAACCGGTCTATTTGGGCGAGCAAGAGTTCTTGCATCGAGAGGGGCAGTGGAGGCGGCGGGCCGCTCCAGCGGGCCTCGTCGTTGACCGGGTCAACTACCACGGCGTCGGCGTCTTGTAGCGCCTGGCAGTAGGATAGGATGAAGAGCGGTCGTCCGCCAGCGCGGGGCAGCAGCCAATCGGCCAGGTCGTCTTCCAGTTGGGCGGCCCGGAGGGCAAAGGCGGCCAATTTGCGGCCCTCGGCGTCGGATAGGGGGGAGAGGGAGAGCCGTTCGCCATCCCAATCGCTTGCGGGGCGGGTGGTGATCAACAGGAGGATGGGCCACGACGAGGCGGCGGCGATCACGGCGTCGAGTATCCGGCGCGATTCGTCGTCTATCCACTGGAGGTCCTCGATTATCAGCAGGGTGGGGCGGTGGCGCGTTTGGCGCTCCAGGGCCAGGTGGAGCGCCTGGGGGATGGAGGCCCGCTCGCGCAGGGTTTCCCACAGGGAGGGGCGGTCGCTTGCCGTTGGATCGGTCTCGGCCTGGGCCGCCCGCTTGGTCAGCGCAGCCCAACCCGGGCTGTCCGGTTTTGTGCGTCCCGTTTGTCGTTCGGTTTGTGTCTGAAGTGCGGCAAAGAGGCCGGGGCCTGGTGAGGTGGTAGGGACTGCTGAGGCTGGGTCTGGCTGCGTCAGGGCCGTGCGAGAGGCCAGGTCTGGGGTCGGCAGTCCCAGCAAGTCGGCAAAGGCGGGCAGGGAGGAGGAGAGGTCTAATTGGGCGAGCCGTTCCTTTAACTGCTGGCGGCGGGTTTGTGGGGGCACTTCTTCGTCCAGGGCGAACCATTGGCCGACCAGGTCTTGCCACGGGAAGTAAGGGGTGGTCTTGGCGAAGGGGCGACAAGCGCCGCTCAGGACGGCCATCCCCTGCTGGCGGGCGGATTCGGCCACTGCTGCGATCAGGCGGCTTTTTCCGATGCCGGCTTCGCCTACGAGGGCCAGCGCTCCGCCCTTTCCGGCGCTGGCTTGCTCCAGCCTCTTTTCTAGCGCGGCCAGTTCGTTCTCGCGGCCGGCCAGGGGATAGTCGGTGAGGCGCAGCCCCTTTCCCTGGCATAGTCCCTTCAGGTTGAAACGGGGCACCGGTTCCGGGATGCCCTTGAGGGGGATGGGGGGCAGTGGGTCGGCCACAAAGTCGTCGCGCACCTCATCCCAGGCGGCCGGGTCGAGTACGATCTGGCCCGGCTCGGCTTTGCTCATCAGCCGGGCGGCCAGGTTGACCGCCGGGCCGGCGACGACGTACTCCCGCCGGTGGCGGTAGCCGATCTCGCCGGTAAAGATGCGGTCGTAGGTCAAGCCGGTGCGCTGGGTCAGCGGTGGGGCCAGGCGGAACTCGCGGTTGACGCGCTCCAATGCGCGGGCCAGTTCCAGGGCGGCGGAGGCGGCCAGGCGCGGGATGCCCTCGTGGTGGGTCGGCGCGCCGAAGGGGTTGAGCAGCGTGAATCCTTGGGCGTAGGTATCCACCTGGCTGATGATGCCCTCTCGCTCGGTCACTATTTCCTGGGCCTGGACAAAGTAGCGCTGCAGGACGGCGGCGGCTTGCTCTGGGCCGGTCGGGCCGAGCGCCATCTCTTCCAGCCCCATAATGTTGACGAATTGGACTGCCACGGGCGGGTGCTGGCGGATGTCCTCGCCGCGGGCGATCTGGCTAAAGAGATCGGGGGGGATGAAGGGGACGAGTTCCTCGACCTGGGCCAGGGTTTGTTGGAGCTGGTCGAGCAGGTCGGGGATGCGGCGGCTAAAGACGGCGGACAGACGGCGGCGGCGGCGGGCGGGCGGGATGGCCTCGTAATCGTCCAGCTCGCCGCCCCGGACGCCGATCACGACCCCGCCTTGCATTTCAAACTCCTGCGGGTCGAGGAAAGGGTGGATGTCGGGGCCGGCGAATACCTGGCCGGGTGCGGCTTTTCCCTCGGCCGCCGTCGCGCCCTGCACCGGCCCGCCAGAGACGAGGAATTCCATCCTTCTCCGGGTGCCAAAGACGGCCCCGAACGCTCGTCCTCGCTCGACGCCGGCGCTCATCGTGAGGGAAAAGTTGCCGTATGGCGTTTCCAGGTGGGCGAAGGGGGTGATGGCCTGTACCAAACGCAGGGCGGTGCGTGCGGCCCAGCGGGCGTCCTGGCCTTTTCGTTGGTCGGGCCGGGCGGGAAAGTAGGCCAGCACCGCGTCTCCGGCAAAGATGAGCAGGTCGCCGCCGGAGGCCAGCAGGGGATCAAGCAGTGCGCCAAAGAGGGAGCGCATCAGGCGGTTCATTTCTTCCCGGCCGGCGGTGCCTCGCTTGGAAAGCTCGCCGGTGAGGGCGGTAAAGCCGGTCACGTCGGCAAAGATGAAGGAGCCCTCCAAGAGTTCGCCGTGCGGCTCGCCGGGCGTGGGCGCGAGGTCGAGCAGGTAGCGAGGCAGGTAGGTGGTCAGTTTGTGGTGCAGGGAGTCGAGTTTCTGGATCGCCTGCTGAAGGCAATCGGCGAGCGGGCGTTTCTCCTCGGCGGAAAGGGATGTTGGGTCAGGGGAGGCGCACAGCGAGGCGAACAGGTCGGCTGGCAGGAGAGGAGCCAGGCGATGCAGTAGCTCAATCCAGGTATGGCTTGCTTTCACTTTTCTCTGGTTCTCTGCTCCAGCGCGGACCAGATGCCCACCGGGATGTCTCGTCCGCGCTTGCGGGCGAAACGGGGCCGGTAAGTCCATTCCCCTTCCCGGTTCTCCCGTTCGAGATAGCCTTTTTCGACCAGCCCGTTCAATATCTCGCGGGCGTTGGCGGCTGATTCTCCCAGGTGTCCGGCGGCCTTTTTCTCGGTGATTTCTCCCTCGCGGGTGATCTGTTTCATCAACCGGCGCAGCGGTGGGGAGAGTTCGAGCAGGTCGGCGGGAGAGATACCCTCTTTTTTGTCTTGTGTCTTGATCTCGTTTTGAATGTGGTCGAACATACCCATCGCGCAATCTCCTAGTAGAACTCTGGCATCTCGATGGGCTCTGGCTGGGGTCTGCACTCGCCGCACCAGAGTACGTCGGTGACTACCACGGCTTTGGGAGTCTCGTTCCCACCCAGGTACACGGCCAGCATCGTTGGGAGGGTCGTGGTGTGGTGTTCCCTGCACACGCCTCGTCCGCAGAACTTGCACACGCCGACGGCCGGCTCTCCGCACTGGTAGCAGACCATTCGTCAGCTCCTAGCCCGTCGCTGCTTCGACGGCGGTCGCGATCTCGCGGATGCGCTGGGAGACGGGGTGCTCGGGATAGCGGAGGGAAAAGATGTCGGAGGATTGCAGGGCAGCGACGTCCTCCGAGAGGGGGATGATGGCGGCCACCGGAGCGCCGTAGGTCTCCTCTACCTGTTTCTGCAAGGCGTCCGGCTCGTAGGAGGAGATGGCTTTGTTGACCACCAGGTAGAGGTGCGGCACCTCCAGCTTGCGCGCCACGTCCACCGTCACGGCCGTCCCCTGAAAGTCCTGCTGGTCGGTGCGCAGGATGATGATGAGCAGGTCGGAGATGGCGACCGAGAGGAGCGTCTCCTCGTTCAGCCCGGGGTGGGTGTCAATGAAGAGATAGTCCAGGTCCAGTTTTTCGATGAGCGCGCGAAAGCCGTCGTTGAGCAGGCCCACGTCGTACCCTTCGCGCAGGACTTTGGCGATCTCGCCGGCGCGGATGCTGGAGGGGATCAGGTAGATGCCGCCGCCCATCACCACCACCTCTCCGCCTCCGATCTTTTTTCCCACGTCGTAGGCGGCTTCCTCGATGGCGCATTTGCCCCACAGGTAGTCGTTGAGCGTCTTGTTCATCTCTTCCTCGTCCATCTTGAAGAGGACGTGGATGCCGGGGGAGTTGATGTCGGTATCAATGACGCCCACGCGTTTTCCTTTCCGGGCGAACTGAGCCGAGACGTTGGCGGTGATGTTGGATTTGCCCGTGCCGCCGCGAAAGGAATGGATGGATATGATTTTGGCCATTTTTTTCTCCTTATGAATTTGCTGATCTCACCGCCGAGAACGCTGAGTGGCGGTGAAAAACTCCCTGTACACGGAAACGAGGCCCGCTCGCGGTCGCCCAGCCCTCGCCACAGGCGTGTTGGTTAGTTCTG
The DNA here is from genome assembly GCA_964393895.1 of uncultured Anaerolineales bacterium. GTDB lineage: Bacteria > Chloroflexota > Anaerolineae > B4-G1 > B4-G1 > B4-G1. Next base: position 3,974 of record CAYMWP010000147.1, on the reverse strand, counting down.
CCCATTGTGGAGCAAGCGCCCGCCCAACTAGATTATTATACTGGCGCAGGGCGAGATTTGTCAAACAGAGAGCCACTCATCCAGGACGCAGATTCAGGCAACCGTAGGTTGCACCAGATTTTTCGCAGATGATTTACGGATAGAACCAAGATCAGCGTCCACCAGTGTTAATCTGCCTCCAAAATCAAGGGCCGGCTAATCCAGTTTATCGTACAACTTGTCCAATTCGCGGGGCCGGGAGCGGGTTAGTTGGGCGATGCGGTCGTTGGCTTCGCGCACCCTTTGACTGAGGACGTTGATCAGTTCAAGCGCCAGATCGGGGTATTGGCGCACCAGGGCGACGAGCGGCTCGCGGCGCAGACGGAGCGTCAGTGTGTCCTGGACGGTGCGGGCGGCTGCGGAGCGTGGTCCCCGGTCGAACAATGACATTTCTCCAAAGTAGGAGTGGGCGTCCATGGTCGCCAGGCGCACGACGGAGCCTTTGCGCTGGGCTTCCCGTTCTATCGCCACCCGCCCGTTGACGACGACGTACAACACACCGCCGGGGTCGTTCTGCTCGAATATCTGGGTGTCTTGCTCAAAGAACTCTTCTTCGCAGATTTCGGCCAGTACCTTGAGTTGCTCGATCGTCATACCCTGGAAGAAGGGCACCTCTTTTAGGAAAATCACTCTTTCGATCGTCGAAAGCATCGTTTCCTCCTCTTGGATCACGTCGGTGACGCGCAGGCCGGCGATCATCCGCTTGGCGGCGCGCGCAGCGATGCGCACGTCGGCCACCGGATCGGCGAGCGCGCTCTCTATCACAGGTTCGATCTCTTCCAGGGAGAGCGGGGGCTGCCCGTAAGCATACGTCAATCTATCCAGTGGGGCCGAGGGGCGGGGGCGACGAATTTTCGGTTTTTCCCGTTCGCCGGGCCGAGTCTCCTCTTCAGAATCGCCTATCAGCTTGTCGAGGAGGTCGGCCGGGCTGGGGCGGCGTGGCCGGCGCTCCTGCTGCTCGTCTGTGTCCAGCAGAGCGCCGGTCAGGGCGTCGAGTGATGGGGCGGGGCGGGCTTGGTCCGTTTTCTCGGCCAGCTCGGCGGCGAGCTGGCGTTGCAGGTCGCCCCCGATCTCGCCCAGGGCAAACGTCATTACCGCTCGCAACCACGCGTCATCGGGGTCGGCGGCGAGTTGGTGGATGACTTGGGTCGTATCTGGATAGGTCACGTCCCAGGACTCTTTGCTGAGGCGCAGTAGTTTGGCCGGGGATGGTCGGGGGTCGAATAGGGGGGCGATGAGTTGGGCCATTCGCGGCGAGGTCAGTGATTCGAGCGCCTCGATCGCGTTGGCCCGCACGCGCGCAGTCTCGCTTTCGAGCGAGTCCTTGATGACGTTCACGTCCTCCGGGGCGTGGATGGCGGCGAGCAGATCAAAGACGTCGTCGCTCAATTGGCCGTTTTGCTCGCGTAGCATACTTTGCAGGACGGAGATGCTCGCATAGTTGGCGCAGGGTGACAATGCCTCCAGGCGGTTGTAGTTGTGGTAGATGGCGAGTAGGGCGTCGTCTATGCGCGCCTGGATGAGATGGCCGAATCGCTCCCGATCAATACGGCTCAGGATGAGGGTGGGCATCTTGCGCTGCTGGGGATCGGCCGCGTCGAGGGCGGGGGAGAGAATGGGGATGATCGGCGCGCCGACCTGCACCAGTGCGTCGGCCGTCGCTTCCCTGATCTGGGGCGCGGGGTCGGCCAGGAAGCGGACGAGTACCTGGTGCGCCTCCTGCAAGTCAATGCGTCGCAGGATCGTCACGGCGGCCCGGCGCACTTGCTCGACCGGATCGTCTGCCAAGGTGCTCAGGTGTTCCACCGTCAGCGCGGCGGTCCGGCCGGGGACTTTTTCGCGCGAGAGGGTTTCGATGGCGGTGACTGCCTCCAGTCGTACCTGACCGTCGGGATCGTCCAGGTATTGCGCCAGGTTGCGGATGAAACGGGCGTTGCCCACCTGGCCGAGTACGCGCACCCCGCGCGCCCGCAGTTCGGGATTCTCGTCCTCCACGAGTTGGCTCAGTGACTGGATGGCCGAGGCCAGGTAGAAAAAGTCGCCCGAGCGCACGAGCGGCGGGATGACCTGGGCGCGCACTTCTACGTCGGGATCGGGCAACAGTTCGAGCGCGTGTTCGAGGAACTGTTCGCTTTCGGGGTCGCTCAACTGCTCCAAGCCGGCGATGGCCGACCGTCGCACGCGACTGTCGGGGTCGTTCAGGAACTGGATGCAGACCTGTAGGGCGGCCTCTCCGCGCAAGCCGGAGGCCGCCAGGATGTCAATGATCGTCGAGCGGACGCGGGGGTCTCTGGCCCTGGCGACTCGCGCTAGAATTGGGACGGCTTTATTTCCACTGACCTCGCTGATGAGGCTCGCCATAAAGATCGTAAAGTCGGCGCTGGTGCTTTCTTCGAGTTTCCGGGTCAGCCAGTTGAGCGTGGTCGCGTCGGTGACGGTCAGTTCTGAGCCGGCCGAGAGGAGGAAGGAGAAATCCTCCTGTTCCAGCATGGTGATGAGCGCCTGGGAGTATTGCCGGCGGACGACGAGGGCGCTGGCGGCATAGGTGATCGCCGATACGCCGATGAGCGCCGGCAGGAAGCCCGTGGCCGGTACGAATGGCAGTAGGAACAGCAGCCCGCCGCCGGCGAGCGAACCTAGCGGCGCGATCAACCCCCCGATAAAAGCGCGCGCCCGTCCCTTGATGCGCAGGGGGACGGCATTGTACAACAGGTTGTCGGGCGGATTACGGAATACACTGCGAAAGACTTTTCTGTCGAGATAGCCCAGCGCGGCGGTGGCGACTCGCGGCCAACCGATGAGGGCGCCGCAGATGGCGAGTGTACCGGTCGGAAAGATCAAGTTGGCGTTCCCCAGGCCCATTCGACCAAAGAGGCGGCTGAGCAGAAAGAGCTGGAACGGCAATAGGATGAGGTTGGCTAACGAGCTCGTGCGACCCAGGTAGCCGGACAGCTCTTCCCCGGAGCCAAAGTCCACAGACTGGACAAAGATGTAGCTGGTATAGTACTCGAGGAGCGCGAACAACAGCATCATGAACAATGTGGATAGGGCCATCCAGCGCAGAAATGGGGATCGGGAGACGTACTGGTACCCGTCCCGGATGTTGCGGGTGAACGAGGTGCGTTTCGAGTCTGACAGAGTGCTGGAAGCTGCGTAGCTGGGTTGCCCGTCTCTTGCACCTTTCAGCAGGTGGGGCATTATCCGCGCGGCGAGGGCTATGGCCAAGAGCGCGCCCAACCACAGCAGGATGATGTTGCTGTTGGGCTTGATGGCGGTGTTCAACAGGGCGATTGTCTGCCCGGCAACTATGGTGCCTATCCGGGCAGCAGTGGCGAGTATGGGGATGATGCGTTTGGCGGCGCGCGTGTCGTAGAAACTGTTGACATAGGTCCACCATTGAAGGTTGAACGTTTGCCTGACGACGATGGAGAGCGTATATAGCAGCGGGTAGGCGATGCCAGATAGGCCCAGGCCGAGCAGCGCGTAGCCTACGCCGATGGCGGCTGCGCCGGTGACGGAAATAGCGATCAGGAGCTTGTCGTCCGTGATGCGGTCAACGAAGGGGGTGTAGATGGCGATGGCGACGAGGGAGACGATGGCGTTGGTCACGAGAACCTGAGGCAGGTTCTCTATGCCCACTTCGAACAGAAAGGATGCCTGGACGTTCAGCTCGCCCCAGGTACTGCCGGCGATGAACAGAAAGGCCATCGAGTAGAGCATCAGCAGCCGGGGCCATTCCTTCGTCCTGATGTTGAACAGCCGGTTGAGAGAGTGTATTATTGTGTTCATGGTTCTACTGAAAAAGCTAGGAATTTCACCACGGAGACAGAGAGCACAGAGATTTTAAGCTTGACCTTGAAAAAACGTAACTGCTTAACCTGTCATTGCGAGCCGCGCTTCCTTCGACAGGCTCAGGACAGGTTTTGCGGCAGCCT
>CAYMWP010000146.1:0-11056 GCA_964393895.1 uncultured Anaerolineales bacterium | reverse complement strand
CAAACATTTCCGGATCTATGCCGAGCTCGATCAGTTGGCGCATCGTCTGGGGGTCTATGACCGACGCAACATCGCCTGTACCGCCGAGCGCCACCGTAACGGCCATGACGATGATCCACACGATCCCGCCGGCTGCTCCGCTGACCAGCCCGGCGATAGCGCCCGCCCCTGCGCCCGTCCCTGCGGCCCGAGGTGGGGTCAGGAAGAACCCGGCCAGCACTCCGATGCCGGCGTATACCAGCCACGTCAGCCCGCAGCAGATGCACCCGACGCCCGGTATCTGGCTGAGCAACGTCATCACCAAGATGATGGCTGCGCCGATCAATCCTGCTTTCAGTCCTGCTTTTCCGGTCATGATAACCTCCTATGGGGATTCAAGATTTGTTGATCATAAGATGGGCAGATTTGCTGTGGGTAGTGCAAAAGGTATCTCTTTCGTAACTGCTCAGGTCAGACCTCCGAGGTCTAGAAGATGGTTTCAAGTAGCAAAATTGTGGCTTGGGCAAGTTTCTCGACGAGCTAAATTGACTGTCAGAGACCTCGGAGGTCTAAGATGCCATTGTCAAGCTGTTCACTTTTCTGCTCAATCTATCCGCATTGTACAATTTTTATCATAGACTGTCAATTGGCCCGTTGGGGGCAATGAGGGTCCGAGTCGCCGAATTGGCCGCCAAAGGCCATCACCACCGCCGGGCAGCCCCGGCACAGGTCGAGGTGATCGCAGGCGCGGCAAGGCCCGCGCACCAGATCCTCCAATTTCCGGAAGCGGGCGAGGATGGCCGATTCGCGCCAGGCGCGCATTACGTCGCCGTCGCCCACGTCTGACCAGCGCACGTGGCTGCACGGCAGCACGTCTCCCTCCTGGGTCACGGTGACGAACTTGCGGGCGGCCGAGCAACCCCACACGCCGGCGCGGTAGAGGCTGTGGGGGGAGTGATTGGCGAGCAGAAAGGTGAGCGAAGCGTCTACGGTGATCCTGGTCGTTGGGTGCTGGGCGCCGGTTGCCCGCAGGGTGCGACGGACTTGCCGGTAGTCGGCGGCGGTGGGAGATTCGCGCTCCAGCCAGTCGCCCTCGGTGGTGGGGGGCTTGGGGCGCAGGAGATTGACGGTGGTCGCGTCCATCCGCTGCCCCAGGCGGATGACGGCTTCCAGGTCGGGGAGGCTAGAGCGGGTGATGAGGACGTTGAATCCAAAGCGCAGCCCCGCCGCCCGGCAGGACTCTGCGGCCGCCATCGCCTGGACAAAGTTGGGCCGCGTGGCCGCGTTTATCTCCTCCGACGCGCCGTTGAGAGAGATTTGGGCCTGCCCCAGCCCGGCCTCCTCGAGCGCGGCCGCCATTCCGACCGTCAGAAGATTGCCGTTGGTTGTGAGGTTGGGGACGATGCCACTCTGGCGGGCCAGGCGCACCATATCGAGCAGGCGCGGGTGCAACAGCGGCTCGCCGCCGCCCAGCGCCATCTGGAAGACGCGGGCCTCCGCAGCCTGGCGGACGACGCGCTCAAACAGCTCGAATGGCGCATCGGTCGGCGTGACCGTGGAGCCGGGCCGGGCGGAGTAGAAGCAGCCAGCGCAGGCCTGGTCGCAGCGCCCGGTGACGGAAAAGTGGATGGTCTCGGGAGCGGCCAGCGCGCGGGGCGGGGCGGTCGTCGTGGGAGCCGCGTCGCGCACCGCCGCTACCTGCCTCAGGGCGCCGTTGGATGGGCCTGCCGCTACAAAGCGATGCTCCCGCAGGTAGGCGAAGAAGAAAAGCGGATAGTCGCGCAGTTCCCCCTTGAGCAAAAAGTAGAGTGCGTCCAACCCCTCCATATCCAGCAGGGCCGTCTCGGCCGTTTCCTGCTGGAAGAGCAATGCTCCGTCCGGCTCGGGCCGGATGATAGTGTGAGGCGCGAGGGAGGGCATTATAAGCAGTAGATGCCGAGTTTTACCCCAGCCTTTTTCGCCGCCAGCCCCAACAAATAGTCGTAGTAGGGGAGGATGAACTGCCCATCGTCCATCCAGCGGCCAGTGATGGTGAAGGTGGCGTCGGGGTTGAGGCGCACCCGCAGTGAGAGGCCGTGGTGGCGGTTGATGTCATCCTGCACATAGTCGCGCGGAGGCCCCCAACTCCAACCAGCCAGCTCATCCAGTAGCCCGACGGCTTTATAGTTATCGTGCACGAGCTTGTAGGCCCGCTTCGCCTCACGGGGCTCGAGTTTGCTGGCCGGCACCAGAGAGCAGCCCAGGTAGAGTACGACGCCGTCGAGAGGAATTTCGTCCTCGGAATAATAGTACTCCTCGTCCACCAGGCTGCCAGGTTCGAACTCCTCGTCGTAGCCATAATCCTCGCACATTTCTTTCTGCTCCTCGGTCAGGTCGAAGCGAAAGGTCTGGGCCTCCAAGAGCTCCAGACGGTGAGCGCCGGCATAGTTGAGGATGGATTCAATGACTCGCACGCCGATACGGCTGGCTTTCCAGCTATCGGGGTCGAACTTGACGATCTGCTTTTCCAGGTGCTCCAATGTCTTGGCTGTCAGTTTGTCCTCCGCCTCGCCCTGGTTGACGATGAAATCGCGCAGCCGGAGCAGCGGCTTCTCGAAGGTCAGGTAGTAAGAGCGGACAAAGTAGCCGGTCGAGAGTAGTCCTCGCACCACAGTCCCCAATTGCTCGGGCTGAGGGACTTGGGCCTCGTAGGCTGCCTCTGACGAGTCAATTTCGTAACCGTGCCAATGAGCCTTTAGCATGTGAGCCTCCTTTCTGAGGTCGCTGTGGCAACCGAAGGTTGTACGCAATCCGTTGTCGCGCTGCCCGGCCAGGTCTCAATCGTCGCCGGGTGGTTTGATGAACAACCCTACCTCGGCCATCTCACCGGCAGAAGCTACCGACACTGTCCCTATAATGACGGCGGAAATGTCGGTGTGATCAATCTCAAAAGTCGTGGAATCGGACATTGGCCCGCTCTTGGTCTCTCCATTCCAAGCGTAGGTATACATACAATCTCCCCCGTACCCTTTGGCAAAGATCGTGGCCTTCCACCCGTCTGTGGTGTAGACTCGGTCCAAATACCAGGCTTCTAGCCGGAGCAGGCCGCCTTCACAGTTGGCGGGAACGGTCGAGGTTAACACAGCCGTCGCGGCAGGTGTGGGCGTCAATGTGGGAGTGGGAATCGCTACGGGCGGTGTGGGTGTGTCCGTTGGTGGCGGGGGCGCGACGGGGTTCGTTGGCGAGTGAGGCGCGGGGGCCGTGTACTGCCCGTTTCTCCCGTGGCCGGCGGGTGGGGGCAGAAATATGGATTGCTCCGCATAGGGTATGACGGTAGAAGGACTGTTTTCGGCGATCAGCCAAACGTTTACCTGATATTCTGTGCCTTGCTCGTCTGTGAAAGTGATAGCGACCGCGTGAGGAGGGTCGCTTGGGGCCATTGGGACGTCAGCCTGGCCCCAGGGCCTTTCGGTGTAACGGGCCAGTGACCGATTGGGGCCGAGCGCAGTGATGGTTCTGGGGCCGGCTACTCCTTCCACGGCGAAGAGGGCCAGCCAGTCACCGTCCTCGGGCAACCCGTGCCGCACTGCTATGGCGCGGGCGTAGCAATCCATCACGGAAGCGGCATAGCGGCGCGTGACGCGCAGGTGAATCTGCTCCCACGAGCCGTTATAGGCGGCCAGCGAGTAATACAGGTCACCGTGTCCATCCTGGATGACGGTGGCCAGCGCCCGCGCTCCCCAGAAAACGTTTGTCCAGGGGTTTGCCAGCTTTTCGGGACTGGGTCGCCAGGGGAACGGCATCACCATCATCAGCCCAATGGCACCGGCCGGCCCCTCGGCCGTCGAGCGACCCTGTGACTCCTTCCAGATCAAGGCTGCGATCAGGTCCGGGTCCAGTCCCCGCCTCTCGGCTTCCTGAAGGATGATGGGCTCCCAACGAGTGACTGCGTAACTCCAGTATGGTGAAAGGGTCAGCTCGTCGGCGGGATCCCCGCCCTGCGCAAGAGCAGGGTAGTGAGATATAACAATGATTATCAGCGCCACGGGAATAATGGCGAGCGTTAGCCGTTGTACCTGCATTGCGGTGCGATCGCTCCTTAATCCTTCCTCTGTTGTAGACGTGAGGGAAGCGGAAGTACTATATCGGAAAGCACGTGATTTGTCAAGCCATGTCAGCAATCCAATCGTGGCCGCGCCATAACTCGGAAAGGTCGTCAAATGCGCTGTCTCAGGGCAATCAACGGGCCAAAATGGGTGTTTGAGCGGCCAAATTAAGCCAAAAATCTTGACGACGGGGCATGATTGTGTTAAAATATGTACAATTTGTAGAACACTGAAATCTCCTAATTTCGCCAAGTCGAGCATCGGGGCGGTTAACCACATAGTGGCTGCGAAAGCTTTTTACCTTTAACCTGCTTATGGTCCGTTTCGACGTTTCCGTTCTCATCAAAGCTCGACTTGGCGCGGCGCTTACTTTGGACGTTGACGCCGGCCCCCAGAGCCTGGACGATAGCTCGTCGGAATTCGCCCCAGCTCTGGAGGTGGACTTTCTCCGAGGAACCGTTCAGGCCATCCGCGTGCAAGGCGGATTGCTCGTTCAAGGCGCTTTGGAATCGCAACTCGGGTTAGAGTGCGTTCGCTGCCTGGCTCCTTTTGCCCTCCCTGTTACGCTGCAATTGGAAGAGACGTTTCGGTTGGCGGGAACGAACCCCAAGCCAGATATGCCCTATGCGGTGAGTGATAGCGGCTGGTTAGATCTGACCCCCTTGCTGCGCGAACAAGGTTGGTTGAGCATCCCGATGAAACCCCTGTGTAGCGCCGATTGCAAAGGATTATGCCCGCAATGTGGCGCGGACCTCAACCTGGAATCGTGTGCATGTGAGAAAGTAAAGATTGATCCGCGCATGGCTGCATTGGAAGAGTTGCTGTAGAGCTGTTTCGAGATCAGGAGCCCTAATGGATATGGTTGATGAACTATTGGAGAGGGCGGAAGTTCAGGGCTATTTGACGACTGACGACATTTTGGATCTGTTGCCAGAGGCTGAGGAGACCATGGAGCAGCTCGAAGATATCTTTATCGTGTTGCACGAGGCGGGGATCGAAGTATACGATGACAAAGATGAAGCAGATGAGGAGGAGCAATCGCTAAATGCTGTTGTGACCAGTGCTTTTGAAACTGACGAGGACGAAGGCTACGATTTGAGCAGAATATCCAGCAACGATACAGTGGGCCTGTACCTCAGAGAGATGGCGCGTGTGCCTCTCTTGACGATCGAGGAAGAAGTCCGGTTGGCTAAAGCCGTCGAAGCCGGTCGCGGTGCTCGAGATATTCTGAGTAACGACGGCTCTGATCCGCAACAACGCAGGAAACTTGAGCAGCAGATCGAGGATGCGCTGTCTGCCCGCGAGCATCTGATCAAGGCGAACACCCGCCTGGTGGTCAGCATAGCCAAAAAGTACATGGGACGCGGCGTGCCGTTCCTGGACCTGATCCAGGAAGGCAACCTGGGTTTGATGAAAGCCGTGGAAAAATTCGACTACACCCGGGGCTACCGCTTCAGCACCTATGCCACGTGGTGGATCCGGCAGACGATCACGCGGGCGATTGCCGACCTGGGGCGCACGATCCGCGTGCCGGTTCACATGTCGGATCGCATCCGGCGGCTCTACAACGTGGCCCGGCATCTCGAGCAGGAGTATGGTCGCCGACCGACGCCGGAAGAGATCGCGGTCGAGATGGAAATGGAGCCGCGCAAAGTGCAGTGGATGCTCAGAGTATCGTGGCGGCCGATGAGCCTGGAACGGCCAGTTGGCGGGGACGAGGACAGCGAGATAGGGAACTTTATCGAGGACGACACGACCCCCACTCCGACGCAGGATGCGTACCAGCACCTGCTCGGCGAGAAGGTCGAAGAAATGCTGGCTACGCTGAGCCCGCGCGAGGCGCGCATACTAAAACTCCGCTTTGGTCTCCTCAACGGCCGCAGCTACACGCTCGAAGAAGTCGGTCAAAAGTTCGGATTGACGCGGGAGCGCATTCGGCAGATCGAGGGCAAGGCACTGCGCCGCTTGCGTCACCCCCGCCGCAGCCGCCAGTTGCGGGACTATTTGCGTTAGAGTGATGAAAATGGTACGCCATCGTTTTGCGATTATCATGATGATGTGCGGCTCGCCGTGGCGGGCGAGGGAGGAGGCTCCCGGCCCGCGATAGGCCGCTCCACGCTCGCGGCCTCACGGCAAGACACCGCCAGCCTCGCTGGCGGTTTTTGCTTATTCATATCCTGTGCTAAAATACACGTTACTCGTAAGGAGGACACCGATGTCAGAACACATTCTCGTCGCCATTGCCTGGCCCTACGCCAGCGCCAAGATTCACACCGGCAACGTCACCGGATCCCATCTCCCCGGAGACATCTATGCCCGCTACCACCGGCTGGTCGGCAACCACGTGCTGATGGTCTCCGGTTCTGACTCACATGGCACGCCCATCACCGTTGTCGCTGACAGAGAGGCCAAGTCCCCGCGTGAGGTCTTTGAGCACTTCCACCACGGCTTCCTCGAACTGTTCCAGCGCCTGGGTATCAGCTACGACCTGTTCACCCACACAGACACGGAGAATCATCGCCGCGTCTCTCAGGATTTTTTCCTCGCGCTGCTAGAAAAGGGCTATCTCTACAAACAGGTGCAGGAGCAGATGTACTCCGAGGCGCAGCAGCGGTTCCTGCCTGACCGGTATGTCGAAGGCACCTGCCCGGAGTGCGGCTACGAGGGCGCGCGAGGCGATCAATGCGACCGCTGCAACACGCTGCTGGACCCCAAGGACCTGATCAACCCACGCAGCAAGTTCGACGGCAGCACGCCCGTCATCCGCGAGACGGAGCACTTTTTCCTCGATCTGCCCAAGTTGGCAGAGAGTGGTCTGACTGACTGGCTCCAACAGGGCAAGGAACATTGGCGGCCCAACGTCATCAATTTTGCCCGCCGCTACGTGGGTGAGGGATTGCAAGGGCGGCCCATCACCCGCGACCTGGAGTGGGGCATCCCGGTGCCCGTGCCGGAATGGGAGAGAAAATGTCTCTACGTCTGGTTCGAGGCCGTCATCGGCTACTTTTCCGCCAGCCGGGAGTGGGCGCGCAACCAGGGCCGGCCGGAGGTGTGGAAAGATTGGTGGTACGACCCGGCGGCCAAAACCTCCTACTTTATCGGCAAAGACAACATCCCCTTCCACGCCGTCATCTGGCCGGCGGAACTGATGGGAGTGGAGCGGCTCTACGAGGACGACCAATCCAAGAAACTCAACCTGCCCTACGACGTGCCGGCCAACGAGTTTATGAACCTCGAGGGACACAAAATCTCTGGCAGCCGCAACTGGGCCGTGTGGATGGAGGATGCGCTCGATAGGTACGACCCCGACGCGCTGCGCTATTATCTGACGGTGGCGATGCCAGAGACGCGGGACACCGACTGGCTGTGGGGCGATTTCGTGCGCCGCAACAACGACGAACTGGTGGCGACCTGGGGCAACCTGGTCAACCGGGCGCTGACGTTCTCCTACAAGCGTTTCGATGGACGAGTGCCCACTCCAGGATCACTGGAGGATTTGGACGTTCAACTCTTGGACAAGATTGAGGCTGGCTTTGAATCTGTCGGCCAGTTGATCGCCGATTGCAAAATGCGCTCCGCGTTGGGCGAGGTGATGGCGCTGGCGCGGGAGGCCAATCGCTATCTGGAAGAGAAAGGCCCCTGGTTTCAGATCAAGGAGGATCGCGAGGCGGCCGGCACGACCATCTACGTGGCGCTCAAGGCCATTGACTCGCTCAAGGTACTCTTTGCCCCCTTCCTGCCCTTTACGTCCGAGCTGGTGCACCGTTACCTGGGCTACGAGGGGAAGTTGTTTGGGCGGTCGTACACGGATACTTTTGAGGAAGAGGGCGGACGGAGCCACGAGGCGCTGTGCTACGACCCCAACGAAGCGATGGGCGAGTGGCAGCCCAGCCGGCTACCCCCAGGTCAAGCCCTGCGCCAACCCAAGCCCCTGTTCAAGAAACTGGACGAGAGCTTGATCGAGGAAGAATTGAGCCGCATTGGCATCGAGTGAACCCGGCCTACAGCACAGAAGCAGCGCCATTTGACACAAGCTCTCGTTTGGGCTAGAATCCTCAACAAGTTGAAACACTGTTGGTAGACGTAGATTGCAAATAAAAGGAGAGAAAAGTATGGACAAGCGAACGCAAAGAGTGTTCAGTGTGTTGATCCCCGTCATGGTAATGGCCCTGGCGTGCACTTGCCTTCCCTCCGGGAATGGAGGAGAGGAGCCCCCTCCTCCCCCACCTCCCCCTGAAGCTATTTTCCAGGATGATTTTGGCGACGCCGGCTCAGGCTGGGAGGTGGGAGAGTACAACACCGGCAGCGTAGGCTACGCGAGCGGCGCCTACTTTGTGATCTCTTCGGACCAGGAATGGGTCATGTGGGGTGTGGCTAACCGCTCCTTCGATAACATCATCGTTGATGTGGACGCCACACAAGTCTCAGCCGGCCCCACCGACGATAACGCCTACGGGGTCGTATGCCGGGAGCAGGGCGACGGCGGTGGGTACTACCTGCGTATCTCGGGGGATGGTTACTATTCCATCGCCAAGTCCGATGGAAGCGATTTCGAGTCCCTGGTGGATTGGGCCGAGTCTGACGCCATCCGGCAGGGGAATGCGACCAATCACATACGGACGATATGTGATGGCTCGTCCCTGGTCCTGTTCGTCAACGGGCAGCGCCTGGCGCAAGCCAACGACAGCACGTTCACCAGCGGCGATATCGCGCTGACCGTGACGACCTTTGAGCCAGAGCCGTCAGAGGTCCACTTTGACAACCTGGTGGTGACCGAGCCGTGACGGTGCGACCTCGTTTGTCTGTCGGCGGCCCTCTCTTGGCGGGAGGGCCGTTTTTTGTGTTGGAGGGAAAATTGCAGCCGCGGACTCCATTCCGTGCCAGCGCATATCTTGGAGTGGGGGGAGCTTGGAGAGCGGGTCGAGTAGTGGTACAATACCGTCCACCTGCGCGTGCAATGCAACACAGTGCCCAGGCATAGGAGAGTAGCCCGGTGAAGAAGAACAGCCATTATCAATTCGAGAGATCGCCACTGTTGATCGTCGTCTCTGGCCCGGCCGGGGTGGGCAAGGATGCTCTGCTCCAACGCTTGAAGGAGCGGGGCTGCCCGTTCCACTTTGTCGTCACTGCCACCGATCGTCCGCCGCGTCCGGGCGAGACCCACGGGGTGGATTATTTTTTCCTCACTACCGGCGAGTTCACCAAGATGGTCGAGCAGGGTGAATTGTTGGAACACGCCATCGTCTACGGGCAGCACAAGGGCATTCCCAAGCAGCAGGTGCGCGAGGCGCTGGCCGGCGGCAAGGACGTAGTCATGCGCGTTGACGTGCAGGGCGCGGCCACTGTACGGCAACTGGCGCCGGAGGCCGTGTTGATCTTTTTGACTGCTTCATCAGGGGAGGAGTTGAGGCAACGGCTGCGCGCGCGGGGATGCGATTCCCCCGAACAACTCGAGAAACGCATCGCCACCGCCCACGAGGAGATGAGCCGCCTACCTGAATTCGACTATGTCGTCGTCAACCGGGATGGGGAGTTGGATCGGGCGGTAGACGACGTGCTCGCCATCATCCAGGCCGAGCATTGCCGCGCTCAACCGCGTGTCTTGAAACTGTGAACGCTGGCTATCCCTCTCGCGCGCCAGGTAGGCGAGCCCGGCTCGTCAATCCCTGGGTAAGACCTCGCGCAACACCCGCAGAGCGTTGCCCCCCATGATCTTGGCGCTTTCTTCCTCAGTAAAACCTTGTTCTATCAACGCCTCGGTGAACAGAGCCATACCACTGGCGTCCATCGGGGCGGTGATCCCACCGTCAAAGTCTGAGCCTACGGCCAGGTGATCCACGCCTACCAGATCAACGCCATATCGTATAGCGCGCGCAGTGTCGGCAATGGTTTCTCCGCACACCGCTTGCTCGAACATGGCTATGCCCACGACGCCGCCGGTCGCCGCGATCCCGCGCACGTGGGCGTCGGAGAGGTTGCGTTGGTTGTCGCAGGTGCCGCACACCCCGGTGTGAGAAACGATCACGGGCGCGTTCGTCAGCGCCAATACGTCGTCAATCACCCGTGGCGAGGCGTGGGCGAGATCGAGCAGCATGTTCCTCTCCTGAACGCGCTGCACCAGCTCGCGCCCAAAGGAGGTCAGCCCGCCCTTTTCCAGCCCGTGGGCCGAGCCTCCGGCCTCGTTGTCGAAAAAGTGGGTCAGGCCGATTATGCGAAAGCCGGCGTCGTAGAGCGTGTCGAGGTTGGCGAGTTCCCCCTCCAGCGCGTGGACCCCTTCCAGCGCGAGAAGCCCGCCGACCAGTTCTGTCTCCGTCTCGCGCCGGGACAACAGCTCGTCCAGGTCTTGTACGCTCCGCACCAGTGCCAGTCGGCCCTGCGACCGGGCCGCGAACCGCTCCAGCTTTTCCGCCTGGTAAAGGGCCCGTTGGCAAAGGCTGCTCCACGTGCGGAACGGCCAGGCCTGAACCACGGCCAGCATGGTGATCAGGTCGCTATCGGCGGCGTTGCTCTCAAAATTCAGCCCCATCGGAACCTTTGACACCGCGGCAAAGACCTGGAGGGTGACGTTGCTGTCAATCAGCCGGGGAACGTCAATGTGACCGTAGCTGCTTCGTTTGAGTAGATCGCGCTTCCAGAGTAACGGGTCGGCGTGGAGGTCCACGATGGACAACCGCCGGTGCAGGCCCTTCATCTCGGCGGCGATCTGATAAGGGGGCAGCGTCGCGACCCGGTTCTGTGTTTTTTCCAGCACTGGTGGTGCGATCAGGAACGCTGCAATGGCGGCGACCGCCAGGAATAATAAAACGATCACACCACCCCAGACGAATATAGACATCGTTTTGCCTCCCCGTGCCTGATTGACTGACAGATCTTTTAGAAGCAGATTCTCGCAGATTATCTGGTAAGTCTCTACCTAGAAAATAAACTTACATTGACCATTTTCGTCCTTGGTGGTGTGCCAAGGAACATGTTGACTTCTCAAAAAGTTGGGG
>CAYMWP010000145.1:0-11205 GCA_964393895.1 uncultured Anaerolineales bacterium | reverse complement strand
AGAGCTTACCAGGAAATTCAGCTTTTGACCAGCCGATTACGCGAATGGTGAGTAATGACAGTAGAGAAAATGAAAAATAACCCTTTGCCGTTTCTTATGCTGGTTCTGATCGCTCTTGTGGCGAGCGGCTGTAGCGGCGGCGAGCAGCTTCCCGCAACGCCTCCCACTGAGCCGCCAACGGAAACTCCCACACCAGCGCCGACCTGTGGGGATTGCTGGACGCGAGTTACCATCCCGGCCCGGTGAGTGATTCTGCCGCGATCAAAGCATCCTTCGCCCAGGAATTGGCCGACCGTTTTCCCACCAAACCGATCGCGGCGCGCCTGCGCCCAACGTCACAACCCGAGCCGAGGGGAGGACGACGCAAACCGCACGCTATCCCCACGAACATAGCGACCAGGTGAACCGCCACTGCCGCCGCACCCGCCCACCTCACCACCCACTCAATCGTGTCTGGCATCCTCCTCTATACCTTCCAACAGCCTCCGCAACGCAGCCCGCTCGTCCGGGCCAAAGCTAGATAGCAGCCCCTCGTCGCCGGCTAGAATCGCCCTGCCCAGATCGGAGCGTCGAAACGCGGCCAAATCCTCCTCGAAAGGCGTTCCCACTGTGTGCCTGTGCACAATGTTGCCGTCCCGCATTATCAGGATGCGGTTAGTCTGACGGGCCACGGCCGGGTCGTGGGTCACGGCGATAAAGGTGGTGCCCAACTCGCGGTTGAGGCGGCGCATCAACGCGATCACCTCCATGCCGCTCTCGGAATCCAGGTCGCCCGTCGGCTCGTCGGCCAGGACGATGGCGGGCTGATTAGCCAACGACCGGGCGATGGCGACCCGCTGCCGCTCGCCGCCGGAGAGCTGATTGGGAAGATGCTTCATCCGATCCGCCAGCCCCACCAGTTCCAGCAACTCTTTGGCCCTCTTGCGGCGCGCCCGCGCTCTGACAGGCTGGCCCCGCATCGGCACCTCCACGTTCTCGCGGGCGGTCAGCGTGGGGATCAGGTTGTGCAACTGAAAGATAAAGCCAACGGTGCGCGCGCGGAATGTGTCCAGATCGCGCACCTGGGCCATGTCCTCACCGCCGACCAGCACCGTGCCGCCGGTGGGCCGGTCGAGCGCGCCTAGCATGTTGAGCAGCGTAGACTTGCCGCTGCCCGACGGCCCCATCACAGAGACGAACTCGCCGCGCTCGATGCGCACGCTCACCCGATCCAGCGCCCGCACCTGCGCTCCGTCGCCGTAGACTTTGACCAAATCGCGGGTCTCGACGATAATCTCATCCGTCATATCTTCACCCCTTACGTTTCACGCATTACGTTTCACTATTCCACCTCGATATCCACGAACGCCGTCATCCCCCAGCGGAGTGCCGGGTCGAGCGCGTCCAATTCCAACACGACGGTATAGTTGACCCCGCCCGCGCCAGGTTTGGCCATCGGTGAAATGCGGGTCACGCGGCCGGTGAAAACCTGTTCAGGGAGGGCGTCAAAAGTGATCGTGGCCTGCTGGCCGACCGACACCCGCGCCACGTCGATCTCGTCCAGGTCGGTGGTCTCCACCCGCAGCGTAGCCAGATTGCCCACTGTGACCAGGGGTTGGCCTGGCGCGGCCAGTTCCCCCGCTCGCACGTTCACCGCGCCGACGGTGCCGGCGAAGGGGGCGCGGATCACACACCGCTCCAGCGATGCGTGGGCGGCCTCCAGCACGGCTTGCGCCTGCGCCACAGATGCCTGAGCGACGGCGATCTCCTCGGCGGTGGCCCCCGCTTGCAACAAGTCCAGTTGCGCCTGGGCCGTGCTGGCCTGCGCCGCTGCTCCCTGGACCGCCGCCTCTACTGCCCGAAGCTGGCCCGCCGCCCCCGCCGTCAGTGCGTCCAGTTGCGCTTGTGCCGCCGCCAGCGCTTCGTCGGCGGCGTGGAGCGCGTAGCGAGCTTGCTCCTCATACGTGCCCAATGACGGACAGATCTCGCCGCTGCCCGGTACGTCGTAACACTTCATCGTCTGATCGTGGGCTTGGCGGGCGGCCAGTTGCTCTGCCAGGGCTGCCGCCACCTGTGCCTCGGCGGCCGCGATCTCGGCGTCCGTCGCTCCAGCCTTGATCTGATCCAGTTGGGCGACGGCCTGAGAGACCGCGGCCTGGGCCGCCTCCACCTGCGCCTCGGCCACGGCGACCTGCTCTGGGCGAGGGCCGGCCTTCAGGAGCGAGAGTTGAGCCTGAGCAGTCTCCAGCGCCGCGTCCGCCTGCTGCACCGCCAATTGCGCGTCGGTGGGATCGATCTGCACCAACAGATCGCCGGCCGTGACCTCGTCCCCTGGCTCCACCAGCACCTCGAGCACCGTGCCGCCGGTCTGCGCGCTGACGGTGGCCCACATCGCTGGCACCACCTCCCCCGTAGGAGAGACCACCGGGGTGTATTCCATCTCCGCCTCCGGCGTCGCTGTCTCATCCGCGCTCCCTCCGCAGCCGGAGAGAAGCAAAGCCAGTACCACCAATCCTCCAAGAATATTTTTCTTCATCGTCATTACCTCCGTTTTTTATAAACTGTAGTTTGTGTTCGTCCACAAGCACTACAGCGGATTGGGAAAGGAACGGATTTTGTCTCACACAGCCATCCGTTCTATTCTAAATCCGTTGTTATGTTTGCATTTCTCACTCGTACCGCAGCGCCTCTACCGGCCGCATGCGCGTCGCGCGCCAGGCCGGGTAGAGACCGCCCAACCCGCCGGTCGCCAGCGCTACCGCCAGCGCTTGGGCGAATATCTCGATGCTGTACTTGGGCACGATCATCTCACCCAGCACGCCCGGCAGTTGCGTAAACGCCCACGCCATTCCTACTCCCAGGAGAATGCCGCAGACGCCGCCCACGACGCCCAACACCAACGCCTCTGCTAAAATCATGCCGATCACCTGGCGCCGCCGCCAGCCCAAGCTGCGCAGCACGCCGATCTCGCGCGTTCGTTCCAGCACGCTCATCAGCATCACGTTCAACATCCCCAACCCGCCGATAAACATCGCCAGGAACGAAATCTGCTCCACCATCATCTCCATGCTCTTAAAATCGGGCAGATTTTCGGCAAACTCGGCGGTGAGTGAGACATCTATCTCGTCAAAATTAGCGTTCAGATGCGCCCGCACCGCCTCGGCCCGCTCCGAGTCGCGCAGCTTGATGAGGTACATACTCACCTGACGCGGCCTGCCGGCCAGCCGCTGGGCGTCCCGCAAGGTGACGACCACGCTGCTGTCCTCAAAAGTCGCCCCCGTCTCATAGATGCCGACCACGCGAAAGACGCTGTCCAACATGCGGAGCGAGTCGCCCACCTCCACGCCCATCACCTCCGCTGCCTGGCGGCCGACGATGACCTGGCGATTGGTCGCCAACGGCTCGCCCTCGACGACGTGAAAATGACGGATGGCGAACCGGCGCGGATGGTAGCCCATAATAAAGAGCAGGGGATTCTGTTCCGACATCTCAAAGGCAAAGCCCAGGCCAGCGACCGACTCCACATCGGGCAGCGTCTCCAGGCGCGCGCCGACCCGCTCGTCAATCGTGCTGTACCCCATGTCGGAGACGTCCGCTTCGACGGCGACCAAATCGGCATTATCCCCCATCGCCAGGCTGTTAAAGGAATCCATAAATCCCGCCGAGAGACTGCCCAGAGCGACGATGACGGCAATGCCCGCGCCGATCCCCAGCGCGGTCAGAGTCGTGCGCGTCCGCCGCCGCCACAGATTGCGGACAGTCATTCCGCCGGGTAATCGTAGGGTGGCTTGCGTCCCACTGCTCCCCTCGTATTGCAACGCTTCCAGCGGCAAGAGACGGCTGGCCCAGCGGGCGGGATAGATGCCGCCCACCATCCCCAGCGCGATCACGGTGACGATGGCGCGGGCAAAGAGCGCGGGCGAAAAGCGCGTGCCCAGCACACTGAAATAGCCCAGAGAGCCGCCCAACAGATAAACCGACGCTATCCCCAGGCCGATGCCCGCCAATCCCCCCAGCAGGGAGAGCGCCAGCGACTCGCCCAAAATCAGGCGCAGCACCTGCCCCCGCCGCCAGCCCAGCGCCCGCAAGAGACCGATCTCCCGCGTCCGCTCAAAGACCGACATCCAGAGCGTGTTGGTCATCACCACTCCGCCGATGACGATAGCCAGACCAGAGATCACCCAGGCGAATCCTGCCATCATATCAATCATCAACTGCCGGTCGGCAAACTCGGCGGTGGTGGAGACGAGCAGGTCGGGAAAATACCGCTCCATCCGCGTTCGCAGCCGGGCCTCGCCCTCGGGATCGCGCAGGCGGACGTAGAACGTCGAGGCGCGGCGCGGCTGTAACAGGATGGTCTGGGCCTCCCGCAGGGGGATGACGGCCCCGCCGTCCTCGAACCCATCCCCCGTCTCATAGATACCGACGATGCGGAACGCGCCGCCGGTGACGTGCAACGTATCGCCCACGCCCTTGTCGAGACTCTTGGCGGCGGCGCGGCCCAGCAGGCACGGCTTTCCGCGCGCGCCCCGCGCCTCGCCCAGACTTTGTCCGTCCACGATCTTGAAATGCTCGATGGCGAAACCCTGCGGATCGTAGCCAAAGATGTAAAAGTAGGCCGAGTCCTCAGCTTGCACGTTGCCCACCAGCATGCCGGTCACGTCGGCGACCTCGGGCCAGGCCAGCACCTGTTCGGCCACCACCTCCTCGACGCTGCCCATTGTGATGTCCATCGCGCCGGCCGGGCTGAGCACCAGGTCGGCCTGGCTGCCCCGGGCCATCGAAGTGTAGCCGGCCTGCAGCCCATCGGCCATCGCCCCCAGCCCAATGATGGCGGCCACGCCGGTGGCGATGCCCAGCAGCGTGAGAATCGTGCGTTCTTTGCGTCGAAACAAGTTGTGGAATATCATCTATTCGTACCGCAGCGCCTCCACCGGTCGCATGCGGGTCGCGCGCCAGGCGGGGTAGATTCCGCCGACCACGCCCGCCAGCACCGCCACCACGACCGCCTGCACGATCATCCGAGTCGTGTAGGCCGGTTCCATTGCGCCGCCCCACACACCCGACAGGCCGATCAGTCTACCCAACCCAAATCCCAGGGGAATGCCGCACAGTCCACCCAACAGCCCCAGCACCAGCGACTCGTTCAGGATCATCCCCAGCACCTGGCGCTGCCTCCAGCCCAAACTGCGCAGCACGCCGATCTCGCGCGTCCGCTCCAGCACGCTCATCAACATCGTGTTCAACATCCCCACTGCACCGATGAATACCGCCACGAAAGAGATCTGGTTCACCATATCCTCAAGCACCCGGAAATCGCTCACCGCCTCGTCCAGCTCGGAGGTGAGGGAAAAGTCTACCTCCGGGAAGGCCACCGCCAGATCGTCCCGCACCGCCTCGGCCTGCGCCGGGTCGTGCAGGCTGATCATGTAGAACTGTACCTGGCGCGGTTTGCCGGTGAGGGCCTGCGCCTCTCGCAGACCGATGACGACCCCGGCGTCCTCGAAAGCCTGGCCCGTCTCAAAGATACCGGCCACGCGAAAGTTGCTGTCCAACATGCGGAAGGTGTCACCGACCTCCAGCCCCATCTGCTCGGCCACCATCCGCCCGACGATCATCTGGCGGCGGCCCGCCAGTGGCTCCCCCTCGATGATGCGGTAGCGGCGGATGGCAAACTCGCGCGGGTGGTAGCCGTACACTATCAGCATGGGCATGTCGTCGGTGGTTGCGCCGGTCCAAAGCATGCCGGAGACCGCGTACACATCGGGCCGGGCAGAGATGCGCGCGCCCACTCGCTCGTCAATGGCGCTAAAGTCGGCGTCTATGCCCGCCTCGGCGGCAAAGATATCGGTCTGGCTGTCCATCATCATCACGTTGAACGAGCCCAGCATGCCTTCGGTAATTCCACCCAAAGCGATAATGGCCGCGATGCTGACGCCGATGCTCAACAGCGTCAGTGCTGTGCGCGTGCGCCGCCGCCAGAGGTTGCGCACCGTCATGCCGCCGGGCAACCGGGCAGCCCGCGCCTTGCCGCCCCCCTCGTATTGCAGCGCCTCCACCGGCAGCAGGCGGCTGGCCCACCAGGCCGGATACGCCCCGCCCACCAGCCCCAGCACGACCACGGTGACCATGCCCCGGATTAAGAGGTCGGGCGTCAGTTGGCCGCCGAACACGCTCAACAACGATCCGGCCCGGCTGGCCAGCGTGAGAGACAGCGCCCCAAACCCACAGCCCAACAGCCCCCCCAACACCGCCAAGGTGACAGCCTCCCCCATAATCATGACCATCACCTGCCAGCGCCGCCAGCCCAGGGAGCGCAACACGCCGATCTCGCGCGTGCGCTCAAAGACCGACATAAAGAGCGTGTTGGTCATGACGATCCCGCCGATGATGACCGCCAAGCCCGCAACCGCCATCGCCATCCCGTCCAACAGATTGAGCAGTTGCTCCTCGCCGACAAAGCTCGCCGACGTCGCGACGCTCAGGTCGGGGAAACGCCGTTCGATGCGCCCCCGGAACTGGTCAGCCTTGCGGGCGTCCTTGAGTTTGACGTACAGCATCGAGACTCGGTGGGGCTGCAATGCCAGCGCCTGGGCATCCTCAAGGGAGACGACGGCCCCGCCGTCCTCGAACCCGCTCCCCGTCTCATAGATGCCGACGATGCGAAAGACGGCGCCGGTGATGCGGATCGCGTCTCCCACTTTTACTTCCATACTCTGCGCCGTGCGGCGGCCCATAAGAAGAGGTTTGCCGCGCGCGCCGCGCGCCTCGGCCAACGTTTGCCCCTCAATCACGCGAAAGTGCTCGATGGCGAAACCGTCCGGCTCGTGGCCCAGGATAAACAGGTAGGACTCGTTATCTATCATGGCGTTGGTGAACAACATGCCGTTGATGTCGGCCACCTCGGGCAGGGCGCGCACGTCGTCGGCTATCGTCTCGTCGACGCTGCTGATGAGCGAACTCATCGCGCTGGCTTGGCTGAGCACGAGATCCGCCTGGCTGCCCTGGGTCATGGCGCTAAACCCCTCCCGCAGTCCTCCCGCCATCGCTCCCAGCGCAATGATGGCCGCCACGCCGATGGATGTGCCCAACAAGGTGAGAATGGTGCGTCCTTTGCGGCGGAATAGGTTTTTGAAAATCATTCGTCAACTCTCCAGCGCGTACTTGAGAGCCGCCTCGGCGTGGATGACCGTTGTGTCGAAAAGCGGCAGCCCGGCGTTCTCTTCGCTGACCAGCAGCGGGATCTCGGTGCAGCCCAGGATGACGCCCTCGGCGCCGCGCTCCGCCAGCTTGCGGATGATGGCGACGTATCCGGCGCGGGACTCGTCGCGGATTTGGCCCGCGACCAGCTCGTCATAGATGACGGTGTTGACGTAGGCGCGGTCCTGCACGTCGGGCACCAGGACGGCGATGCCCTGGCGGGCCAGCGCCTCCTGGTAAAAGCTCTTTTCCATAGTGAACCGGGTGCCCAGCAACCCCACGGTCTCGATCCCTCGCGCCAGAATCGCGTCGCCGACGGCGTCCAGCAAACTCAACATGGGGACGGTGACGCTGGCCTGTACCTGGTCAAATACCAGATGCATGGTGTTGGTGGCGATGATGATGAGGTCCGCGCCCGCCGCCTCCAGCTTGAGCGCTGCCTCGCTCAGGCCCTGGGCCACCAGGTCCCAGCGGTCTTGATTGGGCCAGTCCACGTAGGGCTGAAAGCTGACGCTGTAGATGATGATCTCCGGGTAACCATAGTCGCCAAAACGCTCGGTGTAGGTGCGGGTGATGTATTGATAGTACTCGACGGTAGACTCGGGGCTCATGCCGCCCAGGATGCCGATTTTCTTGTGCATTTTGATGCTCCTTTGCTCACTACCACACACCCGGCAGCAACCGATAACGCACTCGCTGTGCGTACTCTTTATAACCGTCGAGTTCCTCGTGCAGCGTCCTGTCCTCGAGCGCCGTCCGCACTACAGTGAGCAGTACGATCAGCCCACTTGGAACAAAAGTCCACAGCGAGCCGAGCATGAGCGGCGTGCCGATTTGGAACAGGAGCGACCCGACGCAACCTGGATGGCGCACGTACCCGTACGGCCCGCCGGTGGCCACGGACTGCCCCCGTTCCTCCTGGATGCGCACCGTCTGCGCAAAGAACGCATTCGCCGCCATAGACCAGGTGAGGAGCACGTCCTGGCCCAGCACCGCGACGACCAGCCCACCGATCTGGAGCCAGAGCGGAATCTGGAGCGACCACCCCCAGCGCATGTCCAACCCGGCCACGACGTACCTGGCCATCTCGGCCACACCGATGATGCTGAGGATGACCATATCCCATTTCTTGGTGCCCGCCTTGGGCCCGGTGCGTTCTATCAACATCTCCGGGTTGGTGGGGATCACGGTCAACGCAGTGGCAGCGGTCCAGGCCAGGTACACTCCGACCAGCGCCCATCCCATCACCCAATCCATACGGCCCGCAAAACCGAACAGGAGCGCCGCCGCGAACAGCGCGCCAAAGATCTCCCGGACCAGCCATCTCGTCACCCCGCGCTTTGTGTCAGATTGAGCAGATGTATCGGTATTCATTATCTACTACCTCCATAACGGCACAGCGGTTCTACCAGACGCCCGGCAACAACCGATACCGCACCCGCGCCGCATACTCCTGGTACCCATCGAGTTCCGCTAACAGCGTCCGATCCTCGACCACCGCGCGAACGATGATGAGCAGCACCGTCAACCCTCCGGGAACGAGCGCCCACACTGAATCGAGCAGGAACGGGGTCGCCAGCGAATACAGAATGACACCCACGTAGCCCGGATGGCGCACGTACCGGTACGGCCCGCCGGAAACGACCGTGTGCCCCCGATCCATCTGGATGCGGATGACGTCCGAAAAGAACTTGTTCGAGATGACCGCCCAGCTACTCAGCCCATATCCCAGCGCTACAAAGACCAGGCCAGCAAGGTTTGCTGCGGTTGGAAGGGACACTGGCTGCGTCCAACCCAGTCGCACGTCCAGCCCCGCCACCAGTGGCATAGCCAGATTCAGCAGCTTGGTGATTCCCATCAGCATCGTGTCCCAGGTCCTGGCGTCCGACTTGATCTTGGCCCGTTCGGCGATCAATTCCGGCTCCATAAAAGCCGCGACAGCCATTCCGCCGACGGCGTACACCCCGATAAAGGCCCATCCCAGCGCCCAGTCCAGGCGGCCCGCCGCGCCGAACAGAACGACGGTCTGGACCAATGCACTGGCGGCTCCCAGCAACGACCGTTTGACCGTACTCCACATTGTCTACCTCCTTCCCACGAACAGTCCGTATC
The DNA here is from genome assembly GCA_964393895.1 of uncultured Anaerolineales bacterium. Classification (GTDB taxonomy): domain Bacteria; phylum Chloroflexota; class Anaerolineae; order B4-G1; family B4-G1; genus B4-G1. The sequence continues at coordinate 1,914 of CAYMWP010000145.1, read as the reverse complement.
CCAGGTATTTGAAAACACCCTTGGGCAGACGCCGCTGTTCCTGCATATACGCCCTGAACTCGGAGCTTTTGACGTACAGGGACAGCGTGCGTGAAAACATCCTCCACATATCCCGAAAACGATAGCGCTTGATCTGGGTAGACTCGCGCCGCGCGTCGAGTTTGTAGGTCTTGACAACGATGTCGCACAGGCCGGCCTCCTCCAACATCTCCCGCCAACCGTCAGCCGTGGGGATGCCCGGCTTGACCTCCCAGGCGCGCTTGACGTGCGCCGCGATCTCCGCCGGCGGCGTTTCGAGCCAGACTTCCTCGTTCAGTCCCACGCATCCGCCGGGTTTGACGACGCGCGCCAGCTCGCTGACCACCCGCTGCTTGTCCTCGACGAACGTCGCCACCGACTCGCACAAGGCAACGTCGAAATGCGCATCGTCGAAGGGGAGGTCTTGCGCATCGGCCACCCGGAACTCGACGAGACTTGCTACGCCTTCCTTACGCGCCCTTTCGTCCGACAGAGTGACCATACTCTTGCGCAAATCCACGCCGACCACGTTGCAGCCGTATTCTTTGGCCAGGTAACAAGCCGTCGCGCCGACGCCGCAACCTACGTCCAGGACACGAGTATCCCGGCTGACGCGGCACAACTCAATGAGCTCTTTCGTGGTCTCTAACCCTCCCATGTGTTTGGTGGTGCCGATGTAGGCTTGCAACTCAAAGTACGAAAGCTCTGGGAACGACGTCTTGGGTTTCTTGCGCCTCATTTTTCACTCCCGTGTCGAGTTACCACACACCCATGAGAACCTGGACGATGCGCCTGATCCCTGAACGCTCAAGGGACGGCTTCTGACTAGGCGGCGAAGGCGCTGCATTTGACATTGGCACACCTCACAAGCGGACGATATCAACCCTCTATGCGACTTTCCAGCGCGCGGGCGAACAACTCCCGATCCTCCTCTTGGATCAGCTCCAGTGCTTTATCCCCCAGAAGAGCCAGAATTTGAGGAAGGTACAGGTCTGTCCGCAGGTGGTGCTCGGCGATAAAGACTAGGAGCGGGCTGCTGGTCCAGGAAGCGCGCGCCTGGGTCGCCGTTAGCCACTCGCCGATCAGCACCTCCTCCCCATCAATGACCAGAATCAAGCCCAGCCCGCCCGCCTGGCTGAGGGCTTCCTCGGATGTGGAAGCGACGACCACCTGGCTGTCCGGCAGATCAAGGTCGCCCGTGGTGTAAACCACCACCTGCACCCCTCGCCCGATAGCCTCTATCAGTGCAGGCCGCAAGTCGGGGAAGGTGACCGGCAAGAGAGCCAAATAGACGCGGGTCTTGGCCTGGTCAATCATTTCCTCCGCCTTGGCCAGGATATTCTCTTGGCCCTCAATGTTCCACACGTATTCTAGGTCGGGGGCCGAGGCGAGGTGCGCCAGATCGCCCTTCAATGAGACAACGAGTTCCTCCTGCTCCTCGAGAAGCTGATCGAGTAACTCGTCCACCGGAACCGGCGCATACTGGGTCGAGTCCCCTTTGCGCAACGTCATCGCCGCGCCCCGGGCGGTGAGCTTGCCCAGCACCTCGTAGATCATAGAACGGGGAACGCCAGAGGTCTTGGAGAGTTGGTAGCCCGTGGCAGGGCTTTCCCTGAGCAAAGCGAGGTATGCCTTGGCCTCGTACTCTGAAAAACCGATTTTCACTAATTTGTCAATAGGGTCGCTTTTCAATCTTTTCTCCTTGCTACTCGCTCAAGCCTGAACCATCTGGTGATTGTTCATATGTCACCACCAGCAATTCCCGTTTTGAAGCCGCACCGCCGTAAAACAGACGGTGCTGGCTAGTTTTTTCCTATGCATCGGCTCTTTTAGCCGATGCACCCAAGTGCAGACTGCCGTAAATTCGTGCCGAGTTTTTCACACTCACACCGGCCT
>CAYMWP010000144.1:0-11225 GCA_964393895.1 uncultured Anaerolineales bacterium | reverse complement strand
ACCATTCGCTGCCTCTGGTGGCGTAGACTCACAATTTGGGATACACACCCATGCGAGTTTGTCTTCAATATAGTCAGGGCAAACGACATAGTCAATTCGGCGCACGTTGTGTTAGTCCTTTCATCTAGCACTACCTTTGACCAGGGTAATTGAACCACATAACTGGAATGGAACCGCAGATGAACGCTGATGAATTTGAACTAACCATGCAGGGTCTTCAGGATTTCGCATGGTCAGTCGCAGACCCTAAAGGTTTTTGCGCAAGATTTGGCAAAAAAGGGTCATCGCCTGGCGCAAAAACGCTGTCTACACGGTCTCAAGCGAAACCTTTAGGGTCTTGCCATGCAAAATCCCAGAGAGCCACCATGCAATGGCATCTGCGTGAATCTGCGTCCATCGGCGGTTTCAGTTATGCCTTTCAAATGTGCGTTCAAACCTGATACTAGCGTGGCATTCATTATACCATGCCAGGGAAAACCCGTCTACGTTTTTTCGACCTGTGCAGTTAGATTCTAATTCACCGCAGAGCACGCCGAGAGCGCAGAGATTCTTTTGATTTTCTCGGCGTTCTCTGCGATCTCTGCGGTGAAAATGGCGCGATAGTACGGAGCCTCCTGGGCTAATTGCACAGGTGGCGTTTTTTTACCACCCCCTCGGCGCGTACCGCCAGCAGAACCCGACGGCCGGGCAGTGGTCGGGGCAGCCGCCGGCGGGCGGGGTGGGGTGGAACCGTCCCTCCCGCACACCGGCGACGTAGGCTTTCACGTATCCCGTAGCCGTCTCGGCCGCGCCTTCCACGCCGCCCTCGTACCGCTCTAGTCGCAGATAGCTGGGACTGGCGGAGCCAATGTGCCAGTAGAAGCCGTCAACGACGGGCCCCATCCCCAGCGCGTCCCGCACCGCCAGCGCGTAGAGGGGCAGTTGCAGCCGCGTGCCCTCCTCCAGCTCGCGGGCCGAGATGCGGGAAGAGCCGGCCTTGTAATCAATCACCCGCAGCGAGCCGTCGGGAGCACGGTCCACCCGGTCAATGTAGCCCCTGATCTGAACGCTGACCCCTGAATACTGACTACTGACTACTGGATACTGACTACTGACCCCTGAATACTGACTACTGGCTACCGGATACTGTAGGGTCAGCGGGGGGGCGCCGTGGAGACCGAAGGGCGGTTCCTGAGCGTAGGGTTCGTATCCTACGCGGGTCTCCTCTAGCGCGACGATGGTTTTCTCCAGCACCTGGAGGAATTCCCGTTGTTGTTGCTCCCAGAGAGGGGTGGGACGGAAGCCGTACTCGTCGGGAGCGGCGGTGAATATCTCTTGTGTCACCTCTGGCAGGGCGGATAGCGGGTCGGCGGGCGCCAGGGTGTAGACGTCTTCCAGCACTTTGTGGTAGATGGAGCCGAGGATGAGTTGGTCGAACCCCTCCTGAGGCGGAGTGCGCGGCTCCAGGTGCAGTACGTGGGCGACGTAGAATTGGAGCGGGCACTTGGCGTAGGTCTCCAACCGGCTGCTGGACCAGACGTGGCTGGGGCCGTAGCGGCTCGCCAGGGTGGGGGTCAACGGCCCCAGGTCGCCCTCGTGGGGGCCGTCCGGTGAGCGGGCCAGCCGCGTCCGCACGACCTCCGCGCCCGCCAGCGCGATCCGCCATCCCTGGCCGATGGCGTCCTCTTCGCTTGCCGGATCAGGCGACGCGCCTGCCTGGGCCAGCGCCGCGAGGAATTCCTGGGGCGAGGCGGCCTCATCCGGCACGAGTTCCGCCGGACGGGCGCGTTGCAAGGGGGCGTCTACCAGCAGCCGCAGGTGACGCCAGTAGGGAGAGGGCTCCCACGTTTGCCCGTCGTCGGCCAGGTAGGGGCGGCAGAGCAGCAGTCGCTCCCGGGCGCGGGTGACGGCCTCGTAGAACAGGGTGGCCTCGTCGCTGCGCAGGCGAGGCTCCAGAGCCAATCCTCGCTCCCGTAAAAGCGCCCGCTCCTCTTCCCGCAGCAGGGGGTCCTCCCGCTCGGCGGCGGGGAACTCGCTTTCGGAAAGACCCAGGAGGGCGATGGCGCGGAAGGAGAGGCCGCGGGCGTTAAAGACCGGGGCAACCAGGATGTGGTCTTTTTCGGGGTGTGGCAGGGTGTAGGTGGTCGCTTCGACCGCGCCACGCAGGTCGTCGAAGAAACGGCGGTAGGGAACGGCGGCGGGTTGTTCTTGCAACAGTGATTCGGACAGCACCAGGCCGCGCAGCACGTCCTTGAAGGTTTGCAACGCGGCGACGTCTCGCCGGGCAAAGCGGCCACCACCGGGTTCATCCCCGGCCTGCCGCGCCTGAGCCACGATGCGGAGGGAGCCGCTGTCGCCGGGGGGCGCTGGATGCGCCAGGGTGGGGTCGTCGCCGATGATTCCCTCCACCCAGGCGACGTGGCCGCGGACGGTGGCCTGCGCGGGCGGGGTGAGCCGGGCGACGATCCGGTCGAAGGTGCGCCGCAGGGCGGCGGCTTCCTCGCCGATGGGACGGTCAATGGAAGAAATGCCTTCCTCCTCGCCGGCTGCTCCTGCCTCTTCCGACGCCGCCTCGGCCAGCCGGTCGAGCGCCTCGCGCCATTGCTCCAGCCCCTGGATGACCATGTCGGCGCGGGCGACCCTGTCGAGCCGGGCTGCGAGGGTTTCTTGCGCCGGAAGTTCCTCTGCGACGCCTGACCAGACAAAGTAGGGGCTGGCGAGGGTTTCGATCACCGGGCGGCGGGGCCAGTCCAGCGCGGGGAGTGAGAGGAGCGCGAGGAGCGCGGCGACGGCCGGGTTGCTCGGCAGGTCGGCGCCGACCGCCAGGTAAAGTGGCAACCTAAACTCGACTTCTGCCTCTTCCAAAAAGTGGCGGTAGGGGGACAGGTCACGGGCCAGCAGGGCGACCTCGCCGGGAGACACCTCGTCTTGTACGATGCGGGCCTTGAGCCAGCGCAGGGCGGCGCGCACCTCCTGGCGACGGTGCTGGGCCTCGATGAACTCTACAGCGCCCTCGGCGGCGCGCCGGACAGGATGGGGTTCAAAGAGGTTTTCTTCCAGGTAAACGAGGGGCGCAAGGCCGGGAGGAGGGAAAGTGATGGGGCTTGGCTCAATATCGAGCGCCTGGGTGAGGGCAGCGCGGGCGCGGGCAAAGCGACGGAGGGCGGTGCGGTCGGGATGGTCCGGGTCGCCGGTGAGGGTGACGATGGTCTCGGCGGCCCGGTCGGCCAGCAGGCGCAGTACCGCCAGTTGGGTGGGGTTGAACTCGTCAAAGCCGTCCACGATCAAGAGCGCCAGGTCGGCGTAGAGGGTGGGATCGCGCTCCAGGGCCAGCGCAGCCAGCCAACCTTGTCCTTCGGCGTCGCTCCAGCCGCCGGTCACCAACCAGTCCTGGTAGGCGGCGTAGATGGCGGCCAGTTCGTTCAGGCGGGGAGGCCGGTCGGCGACGGCGGCAGCGAGGTCGTCGCGGTGGACGCGGGCGCGTTTCAGCTCCCGGATGAGGGTGTGCAGAGCGCGGACGAAGCCGGGTTTATCGCGCAGGGGGGCGTAGTGAAGCAGTTGTTCCTCGTCACAGAGCCGGTCAACGATGGCGCGCAGCAACCGGTGCTGGACGGAGTCGAACAGGCGAGGGGTCGGTTGACCGGCGCAGGCCAGCAGGTCGGCGTACAAGCGGTAGAAGGCGCCAACCTCGACGCCGATTGCTCCGCCGGTGCCGGCCAAGCGGCGGCGGAAAGCGTCCACCTGGGGAAAGTTGGGCAGGACGACCCAGACGGGGGCGAGGGGGTCGGAAGCGCGCAGTTCGCGGATGCGCGCGATGGCGCAGGTGGTCTTGCCGCCTCCGGCGGGAGCGAGGAGGAGTTGGACGCTCATGGCGGTATTATCGCTGTGAAGGACGGGTTTGTCAATCCGGCGCGCTCTCTTCGTACCACTGTAACGCGCCAGCGGCTGCTTCTCGCAAGCGCGCGATCAGTTCGGGCGGCTCTAGCACCTGCGCCGGGGCGCATACAGAACTTGTGCCGCCAATCAAGGCTTCGGAGGTCTCCAAATGACCCTTCTGGGACTCGAAAACTGCTCGTAAGCGTTCAGGCCATTCATATTGCCAACCACAAAGATCACAAAGGACACCAAGAAAGCCAAAAACATTCGGCCTGTAACGTATCTCAGGTCAAGACCTCCGAGGTCTGCGACAGGCATTCTGCCCACTGCGACCGTCGAAAAAGGCCGGGATTTCACGCCTGAACGGGTTTTGCAAGACATCGGAGGTCTGAGCGCGTGCCAGGCTGAGTAGCTCGACAATGTTACATTCGGCTCGTAGTCACGCACGGAGTGTAACGGAGTGCGGTTTTGCGCCACTCCACTGCGTTTCGTGGCGCACTACGAACATCACTTTCTCTCAAGATACAAAATCTAACATTGTCGAGGTAGTTACGGGTGTGTTTAAAATGAGTTAGGTGCGACGCACTTGGTTCAAGATTCGTCCGGTTATACGCGCGAAAATCGTCGTTTTTGATGCAAAAGTGCGTCGCACCTGGACGTTTCTAACTGAAACGAAACACACCCGTTTTATTTTCGCACTTTTTCGCACGCAACTCGCACGCAATCGCCACACTCCAATCATAGATTCGAACGCCAGCATCTGCTAACATAGAGGCACATGAGGTAAATGGCAATGACTGGCAAAAAGATCTTTCTGGCGCTGCTCACAGCCTTCATCGCCTTTAGCCTTTGGGGGCCACTCCCCACCGCCCAGGCGCAGAGCGACGCGCCGGTGCAGGTTCTCATCCTGCTGACGAGTGACGACGAGCAACAACTCTCCCAGGCGCAGACCTTTGTAGAAGCGAACGGCGGCCGCACCAGTCACACCTTCCCCCACCGGGCCCTGGTAGCCAGAATCCCCTCCAGCGCGATGCAGTCACTCGCAGCGCTGCCCGGCGTGGCCGGCGTCTTCACCCAGGCCATCGAACCATCCACCGTAGACAGCTACGGCCCCAACGCCAGCCGCATCGCTGACGTGTGGAACAGCTTGTTCGCTGCCCAGACCGCCCCCATGGACGCGAGCCTGATGGCAACAGGCCACCCAGATGATCCCAACGATGCTCTCGTCGCCCCGGACCTGCCCTCCACTGAATATAGAATGTCCCTCGGGAGCGGCGCCGCCTCCGTCACCCCCGGCTACTACCAGACCAGTGAATACATGGCCGGTTCCGTGGCCGTGGGCATAGTGCTGGTAGAGAGCGACGGTAGCGGCGACCCCTCCACCGAGGACTGGACGCTCGCCGAAAAGCAAGAGGTCTTTGACGAGATCGTGACCGGCCTCAACTGGTGGGCCGAGATGGAGCCGCGAGCCAATCTCAGCTTTGTCTACGACGATCATTTCTCCAACCCCCTGCCCACCAGCGTGGAGCCCATTTCTCGCCCCTACAGCGACCAAAAATACTGGGTCGCAGAAGCTATGGGCGGGTTGGGATACGATGCCCACTTCTACTTTACCCAGGTCCGCGACTATAACAATGACTTACGCGACGCCTACCAGACCGATTGGGCCTTTACCATCTTTGTGGTTGATAGCTCGGCCGACGGCGACAACCGCTTTAGCGACAACTATTTTGCTTACGCCTACCTGGGCGGGCCGTTTATGGTGATGACCTACGGCAACAACGGCTATGGCTCCCACAACATGGACGCCGTGGCCGCTCACGAGATGGGGCACATCTTTCTCGCGCTGGACCAATACTACAGCGCCTATCAACCCTGCACCCGCAGCTCTGGCTACCTGGGCGTCGAGAACCAGAACAGCGAATACGGCGACTGCGCCTCGGACGTGAGCAGCATCATGCGTGGCGGAATACTCCCCTACAGTGCGGATGAACTCGACCTCTACGCCGCCGGACAGATCGGCTGGCGCGACAGCGACGGCGACGACATCCTCGACCCGCTGGACACAGAGCTCCCCATCAGCATTGACTCTGCCTCTGTGGTCAGTGACAGCGTGGTCGTCAGCGGTACGGCCGAAATTGTCCCCTACCCCTCCCCCAGCCGCACCAGTGTGACCATCAACACCCTGACGGGAGTGCAATACCGCTTCAACGGCGGCGATTGGCGACAGGCCACGGCCGACGATGGCGCGTTCGACAGCACGAGCGAAGCCTATTACTTTACCGCCTCGCTCCCGCCCGGACTGCACACCCTGGAAGTCGTCGCCGTAGACTCGGCGGGGAACGTATCACAAGTTGACGCCACCGAGACCTTTTACATCCTCGATCCTGTTGACGGCGGCCTCAATACAGAGCTCCACCGATTGAGCGGCGCGGCCTGCATCGGTAATCCAGTGAACGTCAGTGGGATGGCCTATCACCTGGAAGGGGGCACAGTTGTCGGCGTCGAGTACCGCATTAACGGCGGCCCCTGGCAACCCGCCAGCGCCCAGGACAGCGCCTTCGACAGCGACTATGAGCCTTTCACTATATCAACTGATTCACTCCAAGCCGGAACCTACCTGGTCGAAGCCCGCGCCGCCGACGGAGAGGGTAACACAGAGGTCAACTTTGCCAGCTACGAGTTCACAGTAGCCGAGAAATACTTTGTCTTCTTGCCCTTCGTGGTGAAAAGACCCTAGCAGCCCGTCGCGGATAGGGTCTCGTTTGTCGCCGCTGATCGAGAGAGGCCCGATCGTGAGGAGGTTTATCTACTTGAGCGCAGTAATGCGGAAAACGATTTCGCCTCCCGGAGATTGGACGGTAACAGCGTCGCCCACTCGGCGGCCCAGCAGAGCCAGGCCCAGCGGCGACTCGTTGGATACCTTGCCGTCAATCGGGTCTGCCTCGGCCGCCCCAACGACGAGAAAAGTCTCCGCTTCCCCTTCACCCTCCTCCACGACGGTCACGCGACTGCCCAAGACAACCTCGTCCGAGAGGCCGTTCTCCTGGATGATCACCGCCTCGCGCAGCATCACTTCGATCTGCTGGACGCGGCCCTCCAGAAAACCCTGTTCTTCCTTGGCGACCTGGTAGTCGGCGTTCTCCGAGAGATCTCCCTGCTGAATCGCTTTGCGCAAGCGCTCGGCCAGAGCCGGGCGCTTCACTTTGACCAATTGATCCAGTTCGCGGCGCAAATCCTCCACACCCTCGGCGGTCAGATAGATGGGTTGTCGTTCGTTCATTTGATGTCGTTTGCTCCCAGTCCAGATTCAGCGAACACTGCTCACTCTCCCAACACTCGCGCCCACAGCGACGGCCCCAGCACCAACAGACCAACGATGACAGAGACGATGGCCGTCAGCAGCACTGCCCCCGCTGTCACGTCCTTGACGATCTTTGCCAGCGGGTGATACCCTGGGCTGATCATATCCACCAACGTCTCTGCCACCGTGTTCAGCATCTCGCTTACCAACACAAAACCGATGGTCAGCGTCAACAGCGCCCACCGGGTGAGCGATAGATCCAACCACACTCCCAGCGTGATCGCGGCGGCAGCGATGATCAGGTGAATGCGTGTGTTACGCTGGGTGCGTAAAGCGTACCACAAGCCCGCGAAGGCAAAGCGAAAACTCTCCAGCATGTTCCGGCTGCGCACCACGCACCATCACTCCGGGAGGTTGACCCGAACTTGCAACGCCTTTAGGATTTCGGACTGGACGGCCCACATCCGCGCCCGCTGCTCCCCCGATTCGTCGTCGTATCCCAGGAGGTGCAGCGCGCCGTGGACGGCCAAGAGTTGCAACTCGGCCTGGGTGGAGTGTCCCGCCTCCTCCGCTTGAGCCTCTGCCCGGGAAAAAGAGATGACGACGTCGCCCAGGTAGCGCGGCTGGCCTGGCGCTCCGACGAACGGGCCGCGCGTCTCGTCGGGGAAGGCCAACACGTCCGTCGACGCGTCCACGCCCCGGTGGCGGCGGTTGAGCTCGTGTAAAGCTGCATCGTCGGTCACGACCACGGCCAGCTCGCACGCTTCCTCCACCCGTTGATGTATCAGCGGGGCCAGGGCGGCCAGGCGCAGCGACTCTAGTTGAACCCGGCCCTGGAATTGCTCGTCAATCTGTATCTCGATAGTATGGAGAGACATCTCGGCCTCCGGCTCACCTCCGCGCACTCGACTGCGGATATTGAATGCGCGGGTGATAGACCCCCTTCAGGGAAGAGGTGAAAATCCTGCGAATGACCTCCAGGTCGCGCAGCGTCAGACCAGACTCGTTCAACTGCCCATCGTCCACACGGGCAGCGACGATCCTGTCAACGATTTCCGCCAACTCCTCGGCGCTGTTGGGGCGCGCAGAACGTACCGCTGCCTCGCAGCCATCGGCCAGCATCACCAGCGCGGTCTCTCTGCTCTGTGGCTTGGGGCCAGGGTAGCGGAAATCCTTCTCGTCAACCTCCGTATCGCCGCCGGCCAGTTGCACTGCCCTGCTGTAGAGAAAGCTGGCCCTACCGGTGCCGTGGTGCTCCGGGATAAAGGCCCGCACGCGGCGGGGCAGCCGGTAGCGGCGCGCCAGCGCCAACCCGTCGTTGACGTGATCTATGATGATTTCCGCGCTCGTGTGCGGGTCGAGCCGGTCGTGTGGGTTCATCCCCTCGGCCTGATTCTCGGTGAAAAAATAGGGACGGGCGATCTTGCCGGCGTCGTGATAATAAGCCCCCACGCGGGCGAGCAGGGAATCGGCGCCGATACTCTCCGCCGCTTGCTCGGCCATATTGGCGACCATCAAGCTGTGGTGGTACGTAGCTGGCGCTTCGCGCAATATCCTTTGCAGGAGCGGATTGTCGGGACGGCTGAGTTCGACCAGCCGCATAGTGATGGTGATGTCGAACAGTGGGCCGATGAGGAACAGAACCCCCAGCGCTAGGCTGGCCGAGACACCACCGTTAATGGCGCCTACCAGCACCGGGATCAGCGATGTGCCGAGTTGAGTTGTATCTTGTGGGAAGCGGAAAACGAAAATGACGACGACGTGCACCAGGGCTGCGAGCAACCCGGCGCGGAATAACGTGGCAATGCGCTCGACCCGTTCCATTGCGAGCGTGGCGACCAGCCCGCCCAGAGTGACAAAAGCGGCCATCTCCAGAGAATTGTCGGCCACAGCGCCGGCGGCAGCGCCGAGAAAGATGGCAGTGATCACTCCCGCGTGCGGTCCCAGCGAGGCCGTGGTCAGCATGGCCAGCGCTGGCGCAGGAACGAGATAGCGCAGCGCAGCGCTGCCCGGCACCATCCGGCCGGCCATCACCGTGAAACCGGCGGTCAACAATACCAGCAGGAGCAGCTTTTGACCATCCCACAACACGTCCGGCTGAAAACGGGTCAGATAGAAACCAAGCAGCAGCGTATCCACCACAGCCAACAGGATCACGCCCGCGAAATCGGCCCATTTTACCTCGGATTTTTGCAGGCCGAGTTGATCCAGCGCCTCCAGGTGAAGCGGCTCGACGCGCGATCCCTCGCGTACAATGACCTGACCGGCTTCAAAGTGACGTAGCACAGGCCCCACCTCGTCGCGGGCGCGGGCCTGGGCCTCGGCCGTCGCGTCAGAGTCCAAAAAAGAGTTGGGCGTCAGGAAGCAACGCGCGAGCGCTACAGTGGCGGCAGCCTCCTCCTCCGAAAGATCGAGACTGACCAGGGGAGGAATTCCCGCGCGGGCCTCCCCCACGTGCCCTTCCCGAATCTCCCTGCGCATCGCCTGGTCGAGTACGGCCAGAGTCTCCAACTGAACCCGGTCCCAACTCTCGTTGGGCAGAGTGACGAGATCATCGGACGTTTCGAGAGAAAGGTCGGCCAACTCGGAGACGGCCAGGATCCAGCCGCGCTTCTGGGCCGGAGAGGCGAGCGTGTCGGCGCGCACCGAACCCAGGTAGTCGAGCACCTGGCGGGCGCGGTCGAGTTGCTGGCGCGCCAGCGCCGGGTTGGGAAGGACATAGATTGGTTCGACTTGAGCTGCGGCCCACTTCTGCTCCTCCGCGCGCAGAATGGCGCTCTCATAGGTCACGCTACGGGGGGCGCGGACATCCTCGGGAGCCACCTCTCCTTCCTTCAGCGTCTCCTGGCCGGTAGGCAGCAGTGGGCGGGCCAACACGATGCCCGTAGCCACCGCCAGAGCCGTTCCCATCGAGACGAGGCGCAGCCAGGCCCACCAGCGCCGGCTAGGCCGGCGCGGCGATGGTTCTCCTTCGTTGCTCTCGACGCCAGGTGTGTGTGCGTTCATCAATTTACAAGCAAGAGGGAGCACGTAAAGCGCTCCCTCTTGTCCACCGCTGTTACCAGGCCCCCGACGAGCGCGCCTCAACCAGACAGCAACTCGCGCACCACCTCGTTCACGACGCTGCCATCTGCGCGCCCCTTGAGCTTGGACATCAATTGACGCATCACCGTTCCCATCTGACCCATCCCGGTCGCTCCAACCTCGGCGATCACCTGCCGCGCTTCCTCGACGATCTCTTCACGCCCAAGGAAGCGCGGCAGGTATTCTTCGAGAATTTCCAGCTCCGCTTCCTCCTCGGCGAGCAAGTCGGCCCGGTCGGCCTCTTGCAGCTCAGCGATGGTGTCGCGCCGCTGTTTGGCCTGTTTCTGCAACACTGCGACCACGGCGACGTCGTCGAGGTCGCCGCCGCGTTCAACCTCGGCGTAGGTGATGGCGGTCTGAGCCATACGGATGACTGACTTGCGGCGTTCATCGCGAGTGCGTAGCGCGTCCTTGAGATCGTCTCGCAATCGCTGCTTGAGGTTCATGAATAACTCTAGCCAATCAGTTCTAATACGTTCGCTTATCCTTGTAAGCCTGCCGGCGGCTTTTGCGCAACTTGGCTGCCTTCTTGCGCTTGCGAATCACGCTCGGCTTTTCAAAAAAACGACGGCGACGCGCCTCCGACAATACGCGGTCGCGTTGTACCTTCTTCTTGAATCGCCGCAACAGAGAGTCGAAGGACTCTCCGTCGTGAATCATAACTTTGGTCACTCATCTCACCTCCCTCTATCCCCAGTACCAAACCGGTTCTTTGATTGCAAAATCATTATAATCGCGCATTGTAGGCTTGTCAAGGAGAGGCAAAGCGCCGGTCGGCCTTAGAGTTCTCGGGAGACTTGATTTTTACCGGCCCTGAACTATAATATCGAACCGTATCTATTTACCGCAGAGCCGCAGAGAACGCCGAGATTCTGTCCACTTGATTCCTCGGCGGTGCATTCCAGATGCGGTAAACGGGTACATCGAACCGATTATTCTAAATTAGCGTGACCGCCCATTTTGCTCGCTCTGAGGGTTAAAT
>CAYMWP010000143.1:0-11378 GCA_964393895.1 uncultured Anaerolineales bacterium | reverse complement strand
TGGCCTGGCATAGAATTCACCATAGTGGTCACGGATTACGCGAATGGTGAGTTATCAAGTGGGTCATTTTTCGGTTGACAAACATAGACGACCCCCTCATTGTCCCAAGATAGTGAGATGTGGTACAATAACAACCGGCAAAACCGCACCTCAAACCAACGCATCCATCAAATCCGCGTTCGCCCGTGTCCGACGACTTTTGTAAGGTTGAAAGATTCGATGATCCGCCAAGACGACGTCCAATGGTGGGTGTTGGAGGCAAAGAAACACCCCGAATCGGCCCCCCACATCATCGAGGAGCTGGCCCAACGGCTGATCGAACTCGACGCCGAGAACGAACGGTTGCGCAACGAGGCCACACAGCAGCAACAGCGCGCGCCGGCCGTCACCGCCGGCGACGAGGTGAACGAACTGCGCCGCAAGGTCGCCACGCTGCAAAGCCTCCTGGACGGCGCGACGTCCACCGAGCTGGCGGCCGTGCTCCTTTCCGACCGGCCGCAAGCGGCGCGCCTGCCGCTCCCACGAGCACAGCAGTTGGCCCGCGAGGAACGTCCGGCACTGAACCGGCAAGCAGCGCTACGATTGCGCCACGTGCTGCCGCTGCGCCCCCAAGACGAACTGCTGCTGCTCACCAGCCAGGGACGCGGCCTCAAGATACAACCCTCGGCCATTCCCCCGCTGATCGAAGGAGATGATTGGCCCATCGGCGAGGAGCAAGGGCTGGCGGAAGGCGAGCGGATGACGGCGGCCGTGGCCGTGGCTGAGCCGCCCCGCTTCTGGACCATCGTCACGCGGCGAGGTTTCACCCGGCAACTCTTGCACATTGGCCTGGAGCGCAGGATTGACCAGGGAGAGCAGTTGATCGCAAGCCCCTTCCGCAACGACGAGCCGGCGGTCATCGTGAACGGCGACCGGGGCGACCTGCTGACACTCACCCGCTGGGGCAAGGGAGTGCGCTTTCCCCACCGGGCCATCGCGGCGGAAGGATCGGTCGCGCTGGAGTTGGAACCCGACGACGAGGTCGCTGCCGCGCTCTCGCTGCCATCCGACGGAGCGATAGTGATCGTGACGGCGGCCGGTTTCGCGATGCGGCGCCACACGGCCCAGTTCGCGGCGCGGTCGAGTCCCGGCGGCGCGGGCAAGACGCTGATCCAGGCTTTCGACGTGTTGGGCGCTTTCCCCTGCCAGCCCCAGGCCCAACTGCTCTACCTGACCTATTCCGGCAAGCCGGTTTTCGTCCCGATAGATGACGTTCCGCTGCACCAACGCTCCGGCAAAGGCTCGCGGCTGCGCCTCTTCGACCGTGACCCGGCGGTGGCGGTGACGCTCGTTCCATCCACAGAGGAGTGAGCGTGCGCATCGGCCTCGATTTCGGCACCACCAACTCCGGCGCGGCGACGTTCGACGGCCAGCGTGTGCGGCTCTTGCCCCTCGACCCCGCCGGCCGCGACCCCACGGTGCCCCGCTCGACGCTCTACATCACCCGCGACCACCAGGTCTTTATCGGGCAAGAGGCGGTAGACGCCTACTATCGTCAGAACACCGGCCGCCCCAGCAGGATGGTGCGCCGGTACGTCGGCGAGATCGAGATGACGTTCGCCGAGTTGCCCACCTTCGTCCGCGACGTCTACGTGCTGGTGGACGAACTGACACCCGGACGGTTGCTGCACTCTCTCAAAAGCGAGTTGAGCGGCGACTACGAGGGAAGCGATATCTTTGGCCGCTATTACGAGTTGGAAGAACTGATCTCGATTTACCTGCGCGAGATTCGGGAGCGGGTGGAGGCAGAGACGGGGCAAGAGACGAGCGGCGTCGTACTGGGCCGGCCGGTCAACTTTGCCGGCGGCGACACAACAGAGGCAACCAACCGGCGCGCCGAGGAGCGCCTGCGCCGCGCCGCCAAAATGGCCGGTTTCCGTGACGTCGCCTTCGAGTTGGAACCGGTGGCGGCCGCCCTGCACTATGAGCTGACGGCGAGAGAGCCGCAAAACGTCGTCGTCTTTGACTTTGGCGGCGGCACGCTGGATGTCACCGTCATGCGCATTGGCGGGCCGGGGCAACGGCGGGTCTTTGCGACCGGCGGCGTGGGCATCGCGGGCGACGCTTTCGACCGGTGCATCATCAAGGGGCTGATGTTGGACCACTTTGGACGCGCTTCTACCTGGGGCGAGGATTCCGCTCCCTTCCCCGACCGGTATACCGACGCTTTGCTCGACTGGCAGACCATCCCGGAGTTGAACCGGCCAGAGACGCTGCATTTTCTCCGCCTGGCCCAGATCAGCGGCAGCCACCCGTCCCGGGTGCAGGCGTTGGAATCGCTGTTGGTCAACAACTATGCGGCCCACCTGCTCGATAGAGTCGAACGGAGCAAGGTCGCGCTCTCGACGGCGCACTTTGCCACCATCCGGCTGGAAGGGGACGACATCAGCGTGTGGCAGCCGCTCACGCGCTCCCAGTTCGAGGCCCTCATCGCCGGCGCGACGCGCCGCATCGAGGCCTGTCTCGTGGATACGGTGGAACGCTCCGGCCTGCACCCAAGTGAGATTGACACCGTCGTCCGCACGGGGGGCTCGGCCCAGATCCCCTGCTTCATCCACATGATGGAACGGCTCTTTGGGCCGGAGAAAGTCGTCCTCTCGGACGTTTTCAGCGGCGTGACGGCCGGGCTGGCGGTCCGGGCGTCACAGATAGGATAGCGCCAGCCCAAACAGGAAACTGGCCCCGTTCATCAGCAGGCTCAAAGCAGCGACGTGCTTGAGCGGCAGCAATCTGCGGGCGACCAGGTAGATGAGGCCGGT
This sequence comes from uncultured Anaerolineales bacterium, assembly GCA_964393895.1. Classification (GTDB taxonomy): domain Bacteria; phylum Chloroflexota; class Anaerolineae; order B4-G1; family B4-G1; genus B4-G1. The sequence goes on along the minus strand of CAYMWP010000143.1, from coordinate 8,580 downwards.
TTCAAATAGCACAGCAAACGTTTCAGACAGAGCCACTATCGAGCCGGCAGAGAGCGGCAGTCGGGGGAAGACGAGCCAAACCACGGGCAGGGAAAGCAGACTCGAAAGCGGTGCCCAGCCCAAAGCCGCCCTGGGCAATCGAAAAAAGCTCAGATAGGCGCTCGCCACCAGAGTCTCCAGCACGAGGGTGAACAGCAGCCCGGAGCAACAACTGCGGACGCCGCCGCGTACCTCCTCAACCTCCAGCGCCGTCTCCGACACAGTCACCCTAAAGTACGCCTCCGACGCTCGTTTGGTAAAGACGTTGCTCTCCCTCACTCGATCCTCGAACTCGATGACCAGTTTGTGGTAGGGCGCATAACCATAGGCCATGGAAGAACAGGTGTTGGCCGCACAAGCAAAGCCCTGCGGCCCGGCGTCCTCCAGAGGCTCTCCCGTTTCGCAGGCCGCATCCTCGCACTCGATCAATTGCCCTCCGACGATGGGAAGCGACTCGATCTCGTACTCGAAGGAGAATTCCATTGAGGGCTTGGGGCCAATGTCGGCGCGGGCGGAGGCGACGGGGAGCAGCAACAGGACACTCGTCACCACGACGAAGCGAGAGATAGCCGAGATAAAAGACTGCCATCGTTTCATATTCACACCTCCTACAAGATCCGTTAAGAGAGATAACTTGTCAGTTTGAGGCAAAGCTTTAGATTTGGGTGTGTTTCATTTCAGTTAGAAACGTCCAGGTGCGACGCACTTTTGCATCAAAAACGACGATTTTCGCGCGTATAACCGGACGAATCTTGAACCAAGTGCGTCGCACCTAACTCATTTTAAACACACCCAAATGAGAATTGCTGCTTGCGAACCAGCCTCATAAGGGGTGGAATGCCGTTGGCGTGACGGGAGAGGAGCGGATGCCAATCCGAGAGGTAGAGCGATGCGTCGAAGCAGGAAATGTGCTCGTTCCAGCCGTAGACGGGGTGCGACTAGCCGTTTTGTCCCATCATCGGAATGTAGAATCTCTCGGCGTACTCTTTGACCATACGGCGTGTGCAAAAGACGGGCACCGAAGTGCGGATCGCCTCCTTCATCACCTGCACCCAGCCCCGGGGTACGTCGTCGGCATCGCGCTTGTAGAACAGGGAGACCACCTCATCTTCGAGCAAGCGGTAGAGCGCGTCGGCGTCGGCCGCGTCCTGGGCCACCGGATCGTCGTGCTGTTCCTCGACGCCGATGGTCCAGCCGTTGGCCCCGTTGTACCCCTCGACCCACCAACCATCGAGCACGCTCAAGCTGGGGATGCCGTTGACGGCCGCCTTTTGGCCGCTAGTGCCGCTGGCCTCGCGGGGCCGGCGCGGGGTGTTCAGCCACACGTCCACCCCTTGCACCAGGTAGCGCGCCACCTGCATATCGTAATCCTCAACGAAGGCGATACGGCCTCCCATCGCCGGGTCTTGGGCAGCATTGTAAATGTGTTGGATGAGCCGTTTGCCTCCCTCGTCGGCCGGGTGGGCCTTGCCGGCAAAGATGAACTGTACGGGCCGGTAGCGGTCGTGCAACAATCGCTTTAGCCGCTCTGCGTCGTGAAAGATGAGGGTGGCCCGTTTGTAGGTGGCAAAGCGACGCGCAAAGCCGATGATGAGTGCGTCGGGGTCGAGGAACGTCCCGGCAGATAGCACCTGCTCGGCGTTCAGCCTCCGCTCAATGCGCCGCCGCCGCGCCCGCTCGCGGATCAGGCTCGTCAGTTTGCGCTTGAGGTGCAGGTGGGCGTCCCACAACTCGTCGTCGGGCACGTCGAGGATGCGCTCCCACAGCGCCGGGTCGTCGTGCCGCTCAATCCAGTCTGGCGACAAGTATTTGCGATAGATCTGGTTCATCGCTCCACCGATCCAGGCCGGCACGTGGATGCCGTTGGTGACGTGCGAGATAGGCACCTCCTCCACCGCTCTATCGGGCCAGACCGATTGGAACATGCGGCGCGCAACCTCACCGTGCAGTTTGCTCACGCCGTTGCATTGTCCGGACATGTTCAGCGCCAGCACGGTCATATTGAACCCATCCCCGTGGCTGCCCAGCGCCAGGAACTGCTCACGGCTCAACTCCAGGCGAGACCAATAGGTGTAAAAGTACTTTTCGATCAGGTGGAAGGGAAAGACGTCGTGGCCGGCCGGCACCGGCGTGTGAGTGGTAAAGAGCGTCGTTGTGCGCACGGCTTTCCGCGCCTCGTCGAACGACTGTCCCGCCTCGACCAGTTCTCGCGCGCGCTCCAGCACCAGGAAGGCGGAATGCCCCTCGTTGAGGTGAAAGACAGCCGGGGCAACCCCCAGCGCCCGCAGGGTGCGCATGCCGCCGATGCCCAGGACGATCTCCTGCTGGATGCGCATCTCCTGGTCGCCGCCGTACAGTCGGGCGGTGAGTTCCCGGTCCCAGGGAGCGTTCATATCGTTGTCGGCGTCCATCAGGTAGAAAGGCGTGCGTCCGGCCTGGGCGTGCCAGATCTGCAGATGTACCGCGCGGTCGCCCACTTCTACCGGGATGAAGACGCTTTTTCCGGCCTCGTCTCGCACCTCACGAATGGCGGCCTCCTCCGGGTTGAAGCGCGGGTAGACCGCTTCTTGCCACCCATCGGCGGTGAGGCATTGGCGAAAGTACCCCATCTCGTAGAGAAAGCCCACAGCTACCAACGGCAGCCCGATGTCGCTGGCTTCCTTGCAGTGATCGCCGGCCAATACCCCCAGGCCGCCTGAATAGATGGGCAGCGATTGGTGCAGCCCGAACTCGGCGGAGAAGTAGGCGACGGGCCGCTCCGTCAGGTTGGGGTACTTGGTTGGGAACCACAAGTGACCATTTTTCAGGTCTGTGTCCAGCGCCATCAGCACGGCGTCGTACTGGCGGAGGAAGAGCGGGTCGGCGGCCAATTCCTCGAGACGCTCCGACGAGACTTCTAACAGCATCTGCACGGGATTGTGGCTAGTGCTGCGCCACAGCGTATAGTCGAACATCTTGAACAAGTCGCGGGCCTCGCGGTGCCAACTCCACCAGAAATTGTAGGCCAGTTCTTCCAGGCGCGCGATGCGCGAAGGGATCTTGTCAGAAAGCATAGGGGCTACTCCGGGACTAGGTTTGTGGTCGAGATTTCTATCTCACAGCCCTTGGCATCACTCGGGTACTTTGAGCAGAATGATGGTCAGCACAATGGCGGCAACTATGACGAACTCGACCAGGGTTGACAATCTCAATCTCTCCAGCAAGTGTTGGTGGGCCAAGTTGATGGCGACGTAAAAGATCAGCAACAGAGACAGTCCGCCTATCCAGGCGCTGATCTGCCAATAATTCAGCGCCCAAGTGCTCTCGCCGACGATGAGACCGACGGCACCGGCAAAAGGCAGCATGCGTCCTATAGGTACGTCCGCCACGCTCAACAAGTCGAGCGCCAAGAGTGTGGCAGAGAGCAGCGTCAGGGTGGCAGTCACCAGGCTGCGCGTGCGCGTGTGGTAGATGATGGTAAAAAGCACAAATGCCAGCAGGTATGCCAGCATATTGAGGGCCAGGCGAGCCGTCGGGTAGCCCGGGGCATCGGGGGAGATGGCGCTGTATTCGGCAGAGATGACCAGCATGATGCCGATACTCGTCACCATCAAAGTTCCAGTCCACAAGGGCCAAGTGGATGCGCCCGCCAAGACGTAGGCGGACAAACCTGTCACTATGCCAGGCAGGATCCAGGCGATATAGATCGGCCGTCCCAGGTGCTCGCCCAGGTGCGGGTGGCCGTGTAGGATGAGGTTGGCGCCGGTGCACACCAGCCCAACCATCAATGTGATCAGCAACCACGTGCCGGTGACGTGAATTTCCAGAGGTGAGCCTAGGGGCTGCAACTTCCAGACGTGATCGGGCAGTTCGATGAAGCGAAAGAGCACGCTGCCCAGCAAAAGTACGGCCATCAGCACGCTCAGGCGATTGCGATCTAGCGGTTTTATGGTTTCTTGCATTGGGGGACATTTTACCGTCGTGAGCGGGATTTGTCAACCCGCTTGGGCATGTGATATAATGCCTCCAGTTGTGGATTGGTGGACGAATTGAGGGATGAGAGATTGGAGATCGGTCATTGGGCCTTGGTCATCGCGCTGGTGTTGGCCTCGCTTGATTGGCTGGCCGTCGCTCGGCGCTGGAAGCGGCTAGAGTACATCTTCAAACCGACGGCTCTGCTCGCTATCTTGGTCGGGGGCTGGCTGTTGACGCGAGGGCCGCATGATGCCTGGGTGGCCCGTTTCTTTCTGCCCGGCCTGGCGCTCTCCCTGGCAGGGGACGTCCTCCTGATGCTGCCGGAGCGTTTTTTCACCTCCGGCCTGGTGGCATTCCTGCTGGCCCACCTCTGTTACATCGTCGGCCTGAACCGGACTTTGCCTCCCTGGACTGTGGTCGCGCCCCTCGTCATCGTGACGGCTATCGGGCTGGCGCTGTATCGAGGTATTGCAGCCGGCATACGTCGCCGGGGACAGGTGGCCCTGCTGGCCCCGGTGGCGATCTACTGCCTGGCGTTGGGCCTGATGCTCATTTCAGCTTGGGCCACTCTGTTCCGCGCGGAATGGGCGCCGCTGCGGCGAGGCGCTGTGATCGTGGGGGCGAGTCTGTTTTTCGTCTCTGATACTGTGCTGGCCTGGGATCGCTTCGTCAAACCATCCCTCGGTCTCCGGCTGCTGTGCATCGTCACCTACCACCTGGCCCAGGTAGCCCTGGCTGCTTCTATCGCTGTTTGAAACGCATCCAAATCAAAGAGGGCCGCGCGCGCGGCCCTCTGCTATTCGATCATCAAGCGAGTCTAGTATCTCAGCAGCGCCCCCACGCCGAACTCTTCTATCTTGGGGTTTTCGTCCACAACTTCTACTTTACCGCCGTCCTCGATCACTTTTGTCACCAATGCCTCGGCTGCGTCGGGAATCTCGACGAACTCGCCGCCACAGAAAGGACAGGTCTCCAAGTCCTGGTCGGTGATGTAGGCGCAATGACTACATTGGTAGCCCGGTTCGTGGTAATCACGGGTGATCACCAGCGTTTGGATGCGGCCCTCGTGAGCTGCGCCCAATGTATCGGCCAGGCGGATGACGCCCTTGCGCCCCTTGGCCGCCTCTGTGAATACCACGTCTACCAGGGCGCTCTCGCGCTCTTTTTCCACCCCTCGCAAAATCTCGAGCGAGCGTTCGCGTATCTCCGGCTCGGTCGCGTTCATATCTGCGCTGAACGAGCCGATCACCTTTTCTCGTAAACGCTTGGGCAACACATCGTGAAAGTGCGCGGCTGTCGGTTCGGCGCCGGCGATGATCAATCGCTGCGGGTTGTATTTGTTGCAAAAGAGCTTGGTCGCCTGGACCGCCTCGCGGATATTGCGTTGCGCCACTTGCTCCTCGCGCCGGCTCGAAACAGGCGCTCCCCCGCGCCGTCCCGCTCCCCCCGATGAACCGCGTCCTTTCTTGAGTTTGCGTACTTCCTCTCCCAGGTATTCATCTGTGGCCCCCAACTCGCCCATCTCAAACAGCAACAGGCGCACCCCCTGCCGGTTGACCTGGGCCACCAGATAACTGCCATAAGCGTCCACCAGCGCCGTTAGCGGCCAGATGTAGGGCTTGCGAGCTATCGTGACGCCGGAAGCGACGGGAACAGCCAGAGAATAGGCGCGCCAAAACCCCTCCTGTGCGCAAGAAAAGGCAGCTACTCCTCGACCCGACCAATCGTATTCGTGATCGAAGAATTGTTCCATAGCCTCTATATCATCGGGCGTGGCTGAACTTTCTGCCTGCTTTAACATCTGCCGCAGCGCCAATTTGTACTCGTCCGTCTTGCGTGCCGTCGGGTCTACGTCTAGGTAGACGCTAAGTATCGGCGTCTCAGCCTGGTACGCTGCCAGTTCGCGCAGGTCTTGCTGTTTGAACATTGCTTGTAACCCCCTTTTTGACTGTTAGGTATTGGCGGCCGCTCATTGCGGTCTCTCTCCCAAGGTGACCGGAATCTCTAACTCTTCCTCATCCCGAACGATGGTCAAAACGATCCTCTGCCCTACCTCCGTCTCGCGCACCAAGTAAGCGATCAAGTCATCAAAGTCGCGCAGCTCGTACCCGTCAACTGCGACGATTATATCGCCGCCGGCGCTGACCGTCATGCCCCTCACTTCTACTTCGTGGTCGCCGCCTCGCAGACCGGCGCGGGCTGCCCCAGTTCCAGGGGTGACTTGGGCGACGAGCACACCGTGATCCACCGGCAGATCTAGCGGGTTCATCAATTCGGCGACGGTGAACCGGTTATCACAAGTGATGCCCAGGTAAGGGTAAGTGTATTCTCCCTCCTCGATCAGACTGGGCAGTATGCGCTTGATCGTGTTGACCGGCACGGCGAATCCGATGCCAGAGTTGACGCCCGTTTCCGAGCGAATGGCCGTGTTGATGCCGATCACCCGCCCGCGGGTATCCAGCAGCGGCCCGCCAGAGTTGCCGGGATTGATGGCTGCGTCGGTTTGGATGATCTCGGGATTGGAGAAACTGCCGCCGCTCTCGAATACCTGGGTCGGTAATGTGCGTCCCAGCGCACTGACGATGCCGGCGGTCATCGTCCCCTCTAGCCCAAAGGGATTGCCGATGGCGACGACCCGCTGTCCTACCTGGAGGGCGTCCGAATCGCCCAGTTCCAAAGGCATCAGGCGGTCAGACGGCACGTCCACCCTGATCACTGCCAGATCGGAGTACTGATCTCGCCCCACGACCTGGGCGTCGGCCACACTTCCGTCGGAAAAAGTGACCTGCACGGCATCGGCTGCCTCGACGACGTGTCCATTCGTGGCGATGTGTCCTTGTGCATCTATCACAAAGCCAGACCCGGTGGCGAGTGGTACGGAAGTGTCTCCCTGTTTCACCAGCACTTCTATGTAGACCACGGCGGGATTAGCCCGCTGATAGAGGTTGATCAGCCAGGCGTCCTCTGCGTCTATCTCGGCGATGAACTCTTGCGGTAATGGGGTAGGAGTAGCGACGAGCACGGGCTGAGACAGCGTGGGACGCGGTGCACCCGCTGTGGGCGTGGACACGAACAGGAGCTCTTGGGTGTCGCAGGCCAGCATAACCAGGGCCAGCAATAGCACGATGGGAATCAGGCGTTTGTGTGCGTACATTCTATTTACTCTTTCGGAGACTGGATAGTTCCTCGAACAGTTCTCGCTCACGAGGGCTGAGGCTCTGAGGTACCTGTATCTGGACCGTGGCCAGCAGGTTGCCGTATTGTTTCGGAGTGTTAGGTTGGGGCATCCCTTTGCCCCGCAGGAGAAAAGTGCTGCCTCCGCTGGTGCCCGGAGGAATTCTCAACGATACATCGCCGTTCAGCGTCGGCACTCGGGACTCGCCGCCCAGCACGCTGGTGTATAGATCCACATCAACTTTGCAGCGCAAATCGTCTCCCTCGCGCTCAAAGATCGGATGGGGTTTGATCGTGATGTTCAGGTAAAGGTCGCCGGGTGAACCCCCCGAGTAACCGGGCTTGCCCTTTCCGGCAATGCGCACCTTCGACCCGTTCCGCACCCCCGGCGGAATCTTTACCCGGATCCGCCGCCCCTCCCGCTCCAATAGACGGGTGGCGCCGTGAAACGCTTCCTCCAGTGTCACCTCCACCGAAGCCTCCACGTCCTGCCCGGCCATCGTGCGCTGGTGGGATGCGCGCCGAAACACGTCCTCGCTAGTGCCGGCGCTCCCTGTTCCTCCCATCCCGCCAAAGATGGCGCGAAAGAAATCCGAAAACGCCCCTGCCCCTGCGCCGCCGCCAAAGAGATCGCCCAGGTCGCCGCTCCACTCGACGCGTGTCCCCCCTGGCCTGCCGGCGAACCACTGGGACCAGTCATACTGGCCTGAATCGCGCCCCGCACGCTGCCATTGTTGCCAGTTAGCACCCAGGCGATCATACTTGGCCCGTTTCTCCGCGTCGCTCAAAACCTCGTAGGCCTCGTTGATCTCTTTGAATCTCTCCTCGGCCCGCTCGTCCCCTGGATTGACGTCGGGATGCAACTGGCGGGCCAACCGCCGGTAGGCCCGCTTGATTTCCTTCTCACTGACATCCCTCTCTACACCCAGGATTTTGTAGTAGTCTTTGTACTCCATTCACCATACCTCGTTACAGCGCGTTTATCCCAACGGCTGGCATAACCCGCGCGGCGGGTGCGTGGCAAGGACCCTCGCCAGAAGACTACTTCAATGCGCGTGACCTCGCCGATTACAGCGGCGCAAGCCGCGTCGGGTTGACGCGATGTTAGCGCAGCCTCTTTGCCTCCTCGTTACAGCCGTGAGCAGATAGTCTTCCTCCACGCTCACCGTGACCGGGTTGGTGGCGTAGGGCACCGGGAAACGCTGTGCAGCCGTAGCGGTCGTCGGCAGTTTGGCATGAGGTGATCTCCTGTGTCCAATCAGTCCCTCCTTGCTGATTCAAGGCGTGCATAGTCACTGTAATCTCTTCTGGAACGGCATTAGCCTGGGCCGTGATCTCCTTTTCACCAAAAAGAAACGGTATTTGTTTACCGGGTAAAGCGCGCCGGCAGACATCTATGGTGCCCGGGGTTGA
>CAYMWP010000142.1:0-11440 GCA_964393895.1 uncultured Anaerolineales bacterium | reverse complement strand
AGTTCACAGGTCAACTGACACGTTTGGGAGCAATTTTGGATCTACTGAGACTGGCCGTTCTCTCCGACACTCACGGCAACCTGCTCGCCCTGGAAGCCATCCTGACCGACATCCAGGTCAGGGGTACACCTGACGCCTATTGGGTGCTGGGTGACCTGGCAGCCTTCTGTCCCTGGCCGGCCGAGACACTGGCCCGGCTGCGCGCGCTGCCAAACGTCGCCTTTCTGCAAGGCAACATTGACCGCTGTACAGTCACCGGCCGGCGGCCCGCCCTTCCCATTCGCTCCCCTGCGGATTGGGCTGGCGCCCCCACCCATCTTGCGGAGCGGGACGCCAACTTTCGCTGGACCGTCGCGCAACTCTCTTACGCCGACTACGAGTTCCTGCGCGATCTGCCGCCCCGCCTGGAGATGGACTTCCCTGGCTACGGCCGCGTCGTCGGCGTCCACGCCACCCCCACCGACGACGAGACCGTTATCTTACCCGATGCCCCAGATGATGAGATTCGCCCCCACCTGGCCGGCCTGGACGCCCGCCTGCTGCTCTGCGGCCACACCCACCGACCAGTGGAGCGCACCGTGGATGGGGTGCGCATCGTCAACGTCGGCAGCGTGGGTCTGCCTTTGGACGGCGACCCCCGCCCCGCCTACTGCCTGCTCGATTTCGAGGGCGACCAATGCGCTGCCGCCATCCACCGCGCGACTTGTGACCGGGAAGCGGTGCTCGCCGAACTGGAGCGGGTGGAACATCCAGCGCGGGAGTGGATGGGGCGGATATTGCGAGAAGCGAGAGCATAGTCACAATTCTATGGAGGTAAACAATGCCAGAAGAAACAGTACCAAGAATTCAAGCCGAACCCCTGAAGGACTTTTGCGTCCAAGTGTTCCAAAAGCTAGATATTCCCGAGGAGGATGCCCGCATCACGGCCGACGTGCTGGTGACCGCCGACCTGCGGGGGATCAACAGCCACGGCGTGGCCCGCCTGCGACGCTACGTCAACGGACTGCGAGACGGCATGATGCTCGCTCGCCCCGAGGTCGAGGTGGTGACAGAGACCCCCGTCACGGCGCTGATTGACGCTGGCGCGGGCCTGGGCCAGCCGGTCTCCTACCGGGCCATGGAGCAGGCCATCCAGAAAGCGCGCGAGTACGGCGCCGGCTTTGTGACGGTGCGCAACTCGAACCACTACGGCATCGCCGGCTACTATGCCATGATGGCCCTGGAACAGGACTGCATCGGCATCTCGATGACCAACGCCGCCGTACTGGTCTCGCCCACCTTTGGGCGAGACGCCATGCTGGGCACCAATCCCATCGCCGTAGCGGCCCCGGCGGGCGACGAGCGCCCCTTTGTACTCGATATGGCCACCAGCACCGTGTCGCGCGGCAAGCTGGAGGTCTACAACCGGCAAGAAAAGCCCATACCCCTGGGCTGGGCCACCGACGAGACGGGTACGCCGACGACGGACGCCGGGCGCGTGCTGGAGAACTTTAAGCAGCGAGCCGGCGGGGGGCTGCTGCCGCTGGGCGGAGCCGGGGAACTCTTGCGCGGGTACAAGGGATATGGCCTCGCGCTGTGGGTGGACGTTTTCTGCGCCATCCTCTCTGGCGCGGCCTACGCCGACCTGGTCTATCCCAAAACCCCCGACGGCAAGCCGCTGCCCTCCAAGATCGGCCACTTTTTCGGCGCTTGGCGAGTGGACGGGTTCCGACCGGTGGATGAATTCAAAGCGGCGATGGACGATTTGCAGCTCCGTCTCAAGAACGCACCCAAGGTGGAGGGGGAGACCCGTATCTACGTTCACGGCGAAAAGGAGTACGAAGAAGCAGAGCGCAACTCCCGCGAGGGTATCCCCCTCAACCCCAAGGTGGCGGCCGATCTGAAGGCGATCGGGGAGGAAATAGGAGTAAGGTACAACCTGTAGATTCAAACCCGAAGGGTCTTTTAGGCCCTTCGGGCTTACAAAGAGTAACGTGAAATCGAGCAATTTCCTGCACGAGCAGGTCCCCCCTGCGCTCTTGCGACATTGGCGGGGCCGTCCTCTATACATCGTCATCATCTACCTGCGTGGTCAGTTGACGCTCACGCTGCCTTCTTTCCTGATCGCGATGCTCTTTACCCGCATCATCGCCCAGGTCGTCCGCTACAATCTGACCACTCTGGTAGTTGCCATCGTGTGTTTGGTGACCGCGATGGCCTACGTCTTTTACCACTACTACTCTCCCAACATCCGAGCTTTCCTGGCTTCCCTGATCGCCGGCAAGCCACCGGATCAGGAACTGGCGACCCTGACCTGGATCGAGACGGTCAATTTCCCTCACCTGGTGGTAGGATGGACCATGCTCGTCGCAGTCGTGGCTTACGCGGTGCAGGCGCTCTCCTTCTTCCTGACCATGGACTTCGTCCAAGCGTTAGAGTTGCAGGGATGGATCGTCAGCCTGGCCTTGACGGTAGCCATTGCGCTCGTCTTTTTCCTGCTCTACTTGGAACGGGCGATGTACCCGGTCTCTCGCCTGGCATTGGCGCTGGGAGCGCGGGCCAGTCTGGACGACCCGCGTGTGTATCGCTTCCGGCTGCGCTCAAAACTGCTGGTGTTGATCTTGCCCGTCATGATCGTGCCGCTGGTGACGTTGGGCCTCTTTGGCTATAGCCAGGCCGTGATACTGGGCGGCGCCCCCGCCACCAGCCTGCTTCTCACCGGAGCGGTCGTGTTGTTCTCCGGCAGTGTGGCTGTGACACTGACACTGCTCCTGGTACGCAGCGTTCTGACACCGGTGCAGGAGCTTGAGCGGGTGATGTCAACTGTGGCAAATGGAGACCTGACGCCCCGCGCGCAACCCCATACCAGCGACGAGCTGGCCGACCTGGGACTGCACTTTAACACGATGGCACAAGAACTGGCGGAACAGGAGCAACTCAAGACCGCCTTTGGCCGTTACGTGAGCTCGGCCGTGCGCGACGGTATCCTCGGCGGTCAGATCAGCCTCGGCGGCGAGCGGCGCGAGTTGACCATCGTCTTTACCGACATTCGAGACTTTACCGCCTGGTGTGAGCGCACGGCCCCCGAAGAAGTCGTCCGCACCCTCAACGCCTACTACGAGAACGTGGTACAGATACTCACCGAGCACGGCGGAACCATCACACGCTACACCGGCGACGGCATGTTGGTGCTCTTTGGCGCGCCCCTGGACGACCCCGAACACGCTCTTCACGCCGTCGAGGCCGCATTGGAAGCGCACGAATTGCTGGAAAAGTTCAACTCCATCCGCCGCACGGCGGGCGCTTTCGAGCTGCGCACCTGCTTTGGCATCCATACCGGAATAGCCGTCGTCGGCAGCATCGGCTGTGAATCTCGCGCCGAGTACACGCCCATCGGCGACCCGGCCAACGTCGCCAGCCGCATTGAGGGGCTGAACCGCGAGCTGGGCACTTCGATCCTCATTTCCAGCGCCACCTACGAGCGCATCGCCGATCACATCGTCGTCGGCAAGACCGCCGAGACCCCCGTCAAGGGACGCGTCGAGCCGGTGAAGGTATACCAAGTGGTGGGGCGGCGCACTTGACCAGTGAGTCCGATGCGTTGGCCGACCGATAACTCTGTGCGGCATAGATTATGCCGGGTCGGGGCGAAATTCCTGCTCATCCACGTCCTGTGGCTGTTTTTGACCGCCTGCGCTTCTCCCACCTCCACACCCGAACGGCTCCCCACCCGCGCGGTCACCCCGACCCCCACGCCGTTCCCCATCGCCGCGCAGACCTATTACGAGGAAGGGCTGACCCGCCGGGAAGCGGGCGACATCGAGGGAGCGATCCGCTCCTTCACCTGGGCGATCCAACGGGCGCCCGATTTTGCGCCGGCCTACGTCGCACGCGGCGCCCTCTACCTGGCGCAAGGAGAGCTGTGGCTGGCGCTGACCGACGCCGATAGCGCGCTACAGGCCGATCCCACCAGCGCCGCCGCCCACGCACTGCGCGGAGAAACGCTGCGCCTGCGAGGTCGCCCCCGCTCGGCACTGGAGGATTTCGACTCGGCTTTGGAGTTGGATCCTGACCTGGACATATTCCGGTCCCGGTGGCTGGCCGCCCGCGAGGCTCACCAGGGTCACCGCCTGTTAGAATTGAGCAGGGAATACGCCGCTGCTCACCCGCGAGAACCACTGCGTCACTATTACCGTGGCTGGGCGTTCATTGAAATGGACATGACCAACATAGCCATCACTACCCTGATTGACGAGATCGAGAATTCCCCAGAGCCACCCGCCTTGCTTTGGTTCGCGCTGGGCCAGGCCTACGCCGCGGACCACTCGTGGCAGGAGGCGATCGTTTCATTCGAGGCCGCCCTCGTGCTGGTGCAAGCCGGCGACGTCAGCCTGACCGTTCACTCAGATCAGCCCATCGCAGCACTCTTTGGCGCGCTGGGACGGGCCTACCTGGGCGCCGGCCGCTGCGTGGACGCCGAGGCGGCGCTAGAATACGCCCTCGACGTTGGCGCTCCGACCCGGGAATATGCCGCTTGGTTGGAAAAAGCTCGTGTCTGCCAGACCCCGACGCCCACCGCCACGCCCTACCCCACGACGACGCCGTCCGCACCGTAGATGGCGAGTGCTTTGCCGCTCTTGCCCCTGCTCTCACTTGTGTTATACTACCTGACGCAAACTTTCTGTAGGCCAAGGAGGCAAACACGCGATGATAAGCAAGGACCTGTTAGAAATCCTGCGCTGCCCCTACTGCGTCAGTGGAGATACTCGCAAGCCCGGAGACGATCCAGGCCAATTGGAACTGATCCACGAGTGCTGGCTCGTATGCCAGGAGCCCGATTGTGGCCGCAAATACCCCATCCGCGACGACATCCCCGTGATGCTCATTGACGAAGGGGACAAGTGGATCGAGGTCGCCGTCAAAGACCTGCCGGTACCACCTCCGGCCGAGTAGCCATGTTTCAATGGCGCGTGATCCTGTTGGCGGCCCTGGCGGTGTCGCTGCTCGTAGCCGGGCTAATAGTGCTGATCCTGCCCGACCCCTACGAAGGGCCAACCATTCACAACTTTGATGAACAACACTCGGTCCGCGCCCTAGACCTCCTGGGGGTAGTATTGCTGGCGTTGGGATGCGCCGTGGCCTGGGGCGCTGGCGTCTTGTGGCAGCGGCGGATGTATGCTTCCTGACCAAGCCGGAACTTATGCGCTGATACTGGAGCTGCCACGCCCTGCTACCATCGCCGTTGGAAAGTTGGGCCGCTTCAGTTTCCCTGCTGGCTGGTACGCCTACGCTGGCAGCGCGCGCGGGCCGGGTGGACTGGCGGCTCGTCTCTCCCGCCACCTGCGCTCGCTCAAACCCCTGCGCTGGCACGTGGACTATTTGCGAGTCTACACCCGCCCCATCGCAGCCTGGTACGCCGTCGGAGCCAGGAAGCAGGAATGCGCCTGGGCCAAAGCATTAGCCAGTCTCCCTGGCGCTTCCGCCCCTGTCCCTCGCTTCGGCGCATCCGATTGTCGTTGCCCAGCTCACCTGATCCATTTTGCCACACCGCCGGATCTGAAAACCTTCGCCCGCGCCGTGGGCGAACCAGTATCGCAAGAGTTGTTGAATGTCTGACGCGCTTGGAATGTTTCTGGATAGCGTCGCCGCCGGTGACGACGGTCGCGCCGAGCAGGCTGCCCAAAAGCTGGGCCGCGAGGGAGACGCCGCATTGACCACATTGCGCGCCATGCTCGCCGAGACCAACCCCGACCGTCGCTGGTGGGCAGTCCGCGGCCTGGCGGCAGTCGGCACCCCGGCCGCGCGGGAGTCGCTCATCGCCGCCCTGGACGACGCTGACCCCTACGTGCGGGCCTGCGCCGCGCAGGGACTGGGAGAACTGCGCGTCGAGGAAGCCGTGACCGGGCTGGCGCGCTGCCTGGCCGACCTCAGCCCTCTCGTATGCCGCATCGCCGCCGACGGCCTGGCCCGCATTGGCCAGCCGGCTGTTCAGACCCTCATCGCCGCGCTCCAAGAAGGTGAGGTGACGACCCGGGCGGGCGCCGCCCGCGCCTTGAGCATCATCCAAGCGGAAGAGGCCGTCCCCGCCCTCTGCGCCGCCCTCGACGACCCCAGCGCCATCGTTACCTATTACGCCGCTGAGGCATTGGAGCGCCTGGGAGTGGGGATGGTGTTCTTTCAACCCTGAGTAACGAGGAGGTATTCAATGGGAGAACGCGTGGACGGACTGGTAGCGCGATTGCGCAAGGGTGGTCGCAAGACGACCGAGATCTTTGGCAGCTTGGGCAACGCTCAGTGGGAGATGACGCTCTACGAGGGCCCTCCGACCTGGACCGTGCGCGACCTGCTGGCCCACTTTCTCTCGGCAGAGGAAGGATTGCGGCGCGTCGGGCAGGACATCGCGGCCGGCGGCCCAGGCGCGCCGGGGGACTTGGATTACGACGAGTACAATGCCACCGAGCAAACCCGATTGGCGGGCTTGCCGCCGCGTGAACTGCTGGCTAACCTGGAGGCTGCCCGTGAAGCAACCGTCGCGTGGGTAATGGGATTGGAAGAGGCCGGCCTGGATCGGACAGGCCGTCACCCGGCATTGGGAGAGATCACGCTGGAAACCCTCATCAACGCCATCTACGGCCACCAGTTGATGCACGTGCGCGACCTGCAATCGTTGCTGCGGGTGGAGTGAGGTGTTCACCTCCGCCTCAGCAGCAGCCCCGGCAACTCGCGTATCTCCTCGCTGCCCAACAAGATGATCGCCAGCACATAGATCGCGCCTCCGACCGCCGCCCCGCCCGCCCCGTTCACCAGCAGCCCGGCGCCGGGCAACGACCGTTGAAAGCCAAACACCGCCGCGCCCATCAGCACCGCCGCCACTCCCGCCCGCGCCAGCGCTGCGCCCAACGCCCGACCCTCGATCCCACCCAGCCGCCTGTGTGCTATCAGTAACAGCAGCACTACCTGCAATCCGGCCCCCAGCGAGTTGGCGAGCGCGATGGAACCGTGAGCCAGTGTGGGCAACAAGAACCATCCTATCCCGGCGTTTACCGCCAGCCCGGCCAGCGCGGCCCAGAACGGCGTCCACATATCCCGCCGGGCGTAGAACAGACGGGCGACCACCTCCAACGCGCTGTGGGCCACCAGTCCCAGGGAAAAGAACTGGAGCGCCCAGTAGACCCGCTCGGTGGCGGCCGCGTCGAACGCGCCGCGCTGGAAAAAGAGCGCCGTCAGTGGGCGACCCAGCACGACCAGACCCACCGCTGCCGGGACGGCGAGCGTCAACACCAGCCGCAACGCCCACGAGGAAACGCTCCGCAGCCCCTCGTGGTCGGCGGCGTTGGCCCGCTCCGCCAGCGTGGGAAAGAGAGTTATTCCCAGCGCCGTGCCGATGATCGTCTCCGGGAACTGCATCAGCCGCCAGCCGTACTCGTAGGCCGAGATCGCCCCGCTGGGCAACCGTGAGCCGAAGAAGGTGGGCAACACAAAGTTCAGGTAGGTGGCGCCCAGGCCCAGCACGCGCGGCCCCATCAGCGCCAGCACCGCTCGCAGGTCGGGGTGGCGCAATACGGGCCACCAGCGGGCGCGATAGCGCATCAGGCCCGGCAGCAGCACCAGAAAGTAGAGCACCGCGCCCACCAACCCGCCCCAGGCCAGTCCAAAGATGCCCCAGCGGGGAGCCAGGAACCACACCCCCGCGATGCGGCTCAACGTATAGCAGAGTGGGGCGGCGGCGGGCAGCAAAAAGTGTTGGTGGGCGCGGAGTACGCCCATCAGGATGCCGCTGGCGGTGAACAGGAGAGTTTGAACCAGCACCAGCCGCATCAGGCGCGCCGCCAGCGCGATTTGCGCGCCGTCGAAACCGGGGGCGACGGCGCGGATGACGTGAGGGGCCAGGACGGCCGCCGCCACGCTCACCCCCGCCACGACCAGGAGCGCCAGGTTGACCACCGCCGAGACCAGCCGCCAGACCTCCTCCCGGTCGCCCTGGGCGATGCGGGCGGAGAGGACGGGGATGAGCGTGGTCGCCATCGCGCTCCCGGCGATGACGGTGAACAAGCCGTCGGGGAGTTCGAAGGCGGCATAGTAGGCGTCGAGCGCGGCGGAGGCGCCAAAAGCGCGCGAGATGACTCCGTCGCGCACCAACGCCAGCAATTTATCGGCCAGGAAGAAAGAGGCGACGAGTAGCGCGGAGCGGGCGACGTGACGGCTGGATGACTGGTGCTCGATGTGCAGCCCCCCGCTACAGCGAGATTCCCTTCCCGAACGGGTCCGCCCACGTTTCCAGCGACGCCGCCAGTTCGGCATGCTCCTCGGCCGCTTCCTGGAGCGGGATGCCCGCCATCGTGGCCTCTATCGCCTGGCGGAACGCTTTGCCGCCCGCCACCGCCCCATCCGGGTGGGCGTGGATGCCGCCGCCGGAGCCGATGACGATGTCGTTTCCCAGGTCGCCCATCACCTGGGGCACCATCGAGGGCGTGATGCCGCCGGACGCCATCGGGAAGGTCGGCTTGATCTCGTAGAACGGGAACGAGAGGTTGCGGGCCACGTTGACGAACTTGTCCTTGATCACCGGCGCCTTGCCGTAGGGAGCGGGAAAGACGACAATGTCAGCGCCGGCCAGACGGGGCAGCTTGCCCAGGATGAGATGCGATGTGACGCCGTGGTAGGGCGACATGTAGTACGCGCCCGCCACGTCCATGTGGCCCAGGATGGGCACATTGATCTCTGGGTCCTCAGCCAGCGCGCGCAACACGGGAAAGCCGACCGCCAAATAGTTGACCATGAGGGCGTTGCAGCCCAGCTCGACCGCCCGGCGCGCGTTCTCGAACACCTGCGGGATCTCGTCGCTGACGTTGACCGTGTATAGCGTGCGCTCGCCGGTCTCCTCGTACACCTGCCGCTCCGCCTCCATGTAGAGCTTGACCCGGGCCTGCACCTCGTTGAAGGAGGCGTTGGCCAGCAACTCGTCGTCCTTGATGATGTCACAGCCGCCCAGCGCCGCCGCCCGGAACAGCTCGACTCCTACCTCCGGCGTGTAGCCGGTGCAGGGTTTGATCATGTTGTTGAGCAGCGGCCGGTCGGACACGCCCAAGACCTCCCTGACCCCGGCGATGCCGAACTTTGGTCCCTGGAAGCCGTCAACGAACTTTTTGGGAAAGCGCACGTCGAGCACCTTTATACGCCCGCCCATCGAGATGTTGCCCACCACCGTCGTCAGCAGCATGGGGATCTGCGAGCCGATGTTGACCTGGGGGAAAGCGATCTGGATGATATAGTTGCGCGTCTCCAGTTTGGGCGGGACGGCGAACTCCAGGTCGGGCACCTCGTAGACGCCGATGACCTTGGCCACGTGCCGGCAGCGCACCTCGGGCGTCTCTCCCGGCACGGCCACCCAGGTGCCGGTGGACTGCTCGACCGCCAGCGCCGGGGCCAGACTGGGGATGGGCACGCTGGCCGGGAACGAGGCCAGGTAGGTGGCGACGAGATACTCGTCATAGTCTACCCCGTCGGGCAGGGCGAGGGGTAGGGACTCTAAATCTTGCTTTTCCATATTCAACCTCCTTCTGATTTCAGGTTAGTAGCGCCTCGAACATAGCTTGCTGCACTCGCTCTCGTTTCACGGGCGGACGGCATCAACCCTCCTCCACCTGGCACTTTTGGAAGCGCACCTCATTCACCTCCCGGTACAGGTCGCGCAGGGAGCCATAGACGCGGCGGTAGGCCCGGTAGAGCAGGTCGTAAACCTCGGCGTTTTCCGCCTGCGGCTCGAACTCGCGCTCTACACGGACGACCTTCTTCAGCGCCTCAAAGTCGGGGTACAGCCCCAGGCCGATCCCGGCGGTGAGCGCGGCCCCCACGGCTCCCGCCTCCTGCGGGTTGGCGACCGCCTCCACCCGCCGGCCGGTCACGTCGGCGATGATCTGCATCCACGGCGCGCCCCGCGCCCCCCCGCCGATGACCCGCAACACCGGCAGCGGGAAGCCAAAGGTCTTTTCCACGATCTCGATCATCCAGCGCAGGTTGTAGGCCACCCCTTCGTAGACCGCCCGCAGCAGGTGCTCGCGGGTGTGGTCGGCGCTGATGTTGAAGAAGGTGGAGCGCACCCAGGTATCGGCGACGGGCGAACGCTCCCCGTACATCCACGGGGTAGCGACCAGGAAATCGGACCCAGGCGGGATGGTCTCCACGTCCTCGTCCATCAGCGCGTAGACGTTGGGGATGTCCGGGTCGGCCTGCTCGTGGCGGTAGAACTGGTCGGCGATCCACTTGAGGCACGCGCCCGCCGTCTCCATCTCGGAGAAAAGGAACGCCTTGGCGGGGTCGGCGGCCTGGAGCGAGACGACGCCATGGCGACCGGTGGGCGTCTTGCGGGTGACGACGCCCACCCAGCCGGAGGTGCCCAGGTAGATGTGGCCCTCGCCCTCGCCGACCGCGCCAGAGCCGACGGCCGCCCCAGGGGCGTCCCCGCTGCCGCCAAAGACGGGGGTTCCCTCCAACAACCCGCACGCCCGCGCCGCCTCCGCCGTCAACTCGCCCACCTGGTCGGTCGAGCGCACCAGCGGCGGGAACTTGGCGACGTCCAGCCCAAAGTAGCGGATCAGGCCCCGCATCCAGTCTTTTGCCTTCAGGTCGAACCCGATGGCCGAGGCGCACGACCACTCGAACGCCATCTCGCCGGTGGCGCGGTAGGTGAGGTAGCCGTTGACGTCGAGGAAGCAGGCCATCATGTCATAGATCTGCGGTTCGTTCTCTTTGAGCCAGAGCAGCTTGGGGAGGCCGTCTTTGCCCGTGATCTCTGTGCCGGCGACGGCAGCAAAGAGCCGCCGGTGCAGGAACTTGCGCATGATGCGCTCCGCCTGCTCGGGGGCGCGCCCATCCAGCCAGATGATGGCTGGGCGCAGCGGCCGGCCGTCGCCCCCCATCGGGAGGATGCCCAGCATCTGGGTGGTGTGGACCATCGCCAGCACGTCCTGAGGCGCGACGCCCGACTGCTCCACCACCTGGCGCGTGGTGGCGGCGACCGCGTTCCACCAGTCCTTCGGCTCTTGCTCGGCCCAGTCAGGGCGGGGATAATGGACCGGGTAGGACTGAAAGGCGCTAGTGTGGATGTTCCCCTCCGTATCCACCAGCACCGCTTTGTTGCCGCTCGTGCCCACGTCGTGGGCGATGGTGTATTGTGAACTCATCTTGGCGCCTCCATGCTCCTGATGATTGTGTGAGCGACTGGTTGGCCGCGCGGACTGCGGTCACTATCTCCCACTTTCAGTGAATTGTGGACATCGCCCGCTCCGCCGGCGGGCGACTATAGTATACTCGGGTATAAATCTACTGACAAGTGAAAGAACCGGCGTTACTACTTCGACAATGTTAGATTTGCTCGTAGTGCTGCACGAAACGCAGTGAAGTGCAGCTTTGCGCCACTCCGCTGGCGCTCCGTGGCGCACTACGAGCCCCTCGCAGCGAA
>CAYMWP010000141.1:0-11441 GCA_964393895.1 uncultured Anaerolineales bacterium | reverse complement strand
AAAACACATCTCATTAGACCTCCGAGGTCTTGCCCAACTTATTTGAAACACACCCGTTTCATTTCAGTAGAGACCCTAGACCTCGGAGGTCTCTGCCGAGCTTGTGCTCGCCCAAAACCGCTGATTTGGGCAGTTTTTGAGCCTGAAAACACATCTCATTAGACCTCCGAGGTCTTGCCCAACTTATTTGAAACACACCCGTTTCATTTCAGTAGAGACCCTAGACCTCGGAGGTCTCTGCCGAGCTTGTGCTCGCCCAAAACCGCTGATTTGGGCAGTTTTTGAGCCTGAAAACACATCTCGCTCTCGTACAGCAGGCGATATAACTGCCGGACTTGCCCGGTGGCGCTCAGATTGCGCGGCACCACCGGCTGGCCAGGGCCAGCAACATGACGGCGATCCCCACCCACAAGGCAAAGATGGCGGCCGGTTCAGCGCGCCGCGACGGCCGGGCAAAAATGACCAGCGCCAGGCTATAGACGACCAGACCGATAGCGAGCCCTGGCCAGCGGTCTGTTTCAGCCCACCATTTGAAGGCCAGATCACCAACAAGCTCCAGGGTGGCTGCGATGAGAAGCAGTCCCGATAGGGTTCAGTCAGTGGAATGCATCATCGTCCTGGGGCAAGGGACCAGGCCAGAGTCCCAAACTCGTTCTGTAACTGCTGCTCAGCCGCTCCCGCCAGTTCTTCGCCTCCGCTCAGGATAAAATTTCCACCTGTGCAGTTAGCGTCTCGGCAGGCCAGACTTGGGAAGTCTTTTTGAGACTTCCCAAGTCTAATTGCAGGTATTTCCACCGTCCAGGAGGACGGCTGCAACCCCCCGCCCGAACCTCGGTAGCAATCCCCTATTCATCGGGGCAGGTATTTCCACTCGTGGGGCTTGCGCCCCGCTTATAGCAGTTCCGGTCTGCCGGAACTGCCCAGCGACCGGAGCGAAGCGAGGGTCGCCGCAATCCCCTACTCATCGGGGCAGGTATTTCCACCCCACTCACCCCACTTCAACCGGTGCCAGGAGACCCCGTCATCGTCACAATCCCCTACTCATCGGGGCAGGTATTTCCACCCAATCCGGTTACGATTACGATTGACCAGGGACAACCAAGAGGTCACAATCCCCTACTCATCGGGGCAGGTATTTCCACCGCCGACCCCCAAGCCAACCGAGACGCCCGAGCCGGAGGGTCACAATCCCCTACTCATCGGGGCAGGTATTTTCACTGATTGCAGTAGTATTTGTTCTAGGACTAGTGGCTGGCTAGTCACAATCCCCTACTCATCGGGGCAGGTATTTCCACCAGAAGAAGAGGCCGAGATCGCGCGCTGCCTCGGATTCTGTCACAATCCCCTACTCATCGGGGCAGGTATTTCCACTCATCTTCCCAAGTGGGCGCAGGAGCTGCCTATCTGGGAGTCACAATCCCCTACTCATCGGGGCAGGTATTTCCACACGAACACCACGTTCGATGGGTGGCGCGCAAGCACTGGCCAACCGGTCACAATCCCCTACTCATCGGGGCAGGTATTTCCACTCCGACCCCGACGCATTCGACGCGACGTCGGCCGAGTAGTCACAATCCCCTACTCATCGGGGCAGGTATTTCCACAAATGTTCAGAAACGAGAATGGTGAAGTTCATACGTGGGGTCACAATCCCCTACTCATCGGGGCAGGTATTTCCACTGTTGATTATTGTGACCTTGGTAACGGCGTGTGGACGTCACAATCCCCTACTCATCGGGGCAGGTATTTCCACTGCACTCTGCGGGGCCTGTGGGGCGGATTTTTGCCTCTTTTGCCCCACCTGGGCCCCACCGGGGCCTCATTTTGCCTCCTTTCGTGGGTATGACGCCCCACCTGGCGTTTTGCGAGCATCTCGTTACCCCCCCAAAACAGGGGGGATGCTCGCATGTGGCTCACTTTTACCCCCCACATCTTGCACCTGGCGTCGCTCCAACTGCCATATCTTGCCGTCGCCTCCGCCCGGTTTGCGAGCATCTCTGAAAGTGGGTATACCCCCCTCGATGCTCGCATGGGGCAAATTGGCGATTTACGCTACTGGCCGTCAAGAGTGTACTGCCCATTGCCAAAGACGGCTCCCTTGCCGGCGTGGATCCACTGGCCCAGGGCGAGAAGGGGGCGGAAGGGGGCCAGGTCGCCGGAGTAGGTGACGTCCCCCACGACGCCGCCCATATTTATGCGCTGCTTTTGCCGCCCGGAGCGGCGCCCCCAGGCCTGCCAGGCTGTGTGATGCCCGACGATTCGTATTTTCTCCGCACGTTCGATCCAACCACGATAGTCGATGTCCCACTGTTGCCCGCAGTGAAAGTAGGAGAGGGAGGAGAGCCGCCGCAGGAGCGCCCGCACCAGGACGTGAAAGTCCACCCTCTCCCGCGCAAACTGGCCCGCGTGCTTGAGGCGGGCGGGGGTGAGGAAATGGATGGTCAGTTGGCCGGCCGACAGGCTCTCCGCCCAGGCGGTGATCTCCTCCGGTGTGACCTCCAGTTCTGTGCTGAGCAAGGTCTCGCCGTCGTAGATGGGCTGCTCCAGACCGTTCAAAGGATGGATGGCCTGGACATCTCGAAGGACGTACTGGCCGCGGCTGCGCCCCAGCCCCGTTTTGCCCAGCTCCTGAAAGACGAGGGCAAAGTAGGGCAGGTAAGCGATGGCGCGGCCGACCAGCACGACGTGGAAGTCGAGCCGGTCTCCCGGCTGGAAGGTGCTGCCCCGGTCGAGTGGCGGCTGGATGACAAAGGGGCGGGGGATGGCCTGATGGGTGCGCAGGACTTGGGAATCCTCCGGCGGGGAGGTCTCGAAGAGGTAGCCGTAGACGCAGTCGTTGCCCAGCCCGCACGCTTTGCAATCGCCGCGCGAGCGGTAGCAGGTGAGTCGCTTGAGGGTGTAGCCGAACCCGCCGCGCAGCGCGCTGCCCTTGAAGGGGGGCAGGTGGAGCGGGTCCAGCGCTTCCAGCGTAAAGCGGTAGCGGGCCAGGGATAGGTCGGGAAGGCGGATCAGGTCATCCACTTAGCGGATCACCTCCAGCAATTTCAGGCCGATGCGGCGGCGCTCCAGGTCTACGTCCAGGACGCGCACGCGCACGCGGTCGCCGGTCCGTACGACGTTCTCCACCCGTTCCACAAAGTAATCGGCCAGTTGGGAGATGTGGATGAGGCCATCCCGATTCACACCGACATCCACGAACGCGCCAAAGTCGGCGGTGCGCCGGACCGTGCCCTCCAACTCCATCCCCTCCCGCAGGTTGTGCAGACTGCTAGGGCCGGCGTCCCGAGGGGCTCGCTCGGGCGGCGCGCTCACAGGGGGCAGCGCTTCTTCGGCCGCGACGGGCTGGCCCTGGGCGTCAAAGAGAGCCAGCTCGGCCCAGCCGAGGGGAAAGCCGTCGGCGGTGAGGCGGCGGGAGGTGGGGGAGCGGGAATCGCGCAGCCCGTAGGCGACGGTGGTGGCGTCGCGCCCGCTGCCCCAGGCCAGGCGCACCAGGCAGGCGTGGTCGGGCAATTCTTGAGCGTGGGCGGCGAGGGCATCGTAGGCGGCTGCGGTTTGTGACAGCCCGCGGGTATAGTCGCGCTCGGCGGCCAGGTGCGCGGTGTAAAAGTCGCGGCAGGCGACGAGCGCCCCGCCCGCGCTGAGGCGGAAGGCCTGCTTGTGGTAGCGGTAAAAGTCAGCGTCGAAGGTGACGGCGTGTTTGGAGGTTGTCTCGGCACTATCCGATAGCGTCCCAGGCACGGTTTCTACGAGGACGGCCACGTCCTCAGACCAGCGGCCGGCCCGCTGAGTGTTGACGGCCACTGCTCGCACGCGGGAGCGCGCTTCCAAAGGCTGGCCGTCACCCAGCTTGAAGGCGCGGAATGGGTCCTGCTGGACGGTGCGGAAGCCAAAGACGGCCTGCTCCAGCCGGCGGGCGTTGTCGGCAGGATTGTCCTTATCCATCGCGTGGTAGAGGAGCGCGGTGCGCAGCGCGCCCTTGAGGGAGGAGCCGGGGACGTAGGGACGCTCGCCGGTGCGGATACAGGCAAATACCTCGGGGTGGGCCACGCCGCCCTCCATGCGCCCGTCGTAGAG
Organism: uncultured Anaerolineales bacterium; assembly: GCA_964393895.1. GTDB lineage: Bacteria > Chloroflexota > Anaerolineae > B4-G1 > B4-G1 > B4-G1. The sequence continues at coordinate 7,367 of CAYMWP010000141.1, read as the reverse complement.
AGCGCGGGCGGCGGGGGAGACGTCGGCCTCGAAGCGGGCGACGCGCACGGCCACATCCACGTGCTGGGAGACGAAGCGGCGGGTGGCGGGTACGCTGTGCTCGACGGCTTCGACAAAGCGGGCCTGGTCGTCGCGGTCGAGGGCCAGCAGGAAATTGTCGAGCGTGAAGCGGTAGAGCGTGTCGCCGGCGACGACGTATTCGAAGGGCTCCAGGCTCTCCCCAGTGCCGACGTGGATGGGGGTGAGAAGAGTCACTAAAATGCTGTAGGATGACATATGTCTGATTCCTCAATTGTCGCAATATTCTTTCGCAAATATTTCAACGAGTGTATTCTTCCTATGGGGGTTCTTGGATATGTACACCAGGAAACATCTGGCCGCAGCCGAGAACACAATTCCATAAGCTCGCACATACGGTCCTGTTGCATCAATTCTTGGATTAGTTCTCGAGCTTTATCCTGCTTGTTGCTGCCTAACAGATTGTCATAGTCAACATCCAGTTCAAAACACATATCACGAAGATCACTTTCTGAAAAACGCTGACGTATTCTGTCCAGTAGTGCGGTGCGGTTGATCTGTATTATTCCTCGCCTAAGCTTGGAGCATATCAGTTCCTTCCACATATCTACTGTAGCCTTGTGAAAGGAAAGATCATCTGCATCCAAGTTATGCGCTAAGGTGACCCATTGCAGAGCAAGGATTATCTCTCGCTCCAAATAGTCTTCGTAGCTCAACTCGTACCTAGACCTTAAAGCAGACTGGGCTAGTCTCTTCCCTTTGCTTGGTTGGGGATCGCCTCTTGTTTTATACAGGGGCTTCAAATGCTCCTCAGCTAACTTTAGCTGGGCGTGGGGTTTCTCTTCATTGTATAGATATTTCGCCGTCTCTTCCGCAAGTTCGAAGCGCATAGACCCAGCTTCATACAACACCTGAGGGGAACTCCCGTGAAGGCCCACAAGTTCTTGAAGTGTTCCTACAGCATACTTGGACTTCAGATAATACTCAATCCGCGCTCTAAAACGTAGCACATCTATGTTGTTCCGATTCTGTAGCATGCTTCGGCAGTGTTCCCACGCCCTCTCAGTAGGTAAGTTGAGCTCTTTTAGTATAGGTACAGCGAGGTGCACTGCTGTCTCTACCGTGAGCTGATCAAGATCATTCACTATAGCCTCAATCCGTGCTACCAGGTCATCGTACTCTGAACCATATAGCTCTTCCCCAGCCGATTCTTGGATGATGCGTTCTATTTGCTCGCGAGAATACGTCTTACGAATATAACTATGGCAAATGAGAGCCAGTTTCTGGTATGCTCGCCCCAAGCTTTCCCCTCTCCACTCTCCCCGGACGCTAGACTCAACTAAAGTTCCGACAAAGAGTCTACGCAAGCTAGTATCATCGGTAAGTCCAGCCAAGTCAGTGTCAAAGGATACTTTATCGACCAAGAAGTCAGCACTCACAGGTAACTTGAGGGTCTGTACCAGATTTTCTAGGTCTGCCCAAGTGTTGTCAATGATTTTGTCCTCGCCGCGACGAAAGAACCGCGCCATTCCGCGCCACTCTTGCACTGCGGCACGCAGTTGGCTCAAATCTTCACTCAGGCCAGGGCAAGCTAATATAAACCGTCTATACGTATCGGGGGAACCTTCATCAATCTTGGCAAACTGCGCAAAAACATCGCGAGCTTTGGCAGGGGTCACAGCATGGCTCTTTACCTGAATGTACCAACGTTCTTCGCCGTCCGTTCGCCTAAAGAGCACGTCTACATCGCCTGCGCCCTCTTGAAGAAACTCTGCAAAATCCACATCCTCCAACCAACGGGGAATGCGGCTGACGATATAAGCCGCCTGAAAGCTGTATCCTTTTCCCCCGATAACACCACCTCGGGCCTGCTTGTTGCCAAGCGCTACACGAGGTCCGTTCACATTCGATATCTCCAAATCACCTGAGCTAACTCTTCACATCGCCGCTCTTATTCAGTGACCATCTGCACAAAAAGGGCCGAGATTCTGCTAACTCGCACAGACCACCGGCAGTGGGAAGGCGTATCCGTACTGCACGACGTTCTGCACGGCTTCTTTCTGGTGGTCGGGGACGCTCTCGCCCACCCAGTGCATGTCGCCAACCATTCTGCCGTACCACTCGCGGAGAGGCCCGTCTTTTTTGGAAAGGCGAGCCACAGCACCCGGCTCTAGCATCAGGAGCGGTTTCTTCCAGGGGCTGGGAATAGCCAGCGTCTCGGCCAGCTTGCCGCGCTTGACGCGGGTGCGGTAGGTGACGGCGGTGGGGTCGCCTGGCCGGGGCACCCAGGCGGAGAGGGTGACAAAGCCGTTGGGGTTTGGCACCTGGGGCAGTTGGGCGCCCGCCTCAACCAGGCCCTCGTCGCCAACGATGCGAAAGGCGCCGTGTCCGGCGGACTTGCGCCGCCCAAAGCCGTTGCGCTCGACCCAGCGCCACCAGCGGTTCAGGTCGGGCAGGAGCGATTCGTCGGCCAGCTTGTGCCAGATCTCGAATTTGCGGCCGGGGACGTAAAAGGTCTCTTCGGAGACGAAGAGCCGTCCCTCGCGCGCGCTGCCGGTGACCCGGTCCACGGCGGTGCGGGTGACGGGGTGCTCCTGCTCCGTCTTCCGTAACCGGCGGAGCTGCTCGCTTGCCTTACGACGAGCGTCTTTGAGGGCAGCGACAGAGAGATTTTTCGCGATCTCCTGCCACTGTTCAAGGGGCAGATAGCGGTCGTCCTCCAAAGTCTTTTGCAGCATCTCTTCTACGACCTCGTTGGCCAAGCCAGGCTTCTCTCCCTCCTCGCCTTCCTCATCATTCTCGTGCCCAGGCCGGAGCACCGGCACGGGCAGGGTGCCCGATGGGAAACCGGCCGAGACGAGCAGCGGCGGCGGATCGGTTGTCCGATAGCGGCCCAGGAACTCGAGTAACTCTGCCTCGCCTTGGGTGTAGCGCAGCGCCCACAGGAGGTGGCCAAAGATGGTATCGGACTGGAGGGGCGTGCGGAAGGAGGTGAGGGGGCGGATGGTCAGTCTATAAGTTTTCATACGAGTACACCTTCCAGACGATGGTTGAAATGTCTATTCTCAAAAAGTTGGGGGCGGAATGCCATTCCGCCTTACATTACCCCGGTTTATTGAGATGATACATTGAAATCATCGCCTGATAGCCCAAGTGCATTGGAAGCGCACTCGGTGACGATGGTTGATAACTCGCCTCGTCCCAGGCGGAATCTCGAGACGGTTCGATCAGGCCAGCTCGAAGCCGCGCAAATCGTCGAGTCCCTTGTCCTCAAAGAGGACGTTCCCTTCCAGGTCGGTCAGCGCGAGGCCCTCGAAGGCGACCTTGCCGTAGCCGCGGCTGCCGGAGCCGCCCAGGGTATCGGCGGCGACGAGTTGGAGAGCCTCGATCACGCGCTCGAACAGCCTCCGGTCGGTGGAGCCGCCATCGCCGGTATCAAAGACGCGGTAGCCGATCTCGAAGGTGAACTCGACCCCGGCGGGCACGCGCTCCATCTGGCGTGGGTTGGCCATGGCGGTGATGCGGTTGATGGTGTTCTCGTGCTTGATCTCGGTGACGGGCTTTCCCTCCAACAGCTTGTCTTGGATCCTGGCCTCCCACTCGTCGGTGAGATAGGCATCGCGGACGATGAGCCGGCTGGGGCCGACCTCACCCTCGCCGGCGTTGGAGCCAAAGATGCGGCAGATGGGGCACTCGTCGCCCTCGCAGCCGTAGCCGCCGGGACGGTGCACCTCGCCGTAGGCCCGGTTGCGGCGTCCGTCCACCTCGGGGCGGGGGTCAATCTTGTCCAGCAGCAGTTCCAGCAGCGAACGCATCTTGCCTTTGAGAGAGGAGCCGGGCACGTAGGGCAGATCTGTCAGCGGGTGCTTGATGATGGGATTATCCAGCCCGCCGATCTCGATCATCTCTGGCTCACTGCCGATGCGCAGCCCGGTGACGCAGCGCAGCGTGCCGCGCAGCGTGAGATAGGTCTTGAGTTGCATTTTCTCGCTCATGAGATTCGCTCCCCTCCGGCTCCGTAGTAGAAGCCAACTGTGCTCTCAAAGAATTTGAGGAATGCCTTAAAGTCGTCCTCGGTCTCAATGGCGTCCACGCACTTGTGGATATAGTCCCGGAAGGCCTCCGAGACCCGCCCGCCGGACCGCTTGCCCTGGACGTATGAGGCTTTCGATTTGAGCATTTTGACCAGGTAATAGAAGCGCTCGAAGGCCTCTCCGCCGCCCTGGGCAATCTTTTGCTCCAGCGCCTTGACGTCGCCATAAAAGGCCCGCAACTGGCTGCTGGAGACTTGGCTCCTGCGGTCACGGCTGGCGAATAACTCGCCATAGGCCTGGGCGTGGGTGGTCATCAGGTCGTCCCGGATCACCGGCTCGCCGGACGAGGACGTCCTGTGATACCCTCCTCTCATAAAGTTCTGATCCACTTTCATCGTTCTCTACTCCTTTCTCGATTACGGTACAAGGCGTAGGTGATGGGCAGCCGCATGCCGGCCATCACCTCCTTGTTGGCAAGTTGCGTCAGCTTGTTCAGCCGGCGCTCGGTCTCCTCGGGCACCCCGTCGCTCTGGATCACGTTGCGGCGCAGATCGTAGGCCAGGCGGGCCAGGTAGAGCATGTCGTCGGCGCTGATGCGCTTATCCTGCTCCCACACCCGCGCCATCTCGGCGTAGCGCAGCAGCCGGTGGGCAAAGCCGGTCGAGACGGGATAGCGTTCGCCTCTAGACTTGGCCTCCCGCCAGCGGCGCAGTTCGTCGTCCAGCAGTTCGGCCCACTCCCAGAGATCGTTTAGTGACAACATAGCGTGTTTCCGCTGCTCGTCCAGTTGCCTCTCCAACCCCTCGTCCAGGTCAATCCACCGGTCGGGCTTCTCCCTCCAGCGAGTGATCACGCCGAAGAGGTTGAAGCGGTCGCGCCCGGTGTCCTTGGCGGCCTTGAGCAGCGCGCCAGCCTGGCGGGCGGAGGTGGCGATGGGGAACTTGGGTTTGGTGACGGCGAGCGCGGCCGAGAGGGTGACGTTGGGGTTCCCGGCGACGTAGCGCTGGAACTCGGCGGCCAGGTGGCGGGTAAAGTCCACGAGCACGTCCCAGGGGCCGACCAGGCAGAGGTCGTCGCCGCCGGAGTAGACGGTGTAGACGCGGTCGTAGGGCGGGGAGTTGAGGGTCTGGTTGACCCAGCCGCTGAAGAAGAGGTCGGTCATACGGCTGAGGGTGGCCAGGCGGGAGAGGGACTTGACCTCGCCGATGCCACGGCGGAAGATGAACCCCAGGTTATCCACGTCGGCGCGAAGGACGCCCAGGAACTGGGCGCCGAGGGCGCCGTCGGGCCACTCGGCGGCGGCGGCGGAGATGCAGCCAAAGGTCTGGAGGATGGGGAAATCGGTCGCACTCACGTAGGAACCGTTGGGCCGCACCATGATGCCGCAGGAGTTGTGATCCTCGTAGCTGACGTGAGCGCAGGCCCGCTGGGAGGTGCAGAAGGCGGTCAACTCATCCAGGGAGTCGAAGCGGGGTACGTGGTTGGCAAAGTGGCGCACCAGGGCGGGCTCCTCGGGCGTGGGTCGCTCGTAGCCGAAGCCGTCGAGCTGGTAGGGGCGGGGGTCGAGCTTGTCCAGGTCGGATAGCAGAACCACGTGGCGGGCGGCGTCGCCTTCGAAGAAGGTCAGCGTGCGCTCTTGCTGTGCAGGCGGCTCCGGCCCGCGGTAGTAGGCGATGTAGCGCGCACCGACGATGCGCTCGGAGAGGATGCGGTCCTGGTAGCAGCGGGGGCACAACCGGTCGTCAACCGGTTCCCCTTCCCCGGCCTGGGCCGGCAGCCGCTGGCAACTGGGGCAATCGCCGTGGGGGTAGGGTTCGGCCTCCCACTTGAAGGCGTCTTCGACCCAGCCGTCTTCGTCCTGGAGCAGGTCGCTCAAGCGGTGCTGCTTGGCCGTTTCCACACGGCGCTTCAGTTCGTCCAGCGCCTGGCAGACGTTGCCCTCTTTGATGAGTAGATCGTTTTGAGTGAGGGGGAGGTATTCGGCCACCAACGCCAAGTCGCCCTGGAACCTGTCCCACAACCAGCGGTTGACCTCACGCCGGATCTCGACCAGGTTCTCACGCACAGGGGGGAGATCGGGGGCCAGGATGACGAACTGGTCGCCACCGGCGAATATCTGGGCAGCGATGGGCAGAGTGTAGCCGGGCACCAATTCCTGACGCAGCCGATGGGAGACTACCTCGGTCAGGGCAGTGATGAAGAACGACCGGGCCCGCAGCCGCTTGGCTACTCCACCGGGGCCGACGTTGGCTACGGTGTAGATGTAATCTTGTACGCCGGAGATATCGCCCTGTATGAGCAGGAAGGTGGAGCGGGGGGGCTTGACGTCGGCGAACTTGGGCTGATCGCGAATACAGAGAGCTGCTGCAATGGCACAACTGGTGCGAGAGTGGTCGAAGAGGGAAACATCGCGGGGTTCAAGGTGGACGGCGCTGGGCACAGCACTGGTGTAGCGCTCCAGCAGAGAGTAGACCCACACCTCTAACTCGACCCAGCCCTGGGCGTGTTCCAGGGCGAAGGCCAGCGCGGTTTTGAACTCGTCCTGAAGCGGCTTGTAATGTGCCTCTGTGAGCGGCTCAATGCCCTCAAGGGGAAAGGCATTAGCAGGGCTCAGAGGCGTGGGGAGGTACTTGCGGTCGAGCGGGCCAATAGACCGCCCCAGCTCCAAGGGGGCAAAGATGCTGTCCAAGGCCCGCGTGCCTCGCGCTTGCAGGCCATAGACCTCGTCCAACGAACGCTCGCCAGCGGAGAGGCCATCGGCGCGGCGGATGCGGTTCAGCAGGCTTTCGTGCTGTGGCAGATCCCAGGGGAATTTGTCTTGGGGCAGATCCTCGTCTTTCACGTGGGGATCGTGGCGCAGGACGAGATAGCACAGCAGGTCAAAGTCCACGTCGTCTGAGAACCGTTTCTGGATGAGGTCGGCATAAGGAGACTCCCGGAGGAGCTCGACGCTATAGACGGCGTGCTTCTTGCCCTGGGGGTCGGGCTTGTTGAGCAGTTTGCCGATATCGTGCAGCAGACCGGCGAGGATAAGTGTGCGGTACTCGCGTTGGTTCATAGGGGGCTCCTTTTCAGAATGCACAGAGGCGCACCCGTCCTGTGGACGCGGTGCGCCGTTTTTGCCTCGTTGGCGACTCTATTGGAGCGAGGTATTGGGGTTGTGTCCAACGTTTGTTTCCTTGCCTGGGCTAGAACACGGATGGGCAGGGTTTGCGGCCGAGGGGAGTCGACGTTGATGGTACAAGTATACTCGTATTGCTATTTGGGTGTGTATCCCAAATTGTGAGTCTACGCCACCAGAGGCAGCGAATGGTA
>CAYMWP010000140.1:0-11702 GCA_964393895.1 uncultured Anaerolineales bacterium | reverse complement strand
TCTCTGTGCTCTCCGTGTCTCCGTGGTGAAACTCTTGGGTTTTTCAGGGGAGTCATTTCACGGATACCACGGATTTCGCTCGAGGTTTTTTCTGGCTTGTGCCTGAAATCACGATTGGAAAGCACCTCGCAACGAGCAGCCGACCGCCGAAAACACAAAAACATCCGTGTGAATCCGTGTCCTGGAAAAAGTGTCCGGTAGTGAGATGCTACAAAAGTAGTTGAGGAACGTCAAACGTCAAATTGGGAGGTGGCGATGGGTAAGGGTGAACTTGAGGGACTATGGGCGCTGATCTTGGGGGCGTCGAGCGGGTTTGGCGCGGCTGCGGCGCGGGCGCTGGCCGGTGCGGGGATGAACGTTTTTGGCGTGCATTTGGATACAAAGGCGACGCTCCCTCGCGCCCGGCGGGTGGCGGCCGATATCGAGGCGCTGGGCCGCAGGGCGGTGTTCTTTAACGCCAACGCCGCCGCCGCGCGCAAGCGAGCGCGGGTGTTGGATGGGGTCGAGGGGGCGCTGGCCGACGATCCCGCTGAAGGCATCCACTTTTTGCTGCACTCACTCGCCTTTGGCAACCTGCTGCCCTTTATCGCTGAATCACCCGAGGAAGCGGTCGGCGAGCCGCAGATGGAGATGACGCTGCGGGTGATGGCCCACAGCTTGGTCTACTGGGTGCAAGATCTGGTACGGCGGGGCTTGCTCGTGCGCGGCAGCCGGGTCTATGCGCTATCCAGCGCGGGCGCGATCCGGGCGGCACCGATGTATGGAGCGGTCTCGGCGGCCAAAGCGGCGCTGGAGAGCCACGCCCGGCAACTGGCGCTGGAACTGGGGCCACGCGGCGTCGCCGTCAACTGTCTGCGGCCCGGCGTGGCCGAGACGCCCGCGCTGCGCGCCATCCCGGGCCACGAGCCTTACGTGGCCAAGGCGCTCGCGATCAACCCTGGCGGTCGCCTGACAAAGACCGAGGATGTGGCAAACGTGCTGGTGTCCCTGGCCGATCCGGCCATCACCTGGATCAGTGGGGCGGTCATACCGGTGGATGGGGGAGAGATTATCGTGGGTTGATTTGACAATCCCTCACTCCGTGATAGAATATACACACATCTTTGATACTGTCTCCTGTATGCGGATTGTGACGCCGAACCCTCTTTGACAAGTTGGCCTTTTTATGAGGTAGGCAAAGGTAAGACGATCTGATTCAAGTATTCGTCTAAACTCGGACGTGATCCCTGAACCCGGCATCACCCGCTCATTTGTCGAATGCAGGTGATGCTGGTTTTTGTGTGAGGAGGCGGTATCGTATGAGGAGTAATCTGAATTTATGGACGTAAATACTTTCACTGATCAAGATCTGTCCGAGCGAGATATGGCCGATCAGAGCCTGAGTAGGCAATCCCAGGTCGGTCAGGGTATGGGAGAGTACCTGGAAGATTACCAGTCTCCGAAACAAGGGGACATTTGCACCGGAGTCATCATAGAGGCCGACGAGGGCCGAGGGCTGATCGTGGACGTCGGTCTCAAGCGGGAGGGCCTGGTACCTGCCGGAGACCTGGAGCGCTTGGACGAGGAAACTCGCGCCCATGCCCAAGTAGGCGTTGAGGTTTCGGTGTTCGTGCTTCGGCCTGTGGGGAGAGACGGGTATCCCATTTTGTCCATTCACCAGGCGCTGCTATCCAAGGACTGGGTCAGGGCCGAGGAGATGATGGAAAGCGGTGAGCTTTACGAGGGCGAGATCTCTAGCTACAATCGTGGCGGGGTAATCGTAAAGTTTGGCAAGATTCGCGGTTTTGTCCCCGCTTCCCAAATCGCGGATTTGCCCAGGCGTATGTCGCAGGAGGATCGTCGCCAGCGGCTGGCAGATATGATTGGGCAAAAGATCGGCCTGCGGATCATCGAGGTGGATCGTCGTCGTCGTCGTCTGATTTTCTCTCAGCGGCGAGCGTTGCGTGCCTGGCAAGAGCAGCAGCGTGAACGGGTTATGAACGAGTTAACCGAGGGTGAAGTGCAACACGGGAAGGTCACCAGCCTCACCGATTTCGGCGCTTTTGTAGACCTGGGTGGGGCTGACGGCCTGATCCATGTTTCCGAGCTGGCTTGGGGCCGAGTAGACAACCCGCGCCAGGTTTTGAGCGTCGGTGACGCAGTGGACGTTTATGTGCTCGACGTTGATCGGAAACGGAAGCGGATCGCGCTTAGCCTCAAAAGGCTTCAACCCGATCCCTGGACCTTGGTACACGACCATTATCACGAGGATCAGTTAGTTGAAGGTCGGGTCACCCGTGTGCTGGATTTTGGCGCTTTTGTCGAGTTGGATCTAGGGATAGAGGGGTTGCTTCACGCCAGCGAGATGATCGGCACGCCGGAGCTTGGCCCTTCGGACATTGTTCACGCCGGTGATACTCTGCTGTTGAAAATAATCCGCATAGAGAGCGACAGGAGGCGACTGGGACTGAGTTCCAAGCAGGTAAGTCGGGATGAGTGGGAGCGTTGGGTAGCAGAACAACAGGCCGCCCAGGAAGAGGCAGTGGAGCCCGAGGTGGTATCTGTCGAGCCGGCCGAGGAGAAAGCGGCGGCGGAGCCTGAGCCTGAGGAGGCGGCCGTCGAGCCGGCCGAGGAGAAAGCAGCGGTGGAGCCTGAGCCTGAGGAGGCGGCCGTCGAGCCGGCCGAGGAGAAAGCGGCGGCGGAGCCTGTGCCTGAGGAGGCGACCGTCGAGCCGGCCGAGGAGAAAGCAGCGGTGGAGCCTGAGCCTGAGGAGGCGGCCGTCGAGCCGGCCGAGGAGAAAGCGGCGGTGGAGCCTGAGCCTGAGGAGGCGGCCGTCGAGCCGGCCGAGGAGGAAGCGGCGGCGGAGCCTGAGCCTGAGCCTGAGGAGGCAGTTATTGAGCCGGTCGAGAGGGGAGAAGTGGCGAGGCCGGAGTGAGGCTGCTCCAAAAATAGCTGGGGTACAAGACGGCATCTTGTTCCACGCCCGGCATGGAAATCACGGCTGCATTCTGACACGTGGCCAGGGAGAGGTGACCGGATGAGCAAAAAGAAGGAAGACAAAATAGAGATGGAGGGCACTGTCATCGAGGCACTGCCGGCCACCCAGTTCCGCGTGCGGCTCGATAACGGCCACGAGATACTGGCCTACCTTTCTGGCAAAATGCGCAGGTATTACATCCGTATCTTGCTGGGAGACCGCGTGCGTGTGGAACTTTCCCCCTACGATCTGACGCGCGGTCGGATTGTGTACCGCTACAAGAAGAGCTTTCAGTCAGACAAGTGATCCCGCCTTGCCACCAGGCATACCCAATCTTTTGTTTTGTATTGTTCTGTTAGAGCCAGCCCAACACTTTTTAAGGCGGCAACTACTTCCGGTTCCTGCTCGGCGATGATGCCGGCAGCGATCAGTGTGCCCCCAGGACATACCTTTTTTGCGAGACCTAGTTGCGCCATCTCTACGATTACTTTCGCCAGGATGTTGACCACCACCAGGTCATAGCTCTCCGGCGCATCTGCGAGTGATCCCCCCACCACGTTTACGGTCTCTGCTACTCCATTGGCTCTCACGTTGGCCCGCGCCGTCTCGACTGCTGCAGAATCATTGTCCACCGCGAGCACGCGCCCGGCGCCCAATTTGGCTGCTGTGATCGCCAGGATGCCCGAGCCGGTACCCATATCAAGTACCTGCGCCCCCGGGCGTATTAATTCCTCCAGCGCCGCCAGGCACATCTGAGTCGTGGGATGCAGGCCGGTGCCAAAGGCCATTCCCGGGTCTAACTGGATCACGACTTCTTTGGAAGTGGGGGTATATTCGAGCCAGGATGGCCGGATGACGGTGCGCTGGCCTATGTGCAGGACTTGGAGCTGTTTCTTCCACGCTTCTGCCCAGTCCGCCTCGGCGACGGGCCGGAAGGTGGGAGTGGGGACGGTTTGGATTTGCCCCAGGTGCCAGAGCGCTTCTTCGACGCTCCGCCTGTTGGCCCGCAGTTGATCGTCGGCGGGCAGGTAGGCTCTCACGATTACCGGCCCGGCGTTCCAACCGTCGGGGCCGGCTTCGATGACCACCCCGCGAGGGGCGTAGCGCGAGAGCGCCTCGGCCACTGCCTCTGCGGTCTCGTTTTTCACTGTGACGTTGACTTCAAGCCATTCCATGTAGTTACAGTCCGAACAGCTCTCGTAGTTCATCTATAAAGCCGTGTTTCTCTTGCCAGACGGATTCTGGGGCCAATGTTTCACCTAGTTCCTGGAAGAGACGTTTTTGTTCGCGAGTTAATTTATCCGGTATAGCGACTCTCACGACCACTAATTCGTTGCCTCGGCCGTTTCGTCGTAGGTGGGGCACTCCTTTGTTACGTAGCCGCAGCACGGTGCCGCTTTGGGTGCCGGGCGGGATGGAGATTTCCTCGTCTCCTTCCAGGGTGGGCACTTTTACGTCTGCTCCCAAGGCGGCCTGGGCCACGTTGATTTGCATTTCGACCAGGATGTCGTCGCCGCGCCGTTGGAAGATGGAGTGTGGCTCTACATCCAGGACGACGTAGAGGTTGCCGGGGGGGCCGCCTCGCTCGCCCATTTCCCCCTCGCCCGCCAGCCGGATCTGGGTGCCATGATCCACGCCGGGCGGGATGTTGACGGAGAGTTTGCGGCTGGTGTAGATGCGCTTGTCGCCGCCGCATTGGGAACAGGGGATAGGGGTGGTTTCCCCCTCGCCCTGGCAGGTGGGGCAGGTGGTGACGTTGACGAAGGAGCCGAGGATGGAACGCTGCACGTGGCGCACTTGTCCGCTGCCGTTACATTCCGAGCAGCGAACCGGCGACGTTCCCGGTTCGGCTCCGCTACCCTGGCACATCGGGCAGACCTCGTGGCGCGTGACCTCGATCTCTTTTTCGCATCCAAAGACCGCTTCCTCGAAGGACAGGCGCAAATCGTAACGCAGGTCGGCGCCGCGCCGTGGCCCCCGGCGGGTGGAAGTGCGGAAGCCGAACCCACTTCCGAAAACTTGCTCAAAGATCTCGAATGGGTCGCGGAAGCCAAAGTCAAAGTTCCCCATACCACCGAGTCCGGCGTGACCGAAGCGGTCGTAAGCGGCTCGCTTCTCAGAGTCCGAGAGTACCTCGTAGGCTTCGTTGATCTCTTTAAAGTGCGTCTCGGCATCGGGCGCGTCACTTACGTCGGGGTGGTACTGGCGCGCAAGTTTCCGATAGACTTTTTTTATTTCTTCCTGAGGCGCCGAACGGTCTACCCCCAGCACCTCGTAGTAGTCGCGTCTGTCTGCCATTTCTTAAAAGATGCAGGAAGCAAGAGACAAAATTCCTGCCTCTTGCATCCTGCCTCCTGCTACGCTTCGCTGAACTCGCCCTCGATGACGTCTTCGTCGTCGGCCGGCGGCTCGCCCTCTGGCGGCGGGGGGGTGGCCGGGCCGGCCGCCTCGTACATCGTAGCGCCCACTTTCTGTATCATCTGGCCCAGTTCTTCTGTGCGCTGGCGGATGGTGTTGGTGTCGCCGCTTTCCATCGCCGTCCTGAGCGCCGCGATCTTGGCTTCCGCCTCGGAACGCAGATTGGCAGGCACTTTGTCCTTTTGCTCCTGCAGGAACTTTTCGGCGGCGTGGATAGTGTTGTCGGCGTTGTTACGCGTCTCTATTTCTTCTTTTTTCTTCTGATCCTGCTCGCGGTATTGTTCGGCTTCCCGGATCATGCGCTCGGTTTCTTCTTCAGAAAGCCCGCTGGAGGGGACGATCTGCATCGTCTGTGCGCGGCCGGTGGCTTTGTCTTGAGCAGAGACGTTGAGGATGCCGTTGGCGTCAATGTCAAAGGTGACTTCGATCTGCGGGATGCCCCGCGGCGCAGGCGGGATGCCATCCAGGATGAACTTGCCCAGGCTTTTGTTGTTGGCCGCCATGGGGCGCTCTCCCTGTACGACGTGAATCTCCACCTGTGTTTGCCCGTCGGCGGCGGTGGAAAAGATCTGGCTCTTTTTGGTGGGGATGGTGGTGTTCCGCTCAATGAGTTGGGTCGCCACGCCGCCCAACGTCTCGATGCTCAGCGTCAGCGGCGTCACGTCGAGCAACAGCACGTCTTTGACCTCGCCGCCCAACACACCGCCCTGGATCGAGGCGCCCAGTCCCACTACCTCGTCAGGGTTCACGCCCTTGTGGGGTTCCTTGCCAAAGAAACCGGCCACTTGCTCCCGGATGGCCGGCATACGGGTCATGCCGCCCACCAGGATGACCTCGTCAATTTCGGCTGGGTTCAGTTTGGCATCGGCCAGCGCTTTTTTGCACGGTTCGATGGTGCGCTCGATCAGGCTCTCGGTCAGTTGTTCCAGCTTGGCCCGCGTGAGCTTCATCTGCAGGTGTTTGGGGCCGGAGGCATCGGCGGTGATGAAGGGCAGGTTGATCTCTGTTTCCATAACGGTGCTCAACTCGACCTTGGCCTTTTCGCACGCTTCCTTCAACCGCTGGAGGGCCTGGCGGTCTTGGCGCAGATCAATGCCTTGCTCCCGCCTGAATTCGTCGGCTACCCAGTCAATGACGCACTGGTCCCAATCGTCGCCTCCCAGGAAGGTATCGCCGTTGGTCGAGCGCACCTCAAAGACGCCATCCCCCACGTCGAGGATAGAGATATCGAAGGTGCCGCCGCCCAGGTCAAAGACGGCGATGGTCTCATCCGCCTTCTTGTCGAGGCCGTAGGCCAGCGACGAGGCGGTCGGCTCGTTGATGATGCGCAATACCTCCAGCCCGGCGATTCGACCGGCGTCTTTGGTCGCCTGGCGCTGGCTGTCGTTAAAGTAGGCGGGAACGGTGATGACCGCTTGGGTGACTTTTTCGCCCAGGTACTGTTCGGCGTCGGCCTTGATCTTTTGCAGGATCATGGCCGAGACTTCGGGCGGGCTGTATTCTTTATCTCCCATAAAGACGCGCACGTCCCCGTTGGGAGCTTGTGTCACTTTGTAGGGGACGATGTCCAGTGCCTTCTGCACCTCTGGATCATTGAACTTGCGGCCCATGAAGCGTTTGATCGAGAAGATGGTATTCTCAGGATTGACGACGGCCTGGCGCTTGGCTACCTGCCCGACCATTCGCTCTTTCGTCTTGGGATTTATGGCTACGACCGAAGGGAACAACCGTCCCCCCTCGGCGCTGGGGATGACGGTAGGCTCGCCGCCCAACATCACCGAGCAGACTGAATTGGTCGTACCCAGATCAATACCTATGATTTTGCCCATTGCAATTACTCCTTGTCCTTATCTGTGTCGCTGTCTTTTTCTTCTTTCTCGGGTTGAGCGGGCGCTTTGGCTACTCGCACCATCGCGGGCCGTAGCACTCGTTCTCCGAGGGCGTATCCTTTTTGTATCTCGCCGATGATCTGGCCTTCTTCGTAGCCGGCAACCTCTTCGTGAGTCACCGCTTCGTGATAGCGAGGGTCAAACGCTTGCCCAGCGCTTTCGATAGGCGTCACCCCTTCTGACTCAAGAATGTTGTCCAGTTTGTTTTTTATCAACTTGATGCCCTCGCACCAGGTCAATTGGCTGAAATTAGCGGTCATGGTAGAGAGCGCGCGCTCAAAGTCGTCCACGACGGGCAGTAGCTTGAGCAGCACCCCGGCGCTCGCTAGAGCCATCATCTGCGCCCGTTCCGTCTCCTGTCGCTTCTTATAGTTTGAAAACTCTGCCTGGGTGCGCTGCCAGCCTTCGAGGTACTCGGCTGCCTGGGCTTTGGCTTGCTCCAGTTCGTCTTGCTCTTCTTCTGGCTCTTCCTCGGCTCGTTTGGCAGCCTCGGCGAGTGCTTCGATCTCTTCCACAGTCTCGGTATCGTTCTTTTTCTCTTTTTCCTCTGTCACGTTGATCTCCTTAAAGCTACATCATTTAACTCATCGCTCATTTTGCTCTATTCCGCGTATATGTCGTACACCAGGTCAGATAGCAACCCGGCGACGAAGCGTACACCCGAGATGGCGCGGCCGTATAACATGCGGGTGGGGCCAACGACGCCCAGCGCCCCGGTGACAAAGCCAGTCACGCCGTAGCGCGCCAGTACCAGGCTGCAGGCCCGGAGCTCGTCCCACCGTCCCTCACCGCCGATTAGTACTCGCACGCTGCCGGTTTCTGGGCTGAGGGCGTCGGCCAGTACGGCTTCGAGGAAACTGTGTTCTTCCATGACGCGCACCAGCCCCTGGGCCCGGTCTCCCTCGGCGAATTCAGGCTCTTGCAAAACCTCGCTCAATCCGTCACGGTAGACGGTCCCGGCCGTAGATGTGGCGGTGTGTTGCATAATGTCTAGCACGAGGCCGGCCACGTTAGCCTCGAATGAGGGTAGCTGGTCAACGCGAGTCTTTATCTCGGCGGTCGTCAGGCCGCTGCAAAGTTGATTGAGCCGGTCGCTGGCTTCGTTGAGGGCTTTTTGGTCGAGAGGTTCGGGCAGGTTCAGCATTTGCTGTTTTACCAGCCCTCCGTGCAGGACGAGCACGAGCAGCACCGATCGTCCTTGGGTAGAGATGAGTTGCAGGTGTTTGTAACGTGCCTGGGCAGCTCGTGGCGCGGTGACCAGGGCGGCCCCGCTGGTGGTACGAGCCAGCACGGAAGCCGCTAGCGGCATCCATTGTTCAAAGTCCGGGCGCACCTGGTGGAACTGGTGAGCGATAGTGCGCTGTTCTTGCAGCGGCAACTCGGCTTCCCCCAGCAGCCGTTCGACAAAGTGGTTGTACCCCTTGTGCGTGGGAACGCGCCCGGCGGAGGTGTGAGGATGGGTGAGGTAGCCCAGTTCCTCCAGTAGAGCCAGTTCGTTGCGCACGGTGGCTGTGCTGACCTGGATCCCATAATGTTCGACCAGTGCGCGAGAACTGACCGGAGAGGCGCTCTTGACGTACTCTCTCACGACCAGCCCTAGAATTGTGCGTTGGCGTGGTGTTAGTTTGTCCATATCTCATCCGTGTTCGTTTTAGCACTCTCAATGCCAGAGTGCTAAAACTGGATTTTCCAATGATACCACAGGCGGCATAATCTGTCAAACCGCTGTTCGAAAAGGGCTTGACGGGAGACGATTAACCTGCTAAGATTCTCGCCAGGGAGGTGTAGCGCGGTGGAACCGCAAATGAACAAGATGAATCAAGTCGCTGCTATCGTTCTGGCTGCGGGCGGATCTGCCCGCTTTGGTCAACCTAAGCAATTGCTGGATTGGGGAGGCAAGCCGCTCCTGGCCCACGTCACCGACGTGGCGCTGGCGGCCGGACTCGATCCGGTGATCGTCGTGCTCGGCTGCCGGGCGCAGGAGGCGCGCGAGGTGCTGGGCGCGCGGCCTGTGCGGGCCGTGGTGAACTGGCGCTGGGAGGCGGGATTGAGCAGCTCCGTGCAGGTGGGACTGGCATCCCTTCCGCCGCAGGTCGAAGCGGCGATCTTTTTGCAATGCGACCAGCCGTTGGTCACTCCCGAATTGCTACGCTCGCTGGCGACTCGCTTCGAGGAGACGGCCCGGCCCATCGTTCACCCCACGCACGCCGGCAAGCGCGGCACGCCGGTGTTGTTGGCCCGCTCTCTCTTTTCCGAACTGGCCGGGGTCGGCGGCGACGAGGGGGGCCGCTCCATCATCGCTCGCCACCCCGACGCGATCGCCACCGTCGAGGTAACTGGCCCCGACACGTTATCCGACGTGGATACCCCGCAAGATTATCAGCGCCTGCTCGCCGCCCGCCATTCGCCATTCGCCATTCGCAATTTGCACCACCTCATCGTGGATATGGACGGCGTCCTGTGGCGCGGGGACGAGCCGCTGCCGGGCTTGTGCGAGTTCTTTAACTTCTTGCAGCGGAAGGGCGTTGGTTTTATCCTGGCTACCAACAACTCTAGCCAGACGCCGGAGCAATACGTGGCTAAACTGGCTCGCTTTGGCGTCGAGGTGGCGGTCGAGCATATACTGACTTCGGCCCAGGCCACCGCCGCGTACCTGGCCGACCAGTCCCCGCCGGGAGCCCGCGTATATGCCATCGGCGGCGAGGGGCTGCAGCGCGCGTTGGAGCAGTGCGGCTTTGTGTTGGCCGACGAGGACGCCGCCTACGCCGTCGTTGGTTGGGATCGGCAACTCACGTGGGACAAGTTGGCGACAGCAGCCCTCCTCATCCACGAAGGGGCCGAGTTCGTCGGCACCAACCCGGACAGGAATTACCCCACCGCGCGCGGCCCTGTGCCGGGCAATGGCGCGCAGTTGGCGCTGTTGGAGGCCACTACCGGCGTCGCTCCGGTCGTCATTGGCAAGCCGGAGGCGTGGATGTACGAGGAGGCGCTGCGGCGGATGGGGGCGCGCCCCGAATCCACCGCCATGCTCGGCGACCGGTTGGATACCGACATCGCCGGAGCCGCGCGGATTGGGCTGTCCACGCTGCTCGTCCTTTCAGGCATCGCAACCGAGGCTGACCTGACCGCTTCGCTACTAAAGCCGGACCTGGTGTGCGCGGATATTGGCGAGTTGGTGCGGCTGTGGGAGCGGGCGCTGTTAGATGGGTAAGCTGTTTATCGAGATGATACGCGGTGCGTGTGACTTGCCAGCGCTTCACCGAGATGCTACAATCCAGGTATGCCATCCTTTGTCTGTCTCTACGACCTCGACTTTGCCTCCCTCCAATCCCTCCTGGCGGGGTGGGGCGAGCCGGCCTACCGCGCTCGCCAGCTCTGGGAGTGGCTCTACGTCCATCTGGCGACTGATTTCGAGCACATGACCAATCTGCCCCGGTCGCTGCGCGCGCAACTGGCGTCCGAGGCGACCATCGGCGCGTTGGAGGTGGTGGATACGGCGCAGTCCTCTGATGGAGAGACGCGCAAGCACCTGCTTCGGCTGGCGGACGGCGAGACGGTCGAGGCGGTGCTGATGCGCTACGAGCGCCGCCGCACCGCCTGTATCTCCACCCAGGTAGGTTGCGCCGTGGGCTGTGTCTTTTGCGCCACCGGTCAGGCTGGTTTGCGGCGCGACCTCACCCCTGGCGAGATCGTGGCCCAGGCTCTTCACTTTGCGCGCCAGTTGCGGGCTGCGGGTGACCGGCTGACCAACGTGGTGTTGATGGGGATGGGCGAGCCGTTGCTCAACTACACGTCATCCCTGGCCGCCGTTCACCGCCTGATCCACCCCCAGGGCTTTAACCTGGGCCAGCGGCACATCACACTCTCCACCGTGGGGATCGCGCCGGGCATCGCCAGATTGGCCGAGCAAGATCTGCAGATCACGCTCGCCGTCTCGCTCCACGCCGCCACCGACGCGCTGCGCGACCGGCTCGTTCCCATCAACCGCCGCTACGGGCTGGACGCGCTCTTCGAGGCCTGCCACGGATACGTCGAGCGCACCGGGCGGCGGGTCAGTTTCGAGTGGGCGTTGATCGAGGGAGTGAACGATACGCCGGAGCAGGCCCAGGCGCTGGCCGCCCGCCTCGTGGGAATGCTGGCCCACGTCAACCTCATCCCGCTCAACCCCATCCGCGAGTACGATGGACATCCATCCTCCCGCTTGGCGATTGACGCTTTCACCGCCGTTCTGGCGCGCCACCGCATACCGTACACCGTTCGGGTGCGGCGCGGGGTCGAGATCCAGGCTGCCTGCGGGCAGTTGCGCCAGCGTGGCTCTCCTGCGGATTGTTCGTTTTAGAAATACGTGCTACAATACGTTTTAGCGTCCGTTAGAGTGTGTGAGGAGCTCATGGCCTAACACTTTTAACATTCGCTCATTTTTTGCCCTGAAACTGTTC
>CAYMWP010000139.1:0-11869 GCA_964393895.1 uncultured Anaerolineales bacterium | reverse complement strand
ACTAGCCAGCACCGTCTGTTTTACGGCGGTGCGGCTTCAAAACGGGAATTACTGTCTTGGAATCCTAAATCGAGCAGGAGGTACTATGGCCTACAACTGCGTGGTATTGGTCAAACAAGTGCCCGATACCGCCAACATCACCGGCCAGGCGATGAGAGAAGATGGCACGGTCAACCGGGCTGCCCTGCCCGCCATCTTTAACCCGGAAGACCTGAACGCGCTAGAGATGGCGCTGCAAGTGAGGGAGCAACACGGCGGCCAGGTGACCGTGCTGACGATGGGGCCGCCGCGAGCAGCCGAGGTGCTGCGCGAGGCGCTGTATCGCGGCGGCGACCGGGTGATACTGCTCAGCGATAGAAAGTTCGCCGGGTCGGACACGCTGGCCACTTCCTACGCTCTCAAATGCGCCATCGAACGGATAGGCGACTTTGACCTCGTCTTTTGCGGGCGGCAAGCGATAGACGGCGACACCGCCCAGGTCGGCCCGCAGGTGGCCGAAAAACTGGGCCTCCCACAAATCACCTACGCCGAATCCATCCAAGCGCTGCAAGGAAGCGAAATCGTCGTCCGGCGGGCCTTCCCCCTGGGCAGCGAGACGGTCAAGTGTACACTGCCCTGCCTGCTGACCGTGGTCGGCTCGGCCAACCAACCTCGCCCCCCCTCGGCCCGCCTGATGATGGCCTGCAAGCTGGCCGCCACCCCGCTCGAGTACCCCACCTTGCTGGAGCGATGGCCCGAGTTCGAGACCGAGGAAGCACTGGACGCTTACCTGGCCAGGCGCGACCAGAGAATCCCGGTTTGGAGCGCCGCCGACGTAAAAGCCGACGAGAACAAGCTGGGCCTTTCCGGCTCGCCCACCAAAGTGCTCAAGATTGAATCCGTCGTGCTGGAGACAAGTGAGAGTAAGGAAATTCCACCCACTCCAGAGAGCGTCGCGGCGCTGGTGCAGGAGCTGGTGGAGGACTATGTCCTATGACACGAGAAGTCTGGGCCTTTATCGAGCAAGAGAATGAATGCGTCGCCCCCGTCAGTCTGGAATTGCTCTCAAAGGCGCGGGAACTGGCCGATAGATTGAAGGGTCGCGTGTGCGGCCTGCTGCTCGGTAGCGGCGTCACCGGCCTGGCCGAACAGGCCATCCACCACGGCGCTGATCGGGTGCTGCTGGCCGACCATCCCGAATTGGCGCTGTACCGCACGCTGCCCTACGCCAAAGTCATCACGGCGCTGGTGCAGGAGCGACGGCCCTACATCTTTCTCCTGGGGGCCACGCCAACCGGGCGCGACCTGGCCCCGCGCGTCGCCAGCGGGATCCGCGCCGGACTGACCGCCGACTGCACCGCGCTCCAGATAGGGGATTTTGAGCGCGGGGGTGAAACCTACCCCGACCTGCTGTACCAGATTCGGCCCGCCTTTGGCGGCAACATCATCGCCACCATCGTCAATCCAGAGATGCACCCCCAGATGGCGACCGTGCGCGAGGGCGTGATGAAGCAGAGAGAACCGGACAGCACGCGCCGGGGCGAGATCGAGATGATCGAGCCAGGGTTCGACGAGCGCGACCTGGCACTGCGAGTATTGAAACGCGAGATGCGCGCTCCCACCTGCGACCTGAAAGGAGCGTCAGTCATCGTCGCTGGCGGCGCGGGCGTGGGCAGCCGCGAGAATTTTCAACTCATCCGCGAGCTGGCCCAGGCGCTCGGCGGCGAGGTGGCCGCTTCCCGCGCCGCCGTTGACGCCGGATTCATCTCCCACGAGCACCAGGTAGGGCAGACCGGCGTCACCGTGCGGCCCCGGCTATACATCGCCTGCGGCATTTCGGGCGCGGTGCAGCATCGCGCCGGGATGGACCAATCGAGCAAGATCGTCGCCATCAACAGCGACCCCGACGCCCCGATTTTCCAGGTCAGCCATTACAAGATCGTGGGCGACTTGAACAAAGTCATCCCCTGGATGATCCGCGCCTACCGCGCAGATGTGGCGCACCTCCCGACAGGAGAATCAGAATGACGGAGAATTTCTTCACCGACAACCTCGACCTGCAATTCCACCTGGATAAGCTTGACCTTGAAGAGATCGTCGCAGCGCTGGAAGAGGGGTACACCACTCACGCTCAATACCCGGCCGCGCCGCGCAACTATGCCGACGCCAAAGATAATTACCGCTTGCTCCTGACCCTGCTGGGGGAAATCTGCGCCACCCGCATCGCCCCCCGGGCCGCCGAGGCGGACGAGCAGGGCGTGCAGTTCAGCGACGGTCAGGTCACCTACACCGCCGCGACCCAGGAGGCGCTGGCCCTGCTCCGCCAGGCCGAGTTGATGGGCGCGATGCTGCCCTGGGAGTACGGCGGCCTGAACCTGCCGGAGACTGTCTTCCAGATGATGGTCGAGATCATCTCCCGCGCCGACGCCGGGCTGATGACCATCTTTGGCCTGCAAGAGATCTCGGCCGCCATCAACGAGTACGGCGACGAGCAGACAAAGGCCGGCGTCCTGCCCCGCTTTGCCCGAGGCGAGGTAACCGGCGCCATGGTGCTCACCGAGCCGGACGCCGGCTCCGACCTGGGCGTCGTGCAGACCCGCGCCACTTACGACGAGGACGCCGGGACATGGCGGCTCAACGGCGTCAAACGCTTCATCACCAACGGCTGCGCCGACGTCCTACTGGTGCTGGCCCGCTCCGAAGAGGGATCCGCCGACGCCCGCGGCCTCTCAATGTTCATCGTCGAAGCGGACGAGACGGTGCGCGTCCGCCGCATCGAAAGCAAAATGGGCCTCCACGCCTCCCCCACCTGCGAAGTCCAGTTCCGCGACACGCCCGCCGAACTGATCGGCAAACGCCGCTTTGGGTTGATTCGCTACGCTATGGCAATGATGAACGGAGCCAGGCTGGCCGTCTCGGCGCAGGCCGTGGGCATAGCCGAGGCCGCCTACCGCGAGGCCTACCAATACGCCCAACAGCGCGTCCAGTTCGGCCGGCCGATCAACGAGATCCCGCCGGTCTACCGCATGCTGCTCTCAATGCGGGCCGAGATCGAGACCACGCGGGCGCTGGTCTACGAGGCCGGGCGCTGGGTGGACTTGAAGAGGGTTTGCGAGCAGCGTAAAGAGCTGGGTCAACTCGACTCTGAGGGCCGCAAAAGGCTCAAGCAGGCCGACCGGCTGGCTTCAGTGCTGACCCCGCTGGCCAAGTACTATGCCACCGAGATGGGCAACCGGGTCTGCTACCAGGCGCTGCAAATTCACGGCGGCGCCGGCTACATGCGCGAGTTCAACGTCGAGCGCCACTTTCGCGACGTTCGCGTGACCAACATCTACGAGGGCACCAGCCAGCTTCAGATCGTGGCCGCCACCGGGCCGCTGCTGGGCCACGCGCTGGATAGTCTTCTGAACGAGTGGGCGGCTCAGGACTATGGGCCGGAACTGGCCCCGCTCAAATCCCAGGTGGAAGAGACTACCGCACTGCTTAGCCGCTGCATTGACCATCTGAAGGAACAGGATCGCGTGATGATTGATTACTATGGGTCCGACCTGGCCGACGTGGCGGTGGGCACCGTCAACTGCTGGCTGACGCTACAGAATGCGCGTCTGACGGAGAGAAAGCGGGATTTAGCCGCCATCTACGTCGGCGAGACACTGCCCGTGCTGCACAGTAAAGTGGATGTGCTCCGGGCGCTCGACCCGACCCCGTTGCGGGCCAGAGATACAGTCTTGAGGTGCTAGACACCCTAAAGCGCGTCGCACCTCTCAACCCACCTAATGACGACGATCACTGTCCGTAAACTCGATCACGCCGGACGCCAGGTCACTGCCTACCCTGGCCAGGTGCTCCAGCGTGAAGAGTCCGCCATCGTGCTGCGCACCTTCTGGAGACGAGCATCGCTGGATCTGGGCTACGTCATCCTCGAACCTAACGATCACTGGACCGAATACTTTTACGCCGACCGCTGGTACAATATCTTTGAGATCCGCGCCAGCGACGGCCGCTTGAAGGGCTGGTACTGCAACGTCACCCGCCCGGCCCGCATCACCGCCGCCGAGGTGAGTGCCGAGGATTTGGCGCTCGATCTGTGGGTCGCGCCCAATGGAGAGACACGCGCGCTCGACGAAGACGAGTTCGCCGCGCTTGCGCTGCCCCCAGCCGAGCGCGAGGCCGCGCAACAGGCTCTGGCCGAGCTACAGGCAATGGTGGGACAAAAGACATCCCCTTTCGACAAAAGAAGCGAGTATGAATAGCGAGCAACGCGCTTGCCCTCTGAACCGTCCTGATGTACAATCCCCCCCCGGAGACTGAAATGATTCAGCCTAGTCCAGACCTCGGAGGTCTACAGCCTGAGCAGTTACCCCTGGAGACTGAAATGGTTATCGCAGTGATTGACGGTATGGGTGGGGGCATCGGGGCGCAGATCGTGACACAACTGCGCCAGGGTTTGCCGCTCGACGTAGATATCATCGCGCTGGGCGCCAACGCCATCGCCACCGACAAGATGATGCGCGCCCGCGCCAATCGAGGCGCCACCGGCGAGAACGCCATCCGCGTCTCTATCAACCTGGCCGACTTTATCTTGGCTCCCATCAGCGTCGTTGTCCCCAACTCGCTGATGGGCGAGATCACACCAGCCATCGCCACGGCCGTGGCCGGAGCGCGGGGGCGCAAACTGCTCCTACCCATCAATCAACCGGGCTTTGAAATTGTAGGCATCGAGTGGAAGGCGCTCACCAAGCAGATCAACGCCGCCATCCAAGTCATCCAGCAGGCGCTGGAGGCCGAACTTGCTTGACACCATCGCAATGTGTGGCCGCCGATATGAAATGGGTTGCTGCATCTAAAAATTGCCGCCATCCAGCCTGAAGACCGGGCCATGTGGCGGCCTCTTGTTTTCCCTGGAGGCACATAAAATGTGTGAAGCCAAAGTATACATCAGCAATGACGACAAAGAACACAAAGTCATGGAAGACGTAGTGCTGATCAAACCCGAAGGCGACACTTACCTACTGGTCGGCCTGTTGGGCGAGCAAAAGCTGGTACAGGGACGCATCGAGCAGATAAACTTCCTCAAGCACACGGTTCACCTGAGCCAGCCACGAGATAAAACCGCCGGCCAGAGTTGACCAGCGGGACGCCGCTTTATTAAAACCGAAAAGTACGTAACAAAGCTGCGCCTTAAACCGACGAGGAATTCACCGCAGAGAACGCTGAGTGCGCCGACATACCTATTTTGGAGAACCACGAAGGGCACGAAGGACACCAAGAAAGTGAAAGTTCTGCGACTGTTTTTGGTTTTTTCCTTTGTGTCCTTTGTGGTAAAACAGGCTTTCCCTTGAACAGTTACAAACTTGTTTTTCTCCGTGTTCCTCCGTGAGATCCTCTGCGAGATCCGGTTCCCCGAACAGTGGCGGTATCTGGCGCGCGCGGGCGCAGAGGTGTTCGTATATCTGACCAATGCGGTGGGGCACGCGCCTATGGCCCCCGTGTGGCGGAGCCACCTGAGCAGCCGCGCCGCCGAGAATCAACGCTTTGTGCTGGGTACGAACAACGCGCACCCAAAGCAGAATTGCCCCAGCATGATCGTCGCGCCCGGCGGGCAAGTGCTGGGGGAGGCACTATCGCCTGCGCCGGAATCAAAACATTGTGAGTTGGATCTGTCGCAGGTCTCGGACTGGTACATTAGCCAGATGCGGGACGACGTCGCTGGGTGAGATGGTATCAGGGAAAAGGGAGAACAAGATGAATTTTAAAGAGAGATTGGACATCTATCTGCGGGCGCGCTTTACGCTCATCGTACTGGTGACGCCGGAGGAGGAGCGGGTCTTGGAGACGATCAAGACGGTCTGTGAGCGAACACAGCGTCCGTGCCAGAGCTGGGACGCCGCCGATGGCTTTCAGACGCTCACCGGCAAAATTGCGCCGCCGTCGGCCCGCGACCCCCTCACGGCGTTGGAGCAGGTGGACAAGGCAGGTAACAACACGCTCTTTGTGCTCAAGGACTTTCACGAGTTTTGGGGCGACGCCCGCATCAAGCGCAAACTCCGCAGCGTTGTCCAGCGGCTCAAATTTACCAAAAACTCGATCGTTGTCACGACAACATCTACCCAAGTTCCAGAGGAATTAAAGGACGAGGTCGTGGTGGTCGAGTTCCCGTCTCCCCAGGCGGCGGAACTGGAACAGGTACTGGACCGGCTCACCGAGACGCCGGGGGTCAAGGTCAATCTGACCTCGCTGGGACGGGACAAGCTGGTGCAGGCCGCCGTCGGGTTGACGGTATCGCAGGCGCAGCGGGTCTTTGCCAAGGCCATCGTGCGCGACGGCGTGCTGGACGACCAGGACATTGACCTGGTGACCGAGGAAAAAAAGCAGGTCATCCGCGAGAGCGAGGCGCTGGAATTCTACGCCGCCACCGAAACCCCCGACGACGTGGGCGGCCTGGGCGTATTGAAAGAGTGGCTGCGGCTGCGCGAGCGGGCGTTCACTCAGGAGGCGCGCAATTACGGGCTCCCCGCGCCCAAGGGCATCGCCCTCATCGGCATACCGGGCACCGGCAAGAGCCTGACGGCCAAGATGGTCGGCGGCCTGTGGCGGCTGCCACTGCTGCGGCTCGACATCGGCTCACTGTTTGGCAGCCTGGTGGGCGAGTCGGAGGAGCGGGCGCGGCGCGCGCTGCGGCTGGCAGAGACGGTGGCCCCGTGTGTGGTCTGGATTGACGAGATGGAGAAAGGGTTGGCCCACGGCGGTCTCGACAGCGGCACCAGCACGCGGGTCTTTGGCACGATCCTGACTTGGATGCAGGAAAAAACCGCGCCCTGTTTTGTCGTGGCTACGGCCAACGATATCTCCAGTTTGCCGCCGGAACTCTTGCGCAAGGGGCGCTTTGACGAGATTTTCTTCCTCGACCTGCCGACGTTGGAGGAGCGGCAGGAGATTTTCGCCGTCCACCTGCGCAAGCGCAACCGGCTGCCCCAGGATTTCGACACGGCGCGGTTGGCGCGGGAATCGGAGGGCTACGTGGGGGCCGAGATCGAGCAGGCCGTCATTGACGCCATGTACGTCGGTTTCAACGACGGCCAGCGCGAGTTCACCACCGACGACATCTCGACTGCGTTGGTGCGCCTGGTGCCGCTGTCTGTCTCACAGCGGGAGATCGTGCAGATGTTGCGCGAGTGGTTGCAAGAAGGCCGGGCGCAGTCGGCGTCGTTCCGCGAGAAGCAAGAGGCCGAGCAGCAGTTTGTGCCGTTGCAGTTGGAAATCAAATAACGAGGTCTTTTTACGGGTGCTCAGAGCGGGTGTGTCGGCCTCGTTTTGAGCAACGGACGTGTCGTCTGTCACAAGCCTGGGAGGATGCTGCGTTTGCCACGCGGCAAGCCAAGTTGCAGGAGCGAGTTAGCGAGAATGTCGTACAGTGAATGCAAATGAGTTAAAGAGGTACCGGCGGGAGCTTTATAACCGGACGCCCATCGTGGGCCGGTGGATACGGCAGTGGGCGGCGGAGAGGTTGGTCAAGGATGGCTCGGTTGGGGCGGTGCGTTTGCTGGCCGAGGCCGTGGCCCACAGCGACGATGCGCGCGTGCGGGACATCGCCCTGGACGCGCTGCGCAAACTGACCGAGTGGCGCAGTGTCAGCGCGGCGTGCGGCGTCTGGGTGGAACTGCGCCATCCTAGATTGACCGCTTTGTTGATGGAGCAAGAGTGGGTGGCGTCAACGCCGCCGGAGGTGCGGGTGCTCACAGCCCTCAAGGTGGGGCAGGTAGACGTGGTGACCGGCGGCGACGAAAAAGTCGTCGAGCCGTTGGTGGAAGCGTGCAGAGACGCCGACCCGGTCATTGCCGAGCGAGCGCGGCAGGCGCTACGGGAGTTAAGGAGGAGCGAGGCGCAACAGGCATTATGTCGCCTGATCATCGAGCACGACCATCCGTTTGCCCAGGAGGCTGCGGTAGCCGCCGGGTACAAGCCCAAGGACGAACAACAGCGGGCATTGTTCTTTTTTCTGACCGAACAGTGGGAGCGTTACGAGGGCCTGGACTTTGACCGACACTTTTTGCGCACGGCGTATGCCGTGGCCGACGAGGATTTGCGGCGGCGCATCCAGCAGAAACTGCGGACGGCGGGCCGGACCGATTTCCTGACCGTCATCGCCGGTGACGACTATCTCGACCGGGCCGCCGAGGCCACGCACGCCGAGCTGGAACTATTGGTCCAGACGCTCGCCGCTAACGGCGAGTGGCCGATCCTGTGGAAATTGGTTTTTGAGGTGCCCTTTACGTGGAGCGCGCGCATCGTTACGCTGTTGGCGGAGAGTGGATGGACGCCTGACGCGGGAGAAGCCCTAGTTGTCTTTTCAGAACTGGTCGCGCTGATCGGGCAGGGCTTGCCGGCGAGCGAACAGGAGATCGAGCCGCTTTTTCCACCGGCGGTGTTGCAGGCCCGGGCCCGGGTACCCGGTCGCATCAACGACGTCGCCTTCTCGCCGGCCCGCCCCGTCGTCGCCATCGGCACGGGGGGACGTAAGGTGGCGCTGTGGAACTATCAACGGGCGGAACGGGAGCACCTGCTGGGCGGGTTCGACCATTCAATCGGGCGCGTGGCGTTCACCGGCGACAATACCCTGCTCTGCGCCGAACGCACCAACGACGTGTCCGCTCCGTGCGCCGTCTATGGCTGGTCCGATGGCCAGAACGACGACCAACCGGCTCGCCTGGGGCATCACAACGGGTCTGTGACCGCCATCGCGCCGTTGGGAGAGTCGCGGGCGCTCTCGGCGGGACGGGATGCTCAGGTGATCCTGTGGGACCTGCACGAGGGCAAGGTAACCAGCCGAAAATTGAATCCCTGGGCGCGGGCGATGTGCGTTTCCCCGGATGGTCAGCGGGTCGCCCTGCTGGCACGGGGCGTGAGTTTGGTGATGCTGCCGCAGTTGGACCGACTGGTCGGCGTCGGGTCCAGTCGCAGTGTGTTGCGCTGCGCCGCGTTCTCCTCCGATGGCGGCACGTTGATCACGGGCCGGTTCAACGGCGACGTGATCGTGTACGGGCACCGGGGACAGAGAAATTGGCTTATACGAGAGCCAAACACGCTCACCCGCCACGAAGGACGGGTGGAGGGGGTAGAGGTGTTGCACGGTCGCTCCATCGTCGTCACGGCGGGGTCTGAGGGCGTGATCCGGTTCATATCGTTGCAGGACCGTGAGGTCATTGGGGAGGTGCCGGACCCCCTGGGACAGGTGACGTCGCTGCACATTTCGCCGGACGAGTCGTTTATGGCTGTCGGCAACTCGCAGGCTTCGCTCTCGCTGTGGGACCTCAGGGTGTTGGACGCGCAATCGCTGCTCGAACACCCATTCGCACATGCGGCGCCAAAGCTGCTGCCGACCCTCGGTGTGTTGATGGATAACGAAAATTTGGACTCCCGCGCCCGGTTGGCCCTCAGGTTCACGGATCGTGTGCTGCGGCACCGCTTTCGGTTCGACATCGAGCTGGGGGAGGCTCCGACGATCATGATGGGCGAGTTTGACATCGAGATCGAGGAGTGATTCAAGTTGACGGAACCGGAATGGACGTAAAAGCGGTTGAGCGATACATGCGTTTGCTTTACAATCGTCTACCCCTGATCGGCGGGCGGCTGCGACAGTGGGCGATGGAGGCGCTGGCGCGAGATGGCTCGCCAGAGTCGGTGCGGGTGTTGGCGCAAGTCGTGACGCGCGGCGACGACGGACAGGTGCTGGATGCTGCCCGGCAGGCACTGCGGCAACTGGCCCGCCAGGATTCTGTTGACGCGGTGTGCCAGGCCTGGGCGGAGACGCGCCAAGCCGATTTGGCCGCTCTGTTGGTGGAGCGTCAATGGGTGGCCTCGACGCCACCAAAAGTGAGGTTGCTGACCGCTCTGCGGACAGATCGTCTGGATGCGATCAGGGATGGGGAAGCAAAAGTTGTCCCCCTGTTGGTGGAAGCGTGCAAGGATGCCGACCCGATCATCGCCGAGCGAGCGTTGCAGGCGCTGAGAAATCTTGGGAGCAAAACAGCACAACAGGCACTGTGCCGCCTCGTCATCGAGCGGGACGATCCTGTGGCCCGGGATGCGGCGCTGGCGGCGGGATACGTCCCCCAGGATGAAGAGCAGCGGGCGCTATTTTTCTTCCTGACCGAACAGTGGGAGCGCTACGATCTGCTCGACTTTGACCGCCAGTTCCTGCGCGCGGCCTACGAGGAAGCCGACGATCATCTGCGCCGGCGGGTGCGGGAGAAACTGCGGGCCTCCGGCCGGGCCGACTTTTTGGCCGTCCTCGCGGGGCAGGATTACCGGGCAAGCGTGTTGGAAATGTCCCCCGGCGAACTCGACCTGTTTCTCCAAACCCTCATCGCCAACCAAGAGTGGGCGACGTTGTGGGACCTGGTCTTTGAGGTGCGGTTTGCGTGGAGTGCACGCATCGTCGAGGCGTTGGCGGGCAGTGGATGGCGGCCTCAGAACGGGGAAGACGTGCCCGTCTTTGAAGAGTTGGTCTCGCTTGCCGGACAGGGCCTTCCGGCGCGTGAGGAGCAAATGGAACAGCTTTTTTCGTCGGTGTTCCAACAGGTCCAGGCGGATCAACCCCAACTCTTTCCACCGGCGGTATTGCGCGCCAGGGCCAGGGTGCCGGGGCGCATCAACAGCGTCGCTTTCTCGCCCACCCGCCCGGCCATCGCCGTCGGTACGGGGCAGCGCAAGGTGGTGCTGTGGAATTATCAACGGGCCGAGCGGGAGCGTGTGCTGGGCGGGTTCAAGCGTTCCATCGGCCCCGTGACCTTTGCGGGCGACGGTGCGCTGCTCGCTGCGGAGCGCACGAACAGGCGAGACAGTGTGTGCACGATTTACGCTTGGGACGATCCCTGGGAAGATGGGGTTCCCTTCTCCCCGGGGCAGCACACCGGCTCCGTGACGGCGCTTGAGCCGGTGGGGGCGTCTCGGGTGCTTTCCGCCGGGCGTGATGGTGAGGTCGTTTTGTGGGATGTGCCGGGCAGGCGCGAGGTGGCGAGGCAGCGTTATGCCCGTTACGACGGTTGGGCCAAGACCGCGTGCGTTTCTCCCGATGAAAGGCGGGTGGCGGTGGTGGGGACGTGGGGGGTGAAAATAATATCGTTGCCTCAATTGAAGGACCTGCGCCCCTGGCTTGGGCAATCCAAAGCCCGCTATGCTGCTTTTCCTCCAGATGATGAAACCATGATCTTGGGCCAGTCGGATGGCGACGTCGTCACGTGCAGACCTCAAAAGAAAATGATGCGATATTGGAACGGTGCAAGCTGGTACGAGGAGGATCGCACCTGGCTTACCAGAGAAGGGCAGCCACTGACGCATCACGAGGGACGAATGAAAGGCGTCGAGATGCTGCACGGTTCCTCTATCGTGATCTCGGCGGCGTCTGACGGTAGCGTTCACTTTACCGACCTGGAAACGCGCGCCTCAGTTGGCAGTGTGCAGGTCCTTGACGGGCCGCTGACCTCGCTCCACATCTCGCCGGACGAGTCGTTCATGGCTGTGGGCAGTTCTGAAGCGGTATTGTCGCTGTGGGACATCCGGGGGCTGGCGATGCCGGGCGTTCTGTTGCAGCCCTTTGCCCGGTCTACCGTGGCGGTCGTGCCGGTTCTGGACGATCTGATAGCCGACGGAAACCTGCCGCCGCCGGCCCGGCTGGCCCTCCAGTTTGCGGCGTGCGTCCTGCGGCGCCGTTTCCGATACGACATCGAGATCGGCGAGTTGCCAATGATCATGATGGGCGAGTTTGACATCGAGATCGAGTAGCTTGTAATGCCGAGATTGGTTCATTCTCGGAAGAATGAACCAATCTGCGTTAGTATTTGTTTACCGGGTAAAGCGCGCCGGCAGACATCTATGGTGCCCGGGGTTG
>CAYMWP010000138.1:0-11969 GCA_964393895.1 uncultured Anaerolineales bacterium | reverse complement strand
TGAGCTTCGTCGGGCGATTCGTTCCGATGCATAGAATTTCCTCCTTGGTCTGGTATAGCTTTATAGTGGCGACTTTAGTCGCTGGCTACGTGGTAAAAACGACTAATCTGATCGATACTCGAACTCGACCAACTCTCTCTGTTGAGCGAGCGCGTGCTCCGATAAAATCTCCCAGATGGTACGCTGCATCGCCGTGTCCTGCACGATCCCGCCCATGATGATCCCCAGCGGGATGGCGATCGCCAGCACCAGAAGCGCAAAGCCGATCAGTCTGCGCCGGATCCGCCGCTGCACCTCCGGCTGCCAGGTTTGAGGGCGCACGTCCAGCAGGATAAAGACGATCACGCCGGCCAGGCAGATGCTGGCCAGGTTGGTGATAAAGAGCAGGAAGGCGCCGCTGGCCACCTGCACGCTCCCCAGCGATAGCCCCAGGCCCACCACTCCCAGAGGCGGCATCAGCGCGGCGGCGATGGCGACGCCGGGCAGGGCCGCGCTCACGTCCTTGCGGGCCAGGGCATACGCCCCGGCCATCCCCGAGGTCAGGGCCACGGCCAGATCGAGCAGGGTGGGCTGGGTGCGGGCCATGATCTCGCCAGTCGAGCCACAAAATCCACCGGCAGCAGCACCGACGGCAACACGAGCACGGCGACGAGCACGATGAGCCGGAAGGGGGTCCGGAAGCGTGATTGCATGCGCCGCAGGCCGGCCGGCCAGAAGCCATCGGCGCTCATGGTGTAGACCTGGCGCACGACCATCATCAGCGCCCGGTCGAGCGTCAGGGCCAGGGCGCCAATGATCAGAATGAACGGCCTGCCGCCTCCTCCGGCCACGGCGGCGCCGAGCAAGGCCAAAGGAACTCGAGAAGTGGCAAGGCTTTGAGGGCCAGCGACGCCTATCGTCACGCCGACGATGATCGCTCCGAGTGCAGCGGTCAGCGCCGGCGCCATCAGCAGAGCGCGGGGAGCGTTGGTTTTTCGCTGACGCATCTCGTTTTGGAGGACAGCCGTGATCTCTAGACCCACGAAGGCGACCATCACCAAGGGCAACGACTGACCCCAATGACGGGCAGCGTCGGACGAGGATGAGTAATAGTCGAGCTGAATGCGCGGTACGGCCAACAAGGTGAACCCCAGAAGCACGATGATCAGGGAAGCGATCACCGTCCTGCGTCGGCCCTCGTGGGCGCCCAGCCCGTTATCGGCCGCCAAGAGGATCACCAGTCCCGCAGCCCACGGCCAGATTGGGAGTTCCAGGCCGAGGTGGTCGTGCAGCAGCATGGTCACCTGGACGGCGAATCCCCGGGTCAGGAGCGCGCACATCCCCAGGCCAGAGAGCGTGAGCATCCAGCCGGTGATGAAAGCCAGCCACGTCCCACCCTGAGCCTCGTGGACCAGACCGTAGGCTCCGCCGGGGCGGGGAACGCTCATGGCCAACTCAACGTAGCCCAGGACGTTGATCAGCAGCAGCAGGGTGGCCAGCAGATAGGCCAGCGGCGCCGCAGGCCCGGCGGCTGCCACGGCCCCTCCTGCCAGCACGTAGACCAGTAGGACGAGCATCACACCCAGGCTGAGCGTGATCGCCCGCCACAGGCCCAGTTCGCGGCTGATGCGGATATCGCTGGAAAAGTTTTGTTCAGTCACTGGTTGTATATTCCTGCACTCATATCAAATCAAATGGGTGTGTTTCAGATGAGTTGGGTAAGACCTCGGAGGTCTAATGTGCCATTATCAAGTTATCCAGTCTATGGCGCTGCCCTGAAATCGATGATAATTGTACACGAATGTGTAATTCACTTCGCTCGTCACGCGGTATTTGGACCGGCCGCGACTGCCGCTTCGTAGACAGCGAGCAGCCTCTCTGTGGCGACAGGCACAGCGTAACGTTGTACAGCTCGCGCGGCTTGTTCTCCCATCTCCCTGAGGCGGGGCTTGTCAGATAGCAACTCTAGTACCGCATCGGCGAAGGTGTCCTCCCGCGACGGCACAAGCATGCCTCCTCCTTCTGCCAACACGTCGGTCGAGCCTGGAGCTTTTACCGCTACCACCGGAGCGCCGGCGGCCATAGCCTCAATCAGCACTAACCCCTGCGTTTCTGTCGTGGAGGAGAAAACGAACAGGTCGGCGGCGGCGGCATAGTGGGGCACCTCGTCGTGGGGAACCGTCCCGGCAAAGACCACCCGCTCGCCGAGGCCGAGTTCCTGCGCCATCTCTCGCAGACTATCCTCTTCTGGCCCTTGGCCCACCAGCAGCAACCGGGCCTGGGGACGCTTGGCCGCGACTCTGGCAAAGGCGCGCATCAAAAAGTCGAGACTCTTCTCCCCGGCTAACCGACCCACGTATAGTAACAGTTCAGCCTCCTCCAGTCCCAAGTCGGTGCGCACACGTCTTGGTTTCAGATCGTCGTACTGATCTAGGTTCACCGGTGTCGGCACAACGGTGGTGGGTGCGTCAACTGCATACTCGCGCTGGATCAAGTCGTGAATACTGGCCGTGGGAGCCACGACGTGGGCGCATTTTTCCAGATACCGTTCGATGATTTCCCTGGCCACTACGTCGGCCAGCGTCGACGCGATCGGGACGTACTGTCGGGCATATTCATCGTAACGGGTATGGAAAGTGAAAACCAGGGGAAGATCCAGATCACTCGCCAGGGTAGCCGCCAGGTCGCCCAGCAGGACCGGGTGCTGGCTGTGGATCAGGGCTGGTTTGATACCCTGCACTGTAGTGGCGATTCTAGTCTTGAGAGGCAGCGCCAATGAGAGATCCAGTTCACCCGGCAGATCGAGAGCGGGGAGACGAAAGACGTAAGGCTCCTCGTCGACAAAGTTATGGTGTTCTGGAGCCACAATGTGCACGTCGTGGCCGGCCTCGATCAACCCCTGCCGAAACATGTTGATAGAAGTCACGACTCCGCTGATGGTGGGTTTATAGGTGTTGCTGAAAATGACTATGCGCATATACTAACTCCGCCGCCCCAGCCACCCTTCCAACAAACCCAAGCCGCGCAGTGTGATCAGCACCAGCACCGTCGCGCCTATCGCCAGCACCACCTGCGATAGAGCCACACAGACCCCCACCGCAGCGGTGAACAAGATTGAGGCCGCGGTAGTTAGCCCCTCCACCTGACGCTTACCTCTGCGGAGTACAATAGTCCCTGCTCCCAGGAAGCTCACGCCGGTGACCACTGCCTCAATAATGCGCACCGGATCTGACCGCACCAATCCACCATCCAAACCCACACTGAAATGCTCTATCACAATCTCCCAACGCCACGAACAAAGTCGCCGCGCCTCCTACGAGCATGTGGGTACGTAGACCGGCCAGCTTGTTCTCAATCTCGCGCTCAAATCCGATCGCGGTGCCCAGCAGCATCGCCCTGCCAACGCGAGCCAGGACCTGCAACTGCATCCAGTCAAGTTCGATAGACTCCAAAACAACACTACTTCAATAGTTAGCGCCCAAAACCCCTACGGCATCCTTTCTACAACTAGACCCGCGTCCAGTACTTGGGCCGGCCGTAATAGTCGTAGAGCCTGAGTTCGTACTCCCGGTTCACGGCCGCGGAGGGGTCGAACTCGGGACTATCCTTCACGGCTTCCCTGGAAAGGTCCACGTGAACATTTCTTTCGGCCCAGATCACCGTGCGGATCCAGGCCGGCGA
This sequence comes from uncultured Anaerolineales bacterium, assembly GCA_964393895.1. Classification (GTDB taxonomy): domain Bacteria; phylum Chloroflexota; class Anaerolineae; order B4-G1; family B4-G1; genus B4-G1. Next base: position 8,309 of record CAYMWP010000138.1, on the reverse strand, counting down.
GACTAACACTTTTTTGCCAGGAAGCCAGTCCTGCGTATCTACCACTATGTAACGGATGGCCCAGGTCTCGTCGTCGGCGATAAAATCATCCACGTGTCCGATTTCGCCGTCGCTGGCCTGGATATCGTAGCCAATCACTTCACTCACGCTCCGCAGATGTGGATCTTGCCTCTGCTTCTCCTTGGAACTTTGCTCGTCTCCTTCAGTTCCTGCTACCATCTGCGCGACCGCTAGGGCTCCTACGCCGACCGGGCGTATACCGGTTCTCCAGTAAGGGGCCCATTCATAGTAGCTGTGCAGTTCTTCCTCCATCTGGCGCGAGACCGGCTTGTCTGTGTCAATGGCGGGACTGTTCTCCACCTGCTCCTGCGTGAGTCTCACAGGGAACGACTTTGCCTCCCATTTGGGCGTACCAAGGGCAATGGGAGAGAGAAGCACCCGTCTTTTCGTGAGCCAGTCGCTGAGTGCGATCACAAGATACCGGATGGTCCAAGCTTGCTCATCGAAGTAAAAATCGTCTACGTATCCTATGTCTCCGTCCGTCGCGTGGATCATGTAACCTTGTAGAATTTTTACACTGCGTAACATTACTTTATCCTCCTCGTTCTTTCTGATGATACGATCAATGTCTGCTTCATCGAATACCCTTTTGGTATCAGCCATCATGCTATCACAAGAATTGCACTTTCACAATGGTGATCCTCAAACCTACTCACCCTGAACGGTTACAAATTCACACGTAAACTCTCTCGTGACTATCTTGACAATGGCACATTAGACCTCCGAGGTCTCTGACAGTCAATTTCGCCCGTCGAGAAACTTGATCGAGCTACAATTTTGCTACTCGAGACCATTTTCTAGACCTCGGAGGTCTGAGGCCAGCTAATATGCCATTGTCGAACCATTCTTTCCTCCATTGTCATCGGTACCGACTTTGGTCTAGCTGCTTTGAAATCTGCCCGATAGCCCACGGTACGAGGCTCGCGCCGACGATGAGTCCCCATCCCTCAACCCCTGGGTCAACTACCTGCAGTACATTGCTGAGGCCGGGCAGATAGATGGCGACCATCAACAGGCCGATACACAGCCCCAGCGCTCCCCATACGTAGGGATTACGTGTGATATCGTTATGCAAGAGACTCGAACCTCGATCCCGCATGTTGAACACGTGCCACAATTGCGCAAAGGCCAAGGTCAAGAAAGAGATTGTCACAGCGCGGTCTTGTGCCATCTCTAGCCAACGGATCGCCAGCGCAAAGGCCCCCAGCACCGAAAGCGCTATCGCCAAGCCGTATCCAGCGACGGCGAGCCAATGGCGGCGCGTCATAATCGGTTCCTCTGGATCGCGAGGCGGACGTTCCATCAAGGATGGATCACCCTCTCCTACCCCCAGCGCCAGAGATGGGAACACGTCGGTGACGAGGTTAAGGAAGAGAATCTGGAGGGGACGGATCGGTAGTGGCGCGTTGATCAATGAAGCCAGCGAGACGATCATCACCTCGGCCACGTTGCACGAGAGCAAATAGAGGACAAATCTCTGAATGTTGTCAAAGATCGCGCGTCCTTGTTCAATGGCGACGACGATCGTCGAGAATGCATCGTCCTTGAGAACCATGTCGGCGGCTTCGCGCGCCACCTGCGTGCCCCGCTTACCCATCGCGATGCCGATGTCGGCCTTCTTCAGGGCTGGAGCGTCATTTACCCCATCGCCCGTCATTGCAACGATGGAGCCGTTTTCTTGATGGATGGCGATCAGATCGAGCTTTTGCTTTGGAGTGACCCGGGCAAAGAGTTGAGTTTGCAGAATGCGTCTTTGATCTTTTTCCATCCACTCTTGGGGATGCTTGAGGTTTCGGCTGTGAATGGCTTTCACGTCCTTGCCCTCGACCAACCCCACGGCGGCGGCCACGTTGCTGGCCGTAGCGGGCTGATCGCCGGTCACCATCACCACCCGCACGCCTGCGTCCTGAGCGGCACGGATAGCCGGGCGTACCTCGCTGCGTGGAGGATCGAGTAACCCGACCAGTCCCAGAAACGTCAGTCTCTCGTAGGGATTGGCATTGGGATCGTCCATTGTCTTATCGGCCAGGGCCAGAACTCGCATTCCTTCTCTGGCCATCTGGTTGTTTCGCTCGCGCCACTTTTCGCGGTCCGCGTCTGTCAGTTTCTGCTCGCCCTCTGCTGTGAGAATGTGTGAGGAAGCTGCAATCACAGCCTCGAGCGCGCCTTTTACGGCGACCTGATACCGAGAATCTATGTTGTGAACAGTCGCCATCATCTTGACAGCGGGATCGAAGGCTACCTCGCGCACCTCGGGCTTTTTATCCAAGAGATCCTGGCGCTCCCACCCCGCCTTGGCACCTGCCACCAGCAGGGCCACTTCTACAGGATCGCCGACGGCCGTAATATCCTCGTCTGACTCGATCTGCCCCAGAGCTGCATTGCTACAGAGCACTCCAACCTCCAGCGCCCTGCGGAGCGTTTCGTCGTCACATAAATCCAGCAATGTTCCGTTGCGGCTGAATCCACCCTCTGTCTTTAACCCCTCTCCTTCCACCTGGATGTCGCCGGAGGGGAGCGCGAACGCAGTGACCGTCATCTGGTTCTCCGTCAACGTACCGGTCTTGTCGGTAAGGATGATGTCCGTTGCCCCCAGCGTCTCGACAGCGGAAAGGCGATTGACTAGCGCGTTTCGACGAGCCATGCGCCACATCCCACGCGCCAGGGCGACGGTCGCAACGATAGGCAATCCCTCGGGTACACTGGCCACCGCCAGGGCGATGGACGTTTCAATCATCAGAATGATATCTTTTCCGGTCAGGATGCCGGTCACAGCTACGAGCGCTGCAATGGCCAAGGTCAACCAGATCAGTCGGTGGCCCAGTTGACCAAGCCGTTTCTCCAGCGGCGTGATCTCCTCCTCCGCCTCCTCGACGAGAGCGGAGATGCGCCCCAATTCGGTCTCCATCCCAGTTGCGATGACGACGCCTTCTCCCGTCCCCCGGGTCACCGCCGTCCCTTTGAAGAGCAGATTGGCACGCTCGGCTAGGGGGACGTCTTTTTCGATGGGTTCCACCTGCTTGCCTACGGGCACCGATTCGCCCGTGAGCGCTGATTCGTTAGCTTGCAGTTTCGAAGCCTCGATCAAGCGCAGGTCTGCGGTGACGACGTCGCCGCCGTTTACCAGAACGATGTCTCCTGGTACGAGTTTCGCCGCCGGGATCTCTTGCACCTGACCGCCTCGACGGACCTTGGCGCTGACGCTGCCTAACCGTTGCAGCGTCTCCATCGAACGAACTGCTCGAAGTTCGGTCACAAAACCGATCAGCGCGTTGACGACGATGACGGCTGCAATGGCGGCGCCTTCTACCCACTCACCAAACGTAAACGACAGCGTGGCTGCCACCACGAGCAGCAGGACGATCAAGCTCCTGAACTGTTCAATCAAGATGTGCCAGGCGCTTTTGGTCTGGGTGCTGCGCAGGCGATTGGGGCCATATTGCTTACGCCGTGCTTTGATGTCGGTGGTATCGAGTCCCTGTTTGGAAGAGACGGCCAAAGCTTCGAGCGCCTCTTGCTGTGAGCGCGTCCACGGTTCGTTAATTTGTTGAGTGGATCGAGATTCTTTCATGCTCCTCCATCGGTTGGACGTTCAAGTTCTCGAACTCGCGTACTTTTCAATTTCGCCATCTGTTACACGGATCGCGTACCTTTGCAGACCTTTTTACCATTGTATCAATTTGCTCCTCCCGACCTATCCTCTACAGCCATTGGAGTCTCAGGTGGCTGAACGTGCCCACAGGAAAACGAATGGCAGAAGCATTGTCATCTAGCTCACACTGTCCGATGGGTCGCCCATCGGCGGTGGCAGTGTGGGGCAATCGAGTCACACCGTGGATAATGGCCGCAAAGTTGCGGTATCCTGGTTTGTGGCCCCCCTCGGTCCGGCGGTGCAGGTCGAGATGCGACAAGGGCGTTCCATCCGTCGAGAGAACAAAGTCAGTGATTCGATAAGCGCCCTCTTGGAAGGTCCGGGTATGCCCGTCGTCCTCGTACAGTTGGGAGGCTCGTGCTTTGGTGGAGGGAGTATCAGGGTAGATGTGCAAGATCAACTTGTCTATCGGGCGCTCGCCAACGTATTGCATCACCGGGCCGATTGGCACGACGGAACCGCCTCGCACAAATAGCGGCAACCGCTCCAGCGGCGCATCTACCTCAACGTGGCTCGGGCCACAGATCGGCTCATCTGTCCAGAAATCGTACCAGACGCCGGCGGGCAGGTAGACGGAGCGACGGGCGGCCCCTTTCTCGATCACGGGTGCCACCAGGAAGCTATCTCCGCACATAAACTGATCGTCCAACGTATGGATGGCGGCGTCATCCTGGAAATCCAATAACAACGGGCGCACGATGGGGATGCCGCTCTGAGCAGACTGCCAGAAGGCGGTGTAGAGATATGGCAACAGCCGGTATCGCAATTCGATGAAGCGCCGATTGATGCTCAAGTAGGGTTCTCCCCAACTCCAGGGTTCCTGATCGGGACTGTGGACAAATGTGTGAGAACGAAGAAAAGGGAAAAAGACGCCCATCTGCAGCCAGCGGGTGAATAGTTCCCCTGTGGCAAAGCGGGAATAGCCGCCAATGTCGGGGCCGGTATTCGCCATGCCAGACAACCCCAGGTTCATCAGCATCGGCATGGAGAGCCACAGATGGTCCCAGTTGGAACAATTGTCGCCGGTCCAGCTCATCGCGTACCGCTGCACTCCGGCCCAGCCAGAGCGAGTGATACAGACGGGGCGTTCGTCGGGGCGCAGTTTTGCCATCCCCTCGGCCGTCGCCCGCGCCATTTGCATGCCGTAGATGTTGTGAGCTTTGGCGTGGTCGCCGGTGCGCCCTTCCATGTTGTGCTGCACAAAGTCGGGTATGGTCGTGCTACGCAGCCCAAAGATAGCCGGCTCGTTCATATCGTTCCAGATTCCGTCCAAGCCTATCTCGGTCAGTACTTTGTACAGCTTTCCCCACCAGGCCCGCACGCGCGGGTTGGTGAAATCGGGAAAGTAGCAATCGCCCGGCCAGACCGGTCCTTTGAAGAGGGTTTTGCCGTCGGGATATTTGCAGAACACGTCCTCTTCCAGGCCGCTCTGGCAGACCCAGTAGTTGTGGTCAGCTTTGATGCCTGGGTCAATGATCGCGATGACCTTGAAGCCCATCTCGTGAAGATCGGCGATCTCTTTGGCCGGGTTGGGGAAGCGATTCGCGTCCCAGGTGAAGCAGCGATAGTCATCCATGTAATGAATGTCGAGGTGGATGCAATCGCAAGGGACGTGATAGACCTCGCGAAAGTCGGCCGCCAGCTTGCGCACGCGAGCCTCAGGCTGGTACGACCAGCGGCTTTGATGATACCCCAGCATCCACAGCGGCGGCAGTAGCATCCGACCGGTCAGCTCCGTGTACTGCTCCACCACTGTGGTCAGCGCCGGGCCGTAGATGAAGTAGTAACACAGTTCGCCATCCTCAGCTCCAAAGGAGGCGACATCGGGACTGTTTGCGCCCAGGTCGAAATAGCCGCGGCTGGTATTGTCAAAGAAGAGGCCATATCCCTGGCGACCCTGGTCGTGCAGTCCCAACAGCACGGGTATGCACATGTGGATAGGATCCTGACCCAACCGGTAGGTGCGGGGATCGGTGTTCCACACGCCGTATCTGCGCCCGCGCAGGTCGAGCCCGAACGTGCGCTCCCCCAGACCGTAAAAGTGCTCGTCAGATTGGACGTGTTTGTGGCAGACGACGTGGCCTGAGGGATGTCGCCCCGCACCGAGTTGATCCTCGTTGACTACTTGGCCTTCCAAATCGAGGAATGTCAGCCTGCCGGAGGCTTTGGCGACTCGGCAGACAGTGCGTGAGGTTTTGATCTCAATGGCATTGTCCGTTTCATTGATGACAAAGTCGCAGGCGGGCCAGTCGCCGTCGGGTTTGGCGATAGCACAAGATTGGATCGGGGGGTCGGCTAATTGACTCGTCGGTCGAAAGTGGACGCGGATCAGATCCGGAGCCAAGATAGTGAGTGCGCAATCGCTGTTAGCAGACGTGATAGTCACTGTCTGTCCCTGGCGTGTGTGGCCCGTGACGCGATTGGAGTACGCGTAATCCGATGCGGCTGGCTCGCGGATTCGCCCCTTCCTCCCGAATCTGGCTTGATACCATCGTTTCCGGATCAGATGAATGAAGCTATGCCATAAGGTCACGAGACCGAGTTCCCTGGTTCCGTGTATGATCAGAGAAAGGAGGCTCAAGGCAAAGTCACTCCCTGGTTCGCAAGTCGAGCTGCCGATAGCCCCCGCAGAGTTGGTTACACATTTGAGGTGTGCCCAAACGACCTCACTCGCCGCAGCAAAAAGAAACCGACGGCCAGAGGTAACCATAAACCCAGCCCGCGAAAGGCGAGCGCAATTGTCGTGGCCTCTGCCGGCGGCACTCCCAACGAAGTGAACACCAGCGCCATAACTCCCTCCACCACGCCGATACCTTGAGGCGTGATGGATACGATCCAGAACGTAAAACCGACTGCATAGCCTGCTACTAGGTCCCCCAACCCCACCGGCCGATAAAAGGCCAGAAAGAGGGCAAAGAGGCTGGCAAGGTGAACGAGACGAGTGGTCAATGCCACGGCCAGCGTGCGGGCCAGCCGTCTAGGGTGAGCGGCGATAGCGGCGGCAGCTTTGGTGAACTCGACCGTGTTCTTCTCGGCCCAATCGCTGGTCAGCAGGGACGGGCGGCGGAACCATCCGCCTATCCGGTTCACGACACGTTGGACCCAGCCGAGCACCCTGCGCAGACGGCCTGTCCCTCGTAGGCCGAGCAGCAACACGCCGATCAGGCTGCCGGCGACCAGCAGCACGACAGCAGCACCAATGACCTGATAGGCCTGGAGGTTATGCTGTAGGAAGAGATAGGTCAGTCCGACGATCAGCACCAGCGTGAACGTGACAAAATCGGCCACCAACACCAGTATAGCTCCTGCTGCCGCCTGCGTCGCCGATTGGCCACGCTGCGCGACATCGTCCACAAAGAGTACAGCTCCGCCGAGGCCTGCTACGGGCGCTGTTACATTGACTATGAGGGACGCAAACATCACCGGCAGCAGTTGGCTCACGCGGCTCTTGATTCCTACAGTATCAAAGGCGGATTGGTACAACGCCGCGTAAACGACATAGTAGATCGCTTGCAAGAACGCCGCTGCCAGCACCCAACCCCACTCGCCCTGACCCAACGTCTGGGCCAAGTTTTTGATCTCGGCGAAGCGGCTGACCACGATCCACACGGCGACGATGATCAGCAGCCACAACAACCAGCGTCGCTTCATTTCCCCCGCCCCGTGTGAATCGGATCCTCTATGCTGTAGTCGTGGGCCACGCTCCCTCCAGCCGCACCGTCTGGGTAGGATACGGCAGATCAATCTCTTTCTTCTCGGCGACTTTTTTGATCGCGCGCACCACCTCGGAGTGAACGTCGAACAGGTCGTGAGTCTCCTGGTTGACCCAGAAGCGGGCCGCCAGCGTGAGGGCCGAGTCTCCCAGTTCCTCCGCCAACAATGAGGGCGCCGGATCGTCCAACACTCCTTCCACGCCGCGAATGGCGTCCAGGAACAGGCGAGTGGCCTGGCCCACGTCCTCACCGTAGCCCAGGCCGACGTAGACGGTGCGCCGGCGGTGGGGCAGTTCGGAGTAGTTGGTGATCGCACTGGTAAAGACGTCAATGTTGGTCAGGATCACCATCTCGCCGTCCCACGTCTTGAGCACCGTATCGCGGGTGGTTATATCCAACACGGTGCCGGCGTAGCCTGCCACCTCCACGGCGTCGCCGATGTTGAACGGTTGTCGGACCAGCAGGAGGATGCCGGCGACAAAGTTGCGGGCGATATCCTGCAGGGCGAAGCCTATCGTGAGCCCGGCGATGCCCAGGCCGGCGATGAAACTGGTCACGTCGAAATTGACCTGCTCCAGCGCGACCAGGGTTCCCACGAGAATGACCGCCCAACGTGTCAACCGGGAAAGCAGTTGGAGCGTCTCTGGATCACGGATCTTTACCCGCGCAGCACGCCGCACCCATCGCGCGGCCATTCCCGAAAGAAGCAGTGAAGCTGCAAACGTGATCAGGGCTGCGATGAGATGGGGTATAAAACGCAGCGCGTCTTGTAAAAGCTCTTGAAACGTCCCGCTCAAGTCCATTCGTTACTCCTCTTTCTATTTTATCCATAGTCTCAGTAGATCCAAATTCTCATAATCGAGGCGCGGCAGGCGCGACGATCT
>CAYMWP010000137.1:0-12028 GCA_964393895.1 uncultured Anaerolineales bacterium | reverse complement strand
GAATTAACGGAAACCTGTACTAAGTGCAGCGATGCATAAATTCGTTCCGCTTTGCGCCGGCCGCGTCGCCCTGAAGAGGCGGCGCTAGGCCCACAAATTGGCCGAAAAGCGCCCTAACACCGGCTCTTTAGGCCGGTGTGAGTGTGAAAAACTCGGCACGAATTTACGGCAGTCTGCACTAAGCTAGAATTGCCAAAACGGGAATTGCTGACCTGGAAGTTGAAGCAGTCCGGGGCGAAGAAATTGCAGGCGGCGGTAGCCATTGACCGGGCCCGGCAGAGCCAGCGTCGCATCGAGGAATTGGAGCGCCTGAGCCAGGTCAGTCGCTCAAGGGGCATATCTTTGGCACGGCGCACAACTATGAGAGCGCGCTGGCTCAACTAGACCAAGAGTCCTTTAACGTCGTTTTCCTCGACATGGTGCTGCACGAATTCGACCTGCCCGTGCGCGGCGGCGCCGGTTGGCTATTGCTCGACTATCTGACAGAACAGCGCCCTCGGACAAAGGTCATTGTACTGAGCGGGCGGGCAACGGCAGGCGAGGCCGCGCTGGAAGTGGACCCTCTCCTGGAAAGCGTCTATCGCCAGTTGATGTACTATCACTATTACACTGGCGACAAGGGGCAAGCGCTCAAGGTATACCGCAACTGCGAAAAATTGTTCGACGGGTTGTTCGGTGAGGGGCCTACCCCGCAGACGAGGCATCTGTTCGAGGCCATTTCCAACAACGCCGAACTCGATCGTTGGGACTGGGAATCTCGCTAGATACAGGTTCGAGGAGCCAGGTGCGCCGCACGCCGAACAAAGCCGCACCTACTGATACTTGCCGAGCACTCCCCAGTCAACGGCAATGCGGGTCAGCGTGGCTATGTCGTGGACGTCGAGTTTGTCCATTAACCGTTGGCGGTGGCTGCGGACTGTATGTATGCTGATGCCGAGCCGGAGCGCAATCTGCTTGTTCGTCAAACCGGCCGCGATCATACTCATCACCTGGCGCTCGCGTAAAGTTAAAAGATCCATCTGGCGATTGCGCTCCGTCCCGCTCGGCTTGATGACGGGCGCATACCTGCGTAGACCCGGCGAAACAAAGCTCTGGCCCTGCATCACCAGGCGCAGCGCATCGGTCAGGTCCTCGACGCAGCGCGTCTTTGAGATGTAGCCATCCACTCCAATTGCCATCGCCTGGTCTACGACCTCGGCTTCGGTGAGCGCACTGAGCACCACGATCTTGACGTCCGGTTGAATGTGGCGCAGCCTGCGGGCCACCTGGAGGCCATCCAGAGTAGGCAACATCAAATCGAGGATGATCAGATCCGGTTGCACCTGCCGGGCCAAATCGAGCGCCTGCTTCCCATCCCCTGCCTCGGCAACCACGACGAATTCGGGATAGTCGGACAGGATCGAGATCACTCCCTCACGCAACACCCCATGATCGTCAGTAATCAGCACTCGCACAGACATGCTACCCCCCTTACACGCGCACTCCCATTAGTCACCCCATCGTTAGTATACCACGCCTTGAAAAGTTTGTCACTTGACATCTCGCGCAATTCGCGTACCATTTACGGCATGTATACAGCCGGCGTAGACGTGGGCGCGATCACCGCCAAAGCAGCTATTCTTGAAGAGGGGAAATTACTCGCCACCGTCGTCATCCTCGCCGGGTACGACCGGGCCGCCGCCGCGCGCCAGGTGCTCGACCAGGCCATGACGCAGGCCCAATTGACCCGCGAGCAAGTTTCCCGCCTCGTCGGCACCGGCTATGGCCGCGTGCAGGTTCCCGGCGCAGACCGCACCGTCACCGAGATCACGTGCCACGCCCGGGGCGCCCACTATCTCTGCCCCAACGTGCGCACCGTGATAGATATCGGCGGGCAAGATAGCAAAGGCATCGCCGTTGGCCCGGCTGGCCGCGTGCTCGACTTTGTGATGAACGATAAATGCGCCGCCGGCACCGGGCGCTTCTTGGAAGTGATGGCCCGCGCTTTAGAGGTAGACCTGGTAGACTTTGGCGCGTTGGCCCTCGCCGCCCCGCGCCGCGCCAAAATCTCTAGCACCTGCACCGTCTTTGCCGAGTCGGAGGTCGTGACCCACCTGGGCCGAGGCGCCCCCAGGCCAGAGATCATCGCCGGCATCCACGAATCCATCGCCGCCCGCATCGCCACCATGGTCGCCCGCATCCCGGTGAGAGAACAGGTCGCGCTGACTGGCGGCGTGGCCCGCAACGCTGCCGTGCCCCGCATGCTGGAAGAGAAACTGGGCTGCCAGGTTTTCGTGCCGGAACACGCCCAACTGGCCGGCGCCATCGGCGCGGCCCTCGTGGCACAGGAGTGAACATGCAATCTCCACTTGGCTTTCTCACCGCCTACATCCCCGAGGAACTCTTCCACGCGGCGGGTTTCACGCCCGTGTTCCTCTTCCACACCTCGGAGGATCACGGCTACGCCCGCACGCACCTGCCCGGCTTTACCTGCTGGGTCGCCGGTTCCGCGCTCGACCGGGCGCTCGCTGGCGAACTGGACGGCCTGGCCGGAATGGCGCTGGCGTACGCGTGCGATACGGTGCAGGGGCTGACCGACCTCTGGCGGCGGAACGTGCCTCACATCCCCTTGTTCCACTTTGGAATGCCCCAGCGATTGGACGGCCCCGCCTCCCGCGCCTACCTGCTGGCCGAGCTCGAGAGTTTACGCGAGCGGGTGCAGGCCCACACCGGTCGCTCCATCTCTGACGACGCGCTGCGGGAGAGCATTGCCCTCTACAACCGCACCCGCGCCCAGGTGCGCCAACTCTACGCCCGCGCCGCCGATCTCAATCCGTCCGACCTGTACACCTGCGTGCGCGCCGCCCTTACCTCCTCCCCCATCCCCCCTTGCCCCACCACCCCACGGCACTCCCGCTTACCCGCCCCCCTGCTCCTCCTGGTTGGCCCCGCCCTGGCGGACCCCGTTCTCTACGACGTCATCACCGCGGCCGGAGCGCGCGTCGCTGGCGACTTGCTGGACCTGGGAGAGCGGTACTTTGGCGTGGATGCCGCCGAGGATGGCGACCCTCTCGTGGCCCTGGCCGACCGGCTGCTGGCGCTGCCCGCCACCCCGACCAAGCACCACTCCCGACGCAGTCGCGCCGCTCACCTGCTCTCGTTGATACAGGAGCGCGGGGCGCAAGGCGTCATCTTTGCCCGCCAAAAGTTCTGCGACCCCCACGGCTTTGACTATGTGCAACTGGCCCACGCGCTGGACGAGGCCGGCGTGCCCCACCTGCTGGTCGAGTTGGAGCAGGCCTCGCAGGCCGGGCAATTGCACACGCGGGTGGAGGCGTTTGTGGAAATGCTAACCTAGAAGACAGACCAATGCCAAAATACCCCCGTCTCAAATCGCTCAAAGAGATCAACGGCGTGATGACGCGCTATTATGTGCAGCGCAAGGCGCTGGCCCGCCTCAAACCGTTGGCCTACGCCACCAGCGGCGCGCCGGTCGAGATCATGGAGGCTATGGGCATCCTCACGCTCTACCCGGAGAACTATGGCGCACTGTGCGGCGCGCGCCGGGCCAGCGTCGGCCTGTGCGAGGTAGCCGAGGCCGACGGCTACCCGGCCGACCTCTGCTCCTACGCCCGCGGCCACATCGGGGCGGTGATGCGGCCCCAGGACGCGCCGCTGAAGGGCATGCCCAAGCCCGATCTCTTGGTCTGTTGCACCAACATCTGTGGCACCGTGCAAAAGTGGTACGAGGCGCTGGCCGCACTCTACGACGTGCCTTTATTCATGCTCGACGTACCCTTCCAGCGCACCACGCCGGCCGAGCCCCACATCATCTCCTACGTGGCGGCCCAACTGCACGAATTCGTCGCCTGGCTGGAGGCGCACACCGGCCGCCGCCTCAAGCCCGGAAAATTCCACTCCGTGCTGACCCTCTCCTACGAGGCGACCGAACTGTGGCAAGAGATATTGAAATTTGGACGCCACGTCCCCTCCCCCATCAATGCCCCCGACCTGTTTATCGCCATGGCCCCCATCGTCGCGTTGCGCGGCACGCGCCGGGCAATAGATTGCTACCGCGGCCTCAAGGCAGAGTTGCAGGAGCGAGTCGCGCAGGGAATCGGCGCAGTACCCGGCGAGCGGGTCCGCCTCCTGTGGGACAATATCGCCATCTGGTACCGGCTCTATCGCTTCTTCCGCCCCTTTATGGACGCGGGAGCTTGCTTCGTCGCCGACACCTACACCAACTCCTGGACCACCAAACTCGACGTGGAGGAACCTTTCGTCAGCTTGGCTCGGGCCTACACCGGCGTGTTCATCAACGTCGGCCTGCCCACGCGCCTGCACACCATCACTGACCTGGCCCGCCGCTTCCGGGTGGACGGGATGGTGATGCACGCCAATCGCTCCTGCAAGCCCTTCTCCATCACCCAGAGCGACGTGCGGGACACACTGCGGGAAGAACTGGGTCTCCCCGTCCTCATCCTGGAGGCCGACCAGTGCGACTCGCGCCTCTACAACCAGGGAGCGGTGGAGGAGCGTGTGGCCGCTTTCCTGGAAATGTTCTGAGCCGGCCCCCTCCTGGTTTTCGCAGCCAGCTTTCATATTCCATCTATTGCCAAACGGCATACAATGGAGTAGAATAAACACGTGAAACCCTATGCCTGCTTGTTGACCGGGTTGCGGACTTGCCGCTGCGCTATTTACGCCGAGAGACAGACATTCTTCGGCGAGACCGGCGCCCTTAACGTTTCAGTGATTCCAGCACCGGCGCGGTAAGACAGTTGCGTAGAATGACCAGGAGGTACAGAGATGAAAGGCCAAAATCTTGCTTCCACGGCGCTATTTCTCGTCCTTGCTCTGACGGGCTTGCTCGTGAACGGCAGGCTCGTTGCGGCGGCCCCTCCTCGTGCGCCGGGGGAGTGGTGGGCCGATTACTTTGATAATCCCACTCTCAGCGGCGCTCCTGTCCTGAGCCGCCACGACGAGGCGATCAACTTTAGCTGGGGCAAAGGCAGTCCTGGGTCGGGCTTGCCCAGCGATAACTTTTCCGTCCGTTGGCAGCGGGACGAGTGGTTCGCCGGCGGCACATACCGCTTCAAGGTGTTAGCAGACGACGGGGTGCGCGTGTGGGTGGGGGATCAACTGGTGATTGACGAGTGGCGCGACCGCTGGGCCGAGCCGCTCGACGTGGACCGCTACATCCCCGCCGGCACCTACCGGGTACGAGTTGAATACTACGAGCACGTCGGTGACGCCACGATGAGCATCGGCTGGAGCCAAGTAGTGGGCGGCGAGACCTGGCGCGGCGAGTACTTTAACTGCCGCGATATGAACTGCCCGATGGTGCTGGCGCGGGACGACGAGGCGATTGATTTTGACTGGGGCGGCGGCAGCCCCGACCCCGCCGTCAACGCCGATAATTTTTCCGTCCGCTGGACGCGCACGCTCAACTTTAACGCCGGCGTCTATCGCTTCTTCGCCAGCACCGACGACGGCGTGCGCATCTGGGTAGACGGCGGCCTGGTGGTGGACGAGTGGGAGGACCATTCACTGCCCAAGACCCACACCGGCGACCTGCAACTGGCGCAAGGCCGGCACACCGTCACCGTCGAGTACTTTGAGCACGAGGTCAGCGCCGCCGCCCACGTCTGGTGGCAGCTACGAGAGCCTTTCACCGACTGGCACGGCGAGTATTTTGACAACCGGGACATGGTCGGCGGGCCGGCGCTGGAGCGGAACGATGCCAAAATTGCCTTCGATTGGGGCGTAGAGCCGCCGGTGGATTGGATGCCCGACGATAACTTTTCCATCCGCTGGACGCGCACGGTGGATTTTAGCCCTGGATACTATCGCTTCGTCCTGCAAGCCGACGACGGCGCGCGCCTGTGGCTAGATCACTCCATCGTCATAGACAAATGGCAGGATATGGACTACGAGCTGCACTATGTGGACGGCACCTACCTGGCAGGCCCGCACACCGTCAAGCTAGAGTACTATGAGCACACCGGCAGCGCCCGCGTGCGATTCTGGTGGGAAACCGGCACAGAGGATAACGCTCCGCCCTCTTCCCTGCCCGTGGTGCCGGAAGCGCCGGTGTCGCCGGCTCCGGCGGAAAAGGTCGCTGTCCCGGCGGGTGAGTGGGATGCGTCCTATTTTGCCAACGTCTATCTGGAGGGCGAGCCGCTGCTGACCCGCACCGAGGCGGGACTGGATCACGACTGGGGTTGGGGTTCGCCCGACGCCAGTGTGCCGCCCAACCACTTTTCCGCCCGCTGGCAGCAAACGGCCCACTTTTTCACCGGTCTCTACCGCTTTACCACCTACACCGACGACGGCGTGCGGCTGTGGGTGAACGACCGGCTGCTGATCAACTCCTGGCGCCCGATGCGTGGCTACCGCAGTGGAACCATCTGGCTGCACGAGGGAAAGCACGAGGTGCGGGTGGAGTACTATGAACGCACCGGGGTGGCGCTGGCCCGGTTGAATTGGCAGCGCATCGTATCATCTCAATAAACCGGGGTAATGTAGGGCGGAATGGCATTCCGCTCTACTTTTCCCCCAACTTGGAAGAGACAGCGCATCACCCCTTGAACCCCAGAGACCCCAGCAGTTCTCATTGCGGCCCCAACAAGCTCAACAGGGCCGCCAGACCAAAGCCCGTGACGACGACGCCGGAAACCCCGTTCACCCATCGCAAGGCGCGCGCGTCGAACCTGGCGCGAAACGCGCTCGCCGCCCCGCTCAGGAAAAGCCACCACAGACTTGACCCAACGAATACCCCCAGAACCAATACCGCCGCCGAGCCATAATCCCCGCCCGCGCTCCCCACTCCCAACCCGGCAAACACCGCCATGAATGAGAGAACGGTCATCGGATTGGTGAGGGTGAGGAAAAAGGTCGAGCCATACGCGCCGGCAAGCCCGCCCCTGCCGGCAGAGACCGGCTGCTCGGACGGCCGCGCCAGCAAGGCATTGACGCCCAGGTAACAGAGAAACAGCCCTCCGACCAGGCGAATCCACATCTGCTGGCCGAGCAGGAGACGCGAGATAAAAGTCAGCCCGAACCCGGCGACGCAGCCATAGATCGCGTCGGCCGTCGCGGCCCCCAGGCCGGAGAATAATCCGGCTGCCCGCCCCTCGGCCAGCGTGCGCCGGATGCACAACACGCCGATCGGGCCGACCGGCGCGGCGATTGAAAAGCCGATGACGATCCCTCGAAGCAAAAAACTGACGTTCACTCGCCGGCCGCCCACAACTGTGCTAGGTTCAGGCACACCTGGGTAGCTCTGGCCATATCTTGCAGGCTGACCCACTCCAGGGGGCCGTGAACGTTTTGCATACCGGTGAAGAGATTGGGCGTGGGAAGCCCCCTCTCGGTCAAACGAGAACCATCCGTGCCGCCTCGAATGGGGTTGACGACGGGCGTTATCCCCGCCTGCCGGATCGCTTCCATCGCCAGTTCGACAGGCCGCATATCCTCTTCGAGCCAATACCGCATGTTGCGGTACTGCTTGGCGATTGTGCACTCGACCTTTGCCTGTGGCTCGGTCGCTTGCAGGGCGTCACAGACTGTCCGAAGCAAATCGGCGTGTGCTTGCAAGCCATCCAGTTCAAAATCGCGCAAGATAAAGTGCAGCTCGGCCTGAGCGACCGTGCCGCTGAGTCTGTAAAGGTGAATGAACCCCTCGCGTCCTGAAGTGGTCTCCGGGGTGCGCTTGCTCTGGGGTAGCATGTTGATCAATTTAGCTGCCAGGTGCAGCGCGTTCACCATTTCACCCTGGGCCAGGCCGGGGTGAATAGAGACGCCCGTGATCCTGACGAGCGTCCTGTCGGCCGAGAAGGTTTCATAAGTTACCTCTCCGCTGGGGCCGCCATCCAGGGTGTAGGCGACGGAGGCGCCGAGGTCATCCAGCGTTAGGTTCTCCACCCCCCGGCCCACTTCCTCGTCGGGGGTGAAACAGATGCGAATGTCCCCGTGGGGTATGGAGAGGTCGCTCAGCAACCGCGAGGCCAGCACCATAATGATGGCCACGCCCGCCTTGTCGTCGGCGCCCAACAGCGTCGCGCCGCTGGCGGTGACGACATCTTCCCCCAGCTTGCTCTTCAACTCGGGAGCACTTTCTACCGTCAGAACCTGATCGGGGTCATCGGGCAGGAGAATGGGCGCGCCGGCATAGTTCCGGTGCACGATGGGCTGCACGTTGGTTCCACTAAAGGCTGGCGCGGTGTCCACGTGCGCCAGAAAGGCCACCGTAGGGACATCGCTGGCCGGCGCAGTCGCGGGTATGGTCGCCAAAACACAGCCATAGTCGGTCAGAACGACGTCGCTGGCTCCGAGCGCCTCCAGTTCGCGCTGGAGCAATCTCAGCAGATCGAGTTGCCTGGACGTGCTGGGGATCTCGTTCGAGTCCTCCGCGCTCTGAGTATCAATGCGCACGTAGCGCAAAAAGCGTTCTTCCAGTTCCTCAAGGTACATGGTCGCCTCCGGGGCAGCAGCAGTGCGTGATCCGTCCGTCGTCTGATTACTCTTCATTGCCTGCCCTCCACTCGTGCTTCAAAAGCCCATACAACAACATGTCATACCGCTCGCCATCCCGCTGCAAGAACTCGCGGTGCGCTCCCTCGCGCCGGAAGCCCAATTTCTCAAAGAGCGCGATGGAGCGCCGGTTGCGCCGCCTCGTAGCCATAGCCCTGGCCCCAGCGGGCACGGTCTCCTATAGCGACGCTGAACCCACTCGCGACGTGCGGCCACAGGATGCCGTCCAATTCGATGTAGCCGATCAGGTCTCGGCTCTCAAGAGGGCGCACCGCAAAAGCAAAGTCGTTCTTTTTCTCCTGCAACTCCTCTAGCCGGCGGGCGATGGTCGCAAGATCATCCACGTCCAAAGCCGTCAGCCGGACGCGATCGCCGCTCAAGAGATTGAAGAAAATCATCGTTTTGTCTCCCGGTACTGGACGGCCACAATTATACCACGCAGCGACCAACAGTGCCAAGCAACTACCCCACCTGAATTTCTGGTGATTGTCCACACCACAGAGACACAGAGCACAGCGAAAACACAAAAATGTCCTATCTCTGCCTCTGTGGTGAAAAAACGATCACCTCGAATAGACTTCTGCATACTTATGGGTAACCACCAATGAATTTGCATTTATCCCAGAATCCTGTATACTGATACTGGATCAAACGTAAATGCCCTGTGAAGCTGGCGGGTGCGGGCTGCGCAGGTACACCCTTTGAACCCCCGACGAGGCTCACTCTACTCTCACGCGACGGCCATTCCTTCACACCAACATCACAACCTGAAATAAAATGAATTTGCGGCGGGCTTGCAATCCGTCGCTTTGTCTGTATCTGTCGCTGGTTACTACTCAGGCTGGTCTTGGCACCGCCGTAGAACAGGCGGTGCTGGACACCCGGTCTGGGCCAGCACCGGCTCTTTCAGGCCGGTGCACCTTTAGCCTGAATAGTATCTGTCGCTACAAGTGATCGGTATGACAGGTAGAAAAAGGAGGTAGTGATGAAGATCAAACGTTTTGTAATCGCATTGACCCTGCCAGCGGCGATGCTGGCACTGCTGTTAGCGGCGCTGGGCAGCCTGCCGCTGCCGGTGGCGCGCGCGGCCACCTACACCGTCACCAACAACAACGCCAGCGGCCCAGGTTCGCTGCAACAGGCCATTCTGGATGCCAACGCGAACAGCGGTCACGACACCATCACCTTCGGCCCCAGTGTCAGCGGGACTATTGTGCTGACCGCCACCCTGCCCCCAATCACCGACACTCTGACCATCAGCGGCCCAGGAGCGGGGAACCTCGCCGTCGGCGGAGGCGGCTCGTACCGCGTCTTTGATATCGCCGGCAGCACCGCCGTCACCATCGCCGGCCTGACGGTCCGGGATGGCGCCGCCCTAGAAGGCGGCGGCGTCCGCAGCGCGGGCGCACTGCTCCTCGACGCCACGAACGTCGTTAGCAACTCTGGCGGCGGGGTGTATCTCAGTGGCGGAGCGACGCTGGTGCTAGGCGGCATGATCGAGGACAACGACACCGGCATCTATGTGGACGGTTCCTCGTCGGGCAGCCTGGTGGTTCGCGACTCTGTCATCAGCGGCAACCTGGCAGCCGGGCTGACTTATGCCACCTCGAGCGACGCCTTTGCCGTCACACTGGGCGGAGCGACGAGTGAGGCCAACACGTTTAGCAACAACGGGCCGGGCGGTGGAGTGAACATCACTGTGACCGCGCCCAGTGGTCGCTTGCCCGTCAGCGCGTTCTACAACGACTGGGGCGTCACCGGGCTGGCCAATATCGAGGCCACGCTCAACCACCAATTCGATGACCCGTCCCTGGCGCGGGTTGACTATTATACGCTGACGCTAGACGCCGCCCCTCCCACCCAGGCGGCCGACGGCCTCTCCCCGGTCACATTGACCGCCGCGCTGACCGGCACACTGGCGCAGCCGGCGGGCGAGGTGATCTCTTTCACCACCAGTCTGGGCGCGTTCAGCGCCCCTACAGACACTACGGACGCCGCACACCAGGCGAGTGTGGCGTTGACCTCCACCACCGCCGGCGCCGCTTTGGTGACAGCCACGGCAGCCGCCGACCCGCTGGCAGCCCGGCCAAGGACGGCCAGCGTGACCTTTCAGAACGTCACGCCGGTGGCCGTAGACGATGCCGCCGCCACCAGCGAGGATAACCCTGTCGCCATCAGCGTGCTGGATAATGATGGAGACGTCAACGGCGACCCCTTGACGGTGGCCGCCGTCGGCCTGCCCGTCACCGGAAGCGCCGTCATCAGCGGCTCCACCCAGGTCGTCTACACTCCCACCAACACCATCGCCAGTTACGACGCCGTCTTTACCTACACCGCCTCCGATGGCTCCCTGACCGATGCCGCCGCCGTCAGCGTCACCGTCACCGCCGACAACGACCCGCCGACGGCGAACGACGACGTCGTCCAGGTGGGCGAAAACGTCACTTCGACGATCAGTGTGCTGGATAACGACAGTGACCCGGACAGCGACGATACCCTGTCCATCGCCAGTGTGGGCGCGCCTGTGACCGGTACGGCCAGCATCAGCGGCTCGGTCGTCGCCTACACGCCTCCGCCCGGCTTCCAGGGCAGCGACGTCTTTACCTACACCGTGCGCGATCTCGGCGGCCTGACCGACACGGCCACGGTGACGGTCACGGTGAAGAATTTCATCCTCCACCTGCCGCTGGCATACAAGAATTATCTCCCTGCGCCCGACCTGGTGGTGCAGAGCTTTGCCGTCGCCAGCAACGACGCCCAAGTCGTCGTCAGAAACCAGGGCAACATCAGCATCACCGCCGAGTTCTGGGTGGACGTCTACATTGACCCCAGCCCCGCGCCCAGCGGCGTCAACCAGACCTGGCAAGACCTGGCCGATTACGGCCTGGCCTGGAAAGTGACGGCCGACGCTTTGCCCAACCTCGGGCCGAGCGGAGTGTTCACCCTGACCATGGGCGACGACTACTACCGGCCAGATTGGAGCCAGTTCCCACGCGACCTGCCCGCAGGCACACCGGTCTATGTCCAGGTGGATTCTTACAGTGCGAGCACCAACTATGGCGCGGTACTGGAGGGGCACGAGCTGACCGCTGGGGCATACAACAACATCAGCGGCACAGTCTCGACACTGGGCGCTACGGGCAGCCTGCGCTCGGCGTGGTATGGTTCCCCGCCGCGCTCACAGTAGACGCAACACAACAAAAAGTAGGGGCGCGGCGGCCGCGCCCCTACGGGGATGCTTGTGGAACAGTAGCTATTGAACTGCGCCGTGCTTCACATAGCATGCTCAAGCGCCGTTCATTTTCGAGGCAAAAACCTGGTTCCAGGGCCAATACGATTTAGATAGGGCTGTCAGAAATCTGGTTTTTGTCGCGTTGCTTACAGAAAAACCGGGTTTCTTTTCCCCTACTGAACCATATATTGGTTCTAGGTCACTAGTCCGCGAACACCGCGTCCAGCGTCTCGTCCGGCACGTCCCAGACGACGTCGTGGGGCGGGAGTTTCTCGTACTTCA
>CAYMWP010000136.1:0-12046 GCA_964393895.1 uncultured Anaerolineales bacterium | reverse complement strand
GTGAGGCATAAGGTCACGTTTCACGTTTTACGTCTCGCGCACAACGCCAGTCCCCACGAAACTCCCCAATGGAGCAGCACTGCCAGCCACAGGTTTTCGGTCTGCCAGAATAGCAGGCTACTGACGACGGCCAGCGCCCCGAGCATCAACTGCGCGGGGGCTTTCTGCGGGTCGGCCAAGCTCTTGCGCCAGGCAGGATTGAGCGCCGCCTCCAGAGCTGCCAACGCCAGCCCACTCCAGGTTCCCCAATACGCGCCCAGTGTGACGATGGGCGCGTTGCGGTAAAAGGCCCAGTGGATTTGGTGGAAGGCGGCCTCGCGGAGGAGCGTCCAAGCGGAAACATTGGCTCCGGCGGGCGTGCCTTCGATGTCGGCGGTAGCCAATGCCCGGCGGTAGGCCCACCAGCCTAACGCCAGCAGCGACCAGGCCGCGATCCCCAGCACTGCCCCCCACCCTACGTCGTAGGCCCAGTCCAGCCAACTATCGGCGGGAGTGACTTCCACTTTCCTGCCACCTAGCCCCAACAGAGACACGATGACGGCGTCGTGGCCCCACAGGAGCGCGCTATAAGGCAGGCCGACGTAATACAGCAGACGCAGGAACTGGAACAGCCACGGGGCGAAGCGGGAGGAGGTCAGGCGAGCGATAAATTCGTTCGCCGTCTCGAAGCGGGGCTGGCGAAGGAGCCAGGCCAGGTTGTTCCAGAGGATGGCCAGGAGCAGCGAGCCGCTCAACCACAGCCACGCGGCCAGCGGCTCAGCGGCTTCCATACCGTTCCCGTAGCGGCACGCTCAATGTGATTTGCGTTCCCTTCCCCGGTTCCGAGTTGATTGTCAGCGTGCCGCCAACCAGTTCGGCGCGTTCGTACATATTGACCAGGCCCAGGCTGCCACGTTCGTCGTAGCGCATCTGCACCGCGCCCACATCGAACCCCCGGCCATTATCCGCTACCTGGGCGACAAAGGTGTTATCCTGGAGGTACAATCGCACCTGAATTCTTTCAGCCCGGGAGTGTTTACGGGCGTTGCCGATCGCCTCGTCAATGATGTAAAAGATCACCCCCTGGGCATTTTTGTCCAGCAGCTTGTCGGCTTCCGGCATGGCGTCCAGGTGAATGGGTAGATCCTCGGTCTCGGCCAGTTTGCTGATGTATTGCTCCAGAGCCGCCTGCAACCCTTGCGATTCGAGGATGAGGGGGCGGAGTGTAAAGAGCATGTGGCGGATTTCTTTCGTCGTGCGCCGCGCCAACTCTTCCGTCCGCACCAACTCTTCGACCGTCTGTTCTATGTCCTCTTCCTTCTTTAACAACATCTGCGCATAATTAAGCCGCATTGCGATGGCCGCAATGCTCTGCGTGGGGCCATCGTGCAGGTCGCGGGCCAGTTTCTTGCGAGCGTCTTCCTCTACCTCCACGATTCGTTCCTTTTCTTCCCTTAGGCTTTGATAGAGTTGGGCGTTCTGGAGCGCGACGATGGCCTGGTTACATATAGCGATGAGCAGATTTTTGTGTTCTTCTGTGTAGATTCTGGGTTGGGGGCTGGCAAAAACGACCGCGCCAAAGCTCTCGAACCCGGCCCGCAACGGCACGATGATCGCCTGCCGGCAACTGTGCATCATGACGAGTTGGCACAGTTCCGGGTCTGACGAGGGGTTGTTGACGACCAGCGCTTCTGCCGTCGTCAGCGCCTGGGCCAAGACTCCGCTCTGGCCCCGGAAGGTGGTTTTTTGGTCGCGCTGCGTCAGGTGGCGCGAGGCAACGATGCGTAGGTCACTCTGCCCAAAGAGCAGCACCATGCTCACGTGAGATGTGTCTGGGCGACTCCATTCGTGCATCCCGGCCTCGCCTACCTCGAGCACTGCTTCCAGCACCTTGTTATAGTTCAGTGTCGCGCTGAGTGTACTTGCCAGCTCAAAGATCGCCCGCGAACGCTCTTGGGCAGCGTGTAGCTTGCGCAGTTCTGCTTCCTCTTCGGAGCGGTACTTGCGCGTAATGGTTCGTTTCATACGGTCTCCCACCAGCCCGCTTATGGCGGCTGCCAGCAGCAGGATCAGAGACCTGGCTGTAAAAGGAAGCAGGTCTACCCACGACGACCCGCCAGGCGCGTACCCGATGACGCCGCATCCCACCACGATGACCAGGGCGACTATCAGGCTGATTATCCAGGGAAAGCGCAACGTGGCGGTGAGTACAGGGAACAGGGCAAAGAACAAGAGGGGACTATACAGACCGCCCGACGTGGTGACAAAGCCAATGGTCAGGAGTGTATCGAGCAATAATGTCACCACCGGCATAAAGCGTGGGCGGGTGCCGTAGGAGAGCAACAGCATCACGGCCAAGTTGTAAAAGGCCGCCAGTATCAGGAGAATGATCTGGGGTATATAGTTGGGTATTACGTTGATAAAGTTGCCGCTTTGATCGGTGATAAAGTCAATGAGTGTGTTCGTGAAACTGACAAACGCGACGCTTACCAAAAGCAACCAGCGCAGATTGCTAATGAGCCAATCTACCTCAAAGTGCCCGTCGGTGCCGCGAGATGGTGACATGGTTTTCAGGGTATACTAACTGGATACTGACAAATTACAATTCTCGGAGCCAGATCGAATTTGCCAAACCCCAGACACCAAAAAGGCCGCGGGTACTGGGTGGGTGCCCGCTCATCCACGCAGCTGCGGCCTGACTTCTGAGAGTGGGCGCGAAGGGACTCGAACCCCTGACCTCTACAATGTGAGTGTAGCGCTCTGACCAACTGAGCTACGCGCCCAAGGTGTGAACATTATAGCACCAAAGTTTTCAGACCGCAAGCGGGCAAGTAGATCAGTGTAAGAGTCTGAGGATCAGCCTCCCAATAGCCTGAACAATGCCTCTATTCCATAATAGCCGGCCAGGGCAAAGGCAATGTTCTTGACCACCTTGCCGGCGGTGCAGCTCATCAGAAACTTGTACAGCGGGAAGCGCAGCGCGCCGGCTGCCAGCCCCCCTACGTCAAAGACCGGGTTGGGGATGAGGGCCAGCACAAAGATGGTCAGGGCGCCGTGCCGCTGCATCCACTGGGCCAGGTGATTGTAAACGATGTTCTCGTCCACCCAGGTCTGCCCGCTGTAGCCAGCCATGTAGCCGGTCAGTTCCCCCAACGCCTGGCCCACACCTCCGACCAGCCCCACGATCCACGGGTTGAACACACCCCCCAGCACCGAGCTGATCGCCAGCCCCGGCACCGGCAGGATCAACGTGGCGTTGCTGACCAGCCCCACCAGAAAGACAGCGGCGTAGCCGTACTGCTCCAGCTCCTGGAGACGATCGCGGAAGTAGAGGGCCGCGCCGAGGGCGACCAGTATGGCGACGACGGTCAGGATTTGGACGACCCTCAGCAGGCGGGGGGGCGGTGGGGGTGGGGCTACGGGTTTGGGATGGTGGGTATACATATCACTTGGGCAGGGGCGCACCCAGGCGCACTATTTTTGCCCCGCCACCGGGCAGGCCAGCGGTGACGTTGCGCGTATCTACGACCAGATCGGCTCGTTGCACTACGCGCTCATAATTGAGACTGCGGTGGTCGGTGACGACGACGACACAATCGGCGGCGGCGATTTCCTCGTCGCTCAACTCGGCCGATTCCAGCACGACCGGTTCGCGGTGAAAGACGTCGCCGCCCACCTGGAAGCGCGGCACGTAGGGGTCGTGGTAGCGGACGGCAGCGCCACGGCTCAGCAGCAGTTCGATGACCCGTTCGGCGGGAGAGTTGCGGGCGTCGTCAATATCCGGTTTGAAGGCCACGCCCAGCACCAGCACGCGCGAGCCACGCAGAGGCTTCCCGTCCAGGGAGAGGGCCTGACACACCAGGTCCACGGCGTGATAGGTCATGGCCTGGTTGACCTCGCCCGCCAGTTCGATGAACTCGGTGTAATAGTCGTACTCGCGGGCCTTCCAACTGAGGTAATAGGGATCTACCGGGATGCAGTGCCCGCCCACACCGGGGCCAGGGTAGAAGGGCATAAAACCAAAGGGTTTGGTCTTGGCCGCCGCCACCACTTCCCAGAGATCAATGCCCATCCGTTCGGTCAGCAGGGCCAGTTCGTTGACCAGGGCGATGTTGACGGCGCGGAAGGTATTCTCCAGCAGCTTGGTCAGTTCGGCGGCGCGGGTGGAGGAGACCGGATGCACCGGTGCGCCCATTTGACTCAATAGGTCGCAGGCCAACCGGGTGCACTCGGGCGTGAGGCCGCCCACGACCTTGGGGGTGTTGTAGGCCGACCATTGTTTATTGCCCGGGTCAATGCGTTCGGGGGAAAAGGCCAGGTAGAAATCGTCGCCAGCCTTGAGACCGCTCTCCTCCAGAATCGGCTGGACGATCTCTTCCGTCGTGCCTGGATAAGTGGTGCTCTGCAGGACTATGAGTTGGCCGGGCTTGAGGCGCGGCCGGATGCCCCGGCTGGCAGCTTCGATGTAGGCGAGATCGGGGGCGCGTTGGGCATCGTAGGGGGTGGGGACGCAGATGAATATGGCGTCCGCCTCGCTCAACTCGTCATAGTCTGACGTGGCCGTGAGGAGACCAGATTGGACGTGAGCGGTCAGGTCGGCGGCGGGGACGTCGGGGATGTAGCTCCGACCAGCCATGATGGAGTCAACTTTACCCTGGTCCATGTCCACGCCGATGACGCGGAAACCAGCTTTGGCAAACGCCGTCGCCAGGGGCAGGCCGACGTAGCCCAGGCCGATGACGGCGACGCGGGCGGTACAATTAGAGATTCTGTCTTCAAGTGTGGTCATAGGTTCCTCGCTAGTTGGTTGGTTGATTGGATCGGAAGGGAGAGCGCTCCAATCGCCACATACCATAGAGACCGGCCAGGGCGACGGTCCCGCCGACGACATAGCCCTCCAGGACAGAGGCCTGGGTGACAAAAGTGGCGAGCAGACCCAGGATGAACGAGACGACATAGAGCGTCAGTACGACCTCTCTTTGGGTCATCCCGGCCGCCGCCAGCCGGTGCGAGGTGTGGTCTGTGCCGGGCGTGGTGGCCGGGTTCAGGCGGCGGCGCAGGCGCGAGACGATTACCAGCGCGGTATCAAAGATGGGCAGTCCCATCACCAGCACCGGCACCATCCAGGTGACAAAGGTGACGTTATCGGGGAAGCGCAGTTTGATGCCGATGGCGGCCAGGATAAAGCCGAGGAACTGAGACCCCGAATCTCCCATAAAGATGCTGGCCGGGTTGAGGTTGTAGAACAGGAAACCCAGGCAGGCGGCTAACACGGCGATGGAGAGCGCACCGACCAGGTATTGTCCACTGAAGGAGCACATCAGGGCAAAGAAGGCGGCCGCGATGGCAGAGACGCCGCCGGCCAGGCCATCCATGTTGTCGAGAAAGTTGACCGCGTTGGTGATAAAGCCGACCCACAGCACCGTGGTGACCAGGTTCAGGATGGGGTGATGGAACGTGCCGACGTAGATGCCATTGGCGTACAGCAGTAGGGCGGCGAGCGCCTGGATCAGCATTTTGATCAGCGGGCGCAGTCCCCAGCGGTCGTCCACCAAGCCCATGAAGGAGACGCCGGTAGCGCCGACGAGGATGGCGCCGAATTGGGCAAAGTTGTATCGTCTCCCCAGGACGAGCGCTGCGACGATGACGGCCAGATAGATGGCGGCTCCTCCCAGGCGGGGGACGGGGCGCGTGTGGATGCGGCGGGCTTCTGGGTGGTCAATGAACCCCGTCCGCGCGGCTAACCGGCGAGCCGCCGGCGTAGCGCCCATAGCCAACACCAGCGCGCCGGCAAAGACCAGCAAGTAGTTGGTCATGGGTTTACCTCTGACGCCGCCAGCAATTGGGCCACTATGTCTTGCAAGACCGGTCGCTGATCCTCAGGGGCCAGTTCCAGCGCCATTTGGGCGTGAGAGAGAGCTGCGTCGTTCCGGCCCATTTGACTGTAGACGATGGCCAGCATACGGTGGGCGTCCCAGGCGTCGGATGCTTCGGGGCTCAATTCTAGCGCGCGTTGGAGCGCTGCGACGGCCTGGTCGAGGCGACCAGACTGGGCGTACAGGGAGCCTAACATACGCCAGGCTTGGGTGTGTTTAGGTTTCAGTTCGAGCGCCCGTTCATAAGATGCGATCGCTTCTTCCAACCGGTTCTGCCTCACATAGGTATCGCCCATCAGAAGCCAGACGTCGGCCAGGCGGGGGTTGATCTCTAGCGCGCGCTCATAAGTCTCCAAAGTTTGGGTGACGTCGTTCTGGCTGGCATAGATGCTGGCCTGCACTTTCCACCAAGTATCGTCGAACTCGGGATCCAGTTCCAGCGAATGGGAACATTTCTCCTGGGCTTGCGCCACGTCGCCCACCGATAGGTACAGAAGCGACCATTCGTTCCACAGGATGGCGTTGTGGGGGCTTAGCGTGGTCGCAATGGCATAGTTCTCGTTCGATTGCTGGAACAGATTTTGGCGATCCTCGGCGTCGGCAAAATCCATCCAGCGACGGTACATGCGGGCCAGGTTGGCGCTGTGGTCGGTGTTGAGGGGGTTTATCTCGCGGGCTTCGTGCAACGTTTGTTCCGTCTCGCGCAGCACCGTTTCCCGCACGACCGGTTCGCTGATGGACGAAGCGTACTCCAGGTAGGCCCGGCCCAGGTACAGGTAGTAGAAATCCTCTTCGATGGCGAGTTCGATGGCGTGCTTGTAGTGTTCGATGGCCACCAGCCACTGCCCGCCGCCATCGTACGGGCCGGCCTGCTTGTAGACGATGTCGGCCTGGATGGGGCGCAGGTTGGTCGTTATGCCAACGGCGATGACCAGGACGCTCAACACGACGAGGGCGATTGCGCCCAACGGTTGCGTGCTCTGTTGGGTGGGATGGGATGTTCCCAGGAAGAGGGTCAGTCCGCCGGCGATCAGCACGAAAAAGATGAAAACATAGTAGGTGGTCAGGAAACTGGCGACGTGGTCGGACAGTGCGATCACGTCAGCCAAAGTCTGGGCCTGGACGTTCAACATTGCAGCCTGGCGGCTGGCCAGCGCCAGACCAAGCCCGAACCCTACGGTCGGGGAGAGCAGCAGGTACAGAACTGTCGCCAGGGTTCCATCCCCCTTGCGCTCGTCGAACGTCCCGCTCTTGGCCATCTCGGAGAGGAATATGACGGCGCTCATGGCCCAGGTGAGGGCAAAGATCAGCAGGGCACCGTAGGAGGCGCGGCTATCCTGGGCCGGCAGGATGGTAAGGGCGCGCCAGAGGATGCGCAGGGGCTGGACGAGGCGCTCGGCGTTGGTGACGAAATCGAAGCACAGTGTGCCCAGCACAAAGCCGCCGATGATTGCCACGGTCAGTACGGACCACAGCCAGGTGGGCAGGGCGGATTGGGCGGGGGGTGGGGCGGCCTGGCGGCGCTTCGTGCGCCTCCTGCCTCTTGCCTCCTGCCCCTTGCCCCTTGCCCCTTGCCCCCTGCCCTGTGTCTCTCGCCCCTGCGGCTCCGCCTCGCGTTTGCGGATCAGGTTCAGCCCGGCCACGACGAACAGGCCGGCGCAGGCCCAGAAAGTGGTGCGCGTGGAGGCGATGGCGATGCCAAAATTGATCTCGACAAAGTGGGCCATAAAGGTCGCCAGCAGCGAGACAAGTAAAAAGTTATGGGGGTGCAGCGGCGGCAAAGATTCCTCGTCCGACTTGATGACGGCGGTCGAGATGATGATGGCCGTGATCGCCAAGTAAATTCCCATCCCGGCGGCGATGCCCAACGTGAGAGCGGCGCCGAAAAAGTGCAAGCCCTGCCACCACCAAAAGAACCCGACGCTGGCGACCGAGAATCCACCTACGAGGCCAAAGAACAGATTGCGCTGCTTGTGGCCTCTTATCAGGCCGATCCACTTGAAGCCGTAATAGAACAGGCTGAGAAAGATCCACAGGTACGCGCTCAGGCCGAACAGGCCCGTGATGGCCAGTGAATCCAGCGTCTCGTTGTGGGAGCGGTCGGGCGAGGCAGTGCGCGATTCGTGGTGTCCCAACAAAGGTGGGTAAAAGTTGTTGTAGGCCACGTACACGGATTCTGGGCCGTACCCCACCAGGGGCCTGAGGACGTTGAACGGGTCGGGGTGGCCGTCGGGGTAGCGGATCGGCTCGTGGGGCAGGATCAGGTCCATCATACCTTTCCAGATCAGCGCCCGCACTCTGCCCGTGCCGCCCTCGAAATCAAAGACGCTGCCCAAACGTCCCATCCAGGGAGCGTACTGGAGGGATTGCAGGGGGCCGTTGGGGACGTTGACAATCGCCAAAAAGCCCACTACCAAGGCAATGATGGTCACGATGGTCAGCGCCGATGCCGCTCCCAACTTGGTACGTGACGAGAGGGCCAGCAGCAGGAACAGGAAATAGGATGCGGCGATGAGTCCCAGGAGCGGGCCACGACTTTGAGCGTACCAGATGGCGATCAACTCGACGGCTCCGATAAAGATATAGCCCGCCGCGCGGGGGATATCGGCCCAGTTGGCCTCCTCCTCGGTCAGGATGGCCTGAAAGCTCTCCGCTATGCGGCCCACGGTGAGCGGAAAGATCATGATCAGGTAGGCGGCGACGAAAATGGCGTTGCCCATATTGGCGGCCACGCGCTTCTGTACATCCCCACCCCAGGGCAGCGGGTCCAGCCCGTTGCGCTGGATGAGACCGTAGAGGGCGATGGGCAGGCTGTTAATGATGATGACCGTGATCAAACGATCCAATTGAGCGCGCGTGCGCAGCCCCTGCAGGACGATGAGGAACACTACGATGTATGACAGGGTCGTGTACGTGCCCTGCAGACGCTGGTAGGAACCCAAAAAGCTGACGCGGGGGGTGACGGATAGCAGGGTGCTGAGCAAGTAGACGACGACGGTAAAGATGGTAGGCAGCACCAACGGCGTGCGCCAGGTGAACCCCACCTCTTGCCGTCCGACGGCCCGCTCCTCGATCTGTTTGACCAGCCAGACGGCGGCCATGATGACGGCCACGGTGCGCAGGGTGGTGAGTTTATCCGGCTCAAAGACGCGGCTGGAATAGACGTTAAAGAACAGGGGGGTGATGATCACCGCCAGCAACCAGCCAATCTCGAGGATTTTATCGCAGAACGCGCTCAGTTTGGTCGAGTTCATTCGAGTTACCTTCACTTTACGAGTTGGGCAAGTTAGGAAACAACCAACACCTCAATCTACCAGTCTGCCGATTTCTGAAACCAGTCCAATGTTAGCCGTAGCCCCTCCTCAAGACTTGTCTGCGCTTCAAAGCCCAGTATTTCTTTGGCACGGCTTGCGTCGGGCACGCGGCGACGGGTTTCCTCAAAGTGAGGGCCAAAGGCGGAGGTGTATGGCACGTGGACGATTTCTGAGCTAGAGCCGGTCAATTGGCAGATCGCTTGGGCCAGTTCGTTGACACTGGTTTCTCGCTCGGAACCGATGTTAAAGACTCGCCCGGCTGCCTCTTTGACTGTCGCCGCCAATATCGTGCCCCTGACGGTGTCGGTCACAAAGGTGAAACAGCGGGTTTGCGTTCCGTCGTCGTAGATGGTTATCGGTTCGTCCCGCAGCGCCTGGGTGATGAACTTGGCGATGACACTGCCGTATCCTTTGGGGTCGAGCCGGGGGCCGTAGGCGTTAAAGTAGCGGACTATGGCGACCGGCAGCCCTTTTTTGGCATAGGCCAGGGCAAAGTATTCGTCAATCGCCTTGGCGTCGGAGTATGACCAGCGACCGACGATGGTCGAGCCGAGGATGCGGTCGTCGTCTTCGCTGAGCGGCACGGCGGTGGACTTGCCATAGATTTCGGAGCTGGAGGCGATGGCGGTCTTGACCCAGTACTTGAAAGCCAATTCCAGCACGTTCTCTGTGCCGCGCACGTTGGTGACGATGGTGCCCAGGGGATCCTCGACGACGTACTTGGGGCCGACGACGGCCGCCAGGTGGTAGATCAGGTCGGCCTGGCGGACGAGCCGCTCCAGCATGCCCACGTTGAGGATCGAGTCGTTGACAAAGTGGAAGCGGTCGCTTTCCAGGTGGTGCTCTATGTTGCTCGCTTTGCCCACGGAGAGGTTATCTATGACGGTGACCTCATGTTCTTGCTCCATCAGAACGTCTATCAGGTTGGAGCCGATGAAGCCAGCGCCGCCGGTAACGAGGATTCTCATTGCATCATTCCTTTTGGTGTATCTTACACCAAACGGGTGAAAAATCAAGCGGCGAGCGTCTTTTCGTAGACTGCCTGCACCCGCGCGATCATCCGTTCCTGGGTGAACTCGGCCTCCACGCGGGCGCGGGCGACCCGGCCCATCGCTGCCCGGCGCGCAGAGTCGGTCAGGAGGCTTTGGATAGCCTGGGCCAACGCTTGCTGGTCGCGGGGAGGCACCACCAGACCGGTGACGGCGTCCTGCACCACCCATGAGGTACCGGTGCCCAGCTCGGTGGTGATGCAGGGTAATCCAGAGGCCATCGCTTCCAAAAGCACGGTGCCAAAGGCCTCGGCGCGGGCGTTGGCGGGGAGAACAAACAGATGAGCCCGGCGGTATCGTTCGGCAAGCCCGGCATCGTCCACTCCCCCGAGGAAACGGACGCGGTCAGCAACCCCCAACTTAACCGCCAGGTTCTCCCAGGGAGAGCGCATGGGGCCGTCGCCCACGACGTCGAGGTGCGCTCCGGGCAGGTTCACCAGCCCGTGCAGCAGCGTGTCCAGCCCCTTGTAATAGCGCAGCTTGCCCACAAAGAGGAGCGTCGGCGGGCCTCCGGCGTGGGTCGCCGGCGGGGTAAAGCGGCGCTGGTCCACTCCCAGGGGGACGACGATACATTTCTCCTGTACCGGGCGCAGCCAGGGGGAGGTCTCGATATAACGGGGGCTGGTGGCGATGATGCGGTCGGCGGCGCGGAGGACGCGGCGCAGGAGCGGGCTGTAGAGGCGCAGCCATCCTTTCTGACGCACCACGTCGGAGTGGTGGGTGACGACGGTGGCGCGCGCCCGGCCCAGCAGCCAGTTGGCGGCCTCGCCCAGCGGGTAGGGGGAGTGAACGTGGGCCAGGTCGGGGCGCAGGCGGGCCAGGGCGATGGGCTGGCTCAGGCTGAGCGGCATGGAGGCGATTGTGACGATGCGTCCGGCCTTGATGATTTGTACACCGTTACGGCCCTCCACGCCGGTGCGCGGGCCAGGGTCGCAGGCCAGCACGGTGACTCGATGACCGGCGGCGGCCTGGGCCTCGGCCAGGACTTGGATGTGGTTTTCGATGCCGCCGAGGACGGGGTAGTAGTCCTTGTAGATGTGGAGGATGTTCACGGTCAGGGGCTGCGGTAGATGTCGTGCTTGCCGATATTGCGGAAAACGTAGACCGTCTCGCCGGTCTCAGAGTCGTGCTCAATGTGAAACGTAAAGACATAGCCCAAGGTGACATGTCCCTCCCAGATAGATTCGTACCCGCGCATCTTGCGAATACGAAGAGAGGAGTGAAAGGGAGGATGTTCCGCGCCGGCACGGAATAGCAAGAAGGCCGCATCGGCCTTGGCTTGGATCTTGGCTGGCAGTTTTCTATACGCTACGTGGAAGTGTGGGGTACGACGAAACCTCATTCTGCCTCGGTTTGGTCTGGTGTTTCCTTGAGCGAGGCGATAAAGTCCTCCATCGTAGCAAAGTCTTTATAATCACCAGCCAATAGTTGTGCATCAACTTCCCGCTCGGCGGCCTGCCACTCGGGAGTCCAGAAATAGGCCTGTTCAGGGTCAAACGGGACCAGGATGGCTTGCGAGCCCTCGTCGGTTTGCAGCAAGATCGGCCGATGATCATACGCCACTCGTTGCACCAGCATCGCGACTTCTCCCCGGATGTCGTGCCGCACCAGGGTATTAGGTCGCCCGCTTGTATTGCTCATCGTTTTACCTCCCAGGGGAATTATATCACAGATTCTGTTCTATTGCACACAGGCGCGATATGCTCACTGATGTGCGGAGAGGGGCGTGCGACGGGACGTGGTTCTCGATGCCGCCGAGGACGGGGTAGTAGTCGTATTTGTTTACCGGGTAAAGCGCGCCGGCAGACATCTATGGTGCCCGGGGTTG
>CAYMWP010000135.1:0-12331 GCA_964393895.1 uncultured Anaerolineales bacterium | reverse complement strand
TTCAACGCGCCAGGAGAGGTGGCCGAGTGGACGATGGCGGCGGTCTTGAAAACCGTTGTGGCTGCAAAGTCACCGTGGGTTCGAATCCCTCCCTCTCCGCCTGATGCTGAAAGTGAACAACTGAACAGCCATACTCGGGGAGGTGCCAGAGTGGTTGATTGGGGCCGCCTGCTAAGCGGTTGTGGGGTTAATAGCTCCACCCAGGGTTCGAATCCCTGCCTCCCCGCCTTTTCGCGCCCTCGTGGCTCAGTGGATAGAGCGTCTGGTTGCGGACCAGAAGGTCACAGGTTCGAATCCTGTCGAGGGTATAGGGCAATAGCTTTTATCCAGACCTCTGAGGTTTAGGTCGCGTATTTGTCTCGAGAACGTGTTTCATATCGCCAGAGAATCGTTGGAAAGGCGCTGTTTTGTAAACCTCGGAGCTCTAGACGCTCATAATTTATAAACGCAATTGCCCTTGAGGGTACTGCGGGCTTAACAGGTCGGTAGGCAACCGGAGGTTGCACGCTATCCGACCTGCTTTTTATTCGGCGAGCGGCAGCCAGACGACAAAGGTGCTGCCCACGCCTTCCTCACTCTCCACCGTCACCCACCCGCCGTGCAACTCTACGATCTCTTTGACGATGGACAGCCCCAGGCCGGTGCCAGAGAGTTGCATCTCCCGGGGTTTCGCCCCGCGAAAGAAGCGCTCAAAGATGTGCGGCAGCTCCTCCCCTGGGATGCCCATCCCCGTATCCGCTATTGTGACAGTGGCCCACGCCCGCCCATCCGCCTCTTGTTTGGCAGTGGAGAGCGTCACGCGCCCGCCCTCCGGCGTGTGACGGATGCCGTTCTCCACCAGGTTGCCCAGCGCCTGCATCATCCGATCCGGGTCAATCAGCGCCACAGGCCCCGGCTCCGCCGGCCGGTATTCCAGCGCCAGCCCTCGTTCCTGGGCCTGCTCCCGGCGGCTGGAGACGACGGCCCCGGTCAGTTCGTCGAGGGGGGTTGGGCGGGGCCTCATCTCCGAGCGCCCGGAATCCAGGCGCGAAATCTCCAAAATGTCCTCGACCAAGTGCGCCTGGTGGTCCGCCTCTCGCGCCAGCGTCTCCAGGTAATGCTCCCACTTGTCTGGCCGCTGTCGCATCAGGTGGGCGTACAGTTTGATCGTCGTGATCGGCGTGCGCAGCTCGTGAGAGATGTTGGTGACAAAGCGGTTTTTCATCCTGTCCAACGACTTGAGATGGCTGACGTCGTGGATGGCGATCACGGCGGCCGCTTCACTCCCCGTCTCCGATATGGGGGCGGCGTTCACCTCCAGATCCAGGCCGGCCAGTTCCAGCAACTCTGTTGGCCGTTCCTCCGCCCGCGCGGCGACGCTCCGCACTGCCTCCCGCAAACGGGCCGCCTCCTCCGGCGCCAGAGTCTGGGTGAGCCACGCCTGGGCCACCGGGTTGGCCTGGACGATGTCGCCAGCGCTATCGGTGACGACGATGCCGTCGCTGGCGCTGTGCAAGGTCGCCTCCAGGCGGGCGCGCTCGGCCGCGAGCTGCGCCGTCCGCTCCTGCACCCGCTGCTCCAACCGTTCGGCGTGGTCGAGTATTTCTTCGTGCAAGCGGGCGTTCTCCATAGCGATGGCCGCCTGGGCGGCGAACGTTTCGGCCAGCCGACCGTGCTGGGGAGTGTAGAACCCTGGCTCGCTCTTGTCCAGCACGATCATCCCGATCAGCCGCTCGCCCACCAGCATGGGCACCCCCAGCCAGGAGCGGATGCCGGCGGGGGCGTGGGGATCGCGGCGGAACTCTTGGTACACCTGCGGGGCGTCCCCCACGATGAAGGGAGCCCGGGTGCGAATCACCTCGCGGTTGGGATTGTCCTCCCGGCTCGGGTCGAAGGTGAGGCCGACGATCTCCTCCAGGTTGGGGAATCCTCGCCCGCCCACGATCTCTAACCACTCTTCGTCCTGCTCACAGCGGAGCAACTGGATCGAGGCGGTGTCATAGTCCACCACCCGCTGCAACTGGGCCAGGACGCGCTCCACCACCTCACCCCACTTCAGAGTCGTCGTGAGGGCCAGCACCGCCTCGCGCAGCGTCTCCTGCTCCAGGGACCGCTGCCTGGCCTCCTCGTACAGCCGGGCGTTCTGGATGGCGATGGCGGCCTGCTGGGCGAAAAGAGTCGCCAGTTCCATGTCAGCCTGGGTAAAGGTCTCCACCGCGCTGTCGGCATCCAGGGCCAGCACGCCGATGACCTCCTCCTGCCACTTGAGCGGCACCTCAAGCACCGCCGTGAACGGCTGGTCGGCCTCGTATACCGCGGCCCGCCCCTCCCAGGTGCGGTAGTCATCCACGATCAGCGGCTCCCCGCTCAGGAACACCCGGCCGGCCATGCCCTCGCCCGGCCGGAGCGTCACGCCGATGTATTCCTCAGCGTAGCCGTGGCAAGCTGTCAACCGCAGCACCTCCCGCCCCCGGTCAACCAGGTAAATGCCTCCGGTTTCGGCCCCCAGGAGTCCCACCGCCCGCCGGACGATCTCCTTGAGGAGCAGACCCAGGTCCCGCTGACTGGTGAGGCCGAGGGCCGTATCATACAGCGCTTGCAACTCCTGGAGGCGGCGCTGCCCGGCCTGGAAGAGCCGCGCGTTCTCCATGGCCACACCCAGTTGTCCCGCGACGGCAGTGTAGAACGTCAGATCCTCCTCACCGAAGGCATCAGGTTGGCTGCTCTCCAGGTTGAGCACCGCCACGACCTCGTCGCCCACCTTGACGGGCACGGCCAACCCGGAGCGCACTTCCCCCTCGGCGATGGCATAGCCTACCGCCTCCCTCACGTCCGCCAGGATCACGGGTTGCCCCGTCCGGTAGACCCGGCCGGTCACACATTGGTCGGTCGGGAAGCGAAAGACGCCCTCGGATGGCGCATAACCGAGCATCGAGGGATGGCTTTTCATGAGCGCGCCGCCCTCGTCGGGGAGCATGAAACCCAGGTATTCGACCCTCAGCGCGCGGCCCAGAACGTCGATCGTGCGGGCCAGAACCTGGTCAAAGTCGAGGGTGGAGGCCACCGCCAACATCATCTCGCGCAGGACCTCGGTCTGCGCCAGTTGCCGGGCCGTCTCCTCGTAGAGCCGTCCGTTCTCGATAGCCACAGCCGCCTGGGCAGCCAAACTCCGGGCCAGACGAAGCTGGTCTGGCGTATAGTCTCCTCTTTCCACCTCGTGAACCAACTCGGCCAGACCCAGTGCCCGGTCGCGCGTTATCAGGGGCACCATCAATAAGGTATAAACCTCATCTCTCTCCATCAAGGCCAGTTCGGCCCCATCGGCCGTCGCATCGTCGCGTTGGACTATCACCGGCTGACCAGTCTCCAGAACAGCACGGGTGGCGGGATAGTCATCCAGATGGTAGTGCGCACCCCGCCGATCGCCCTCGCCGGGGAAGGATGCACTAAGGTCAATCAGTGTCTCGACCACGCCCCGCTCGCGATCCCAGAGGGACAAAGCGCACCCGCTCGCACCAAGAGCGCGCGTCATCTGCTCGGCCACAGTCTGCAGAACCACCTCCAGGGAGAGATCGGAACTGATCGAGGCAGTCGCTTCGTAAAGGGTGGCCAGCTCGCGGTTGCGCTGCCGCAGCGCCTCTTGCGCCTGCTTGCGCTCGGCCAGTTCCTGCTGAACTGCCTCGTACAATCGCGCGTTCTCGATCGCCACGGCGATCTGGTCGGCCAGGGTCTCCAAGACCAGCACGTCGTTCTCGTCGAAGGCGTCACGCTGTGGGCTTTGGACGTCTAACACACCCACGACCTCCCCGCCTATCCCGATGGGCACGCACAGTTCGGAGCGGGTCGGCATCGCGCCGGGGTAGAGGTTGACGTAGCGCGGCTCGGCGTCCACGTCGTTGGCCAGCAGTGTCTCGTTGTGGCGGCCCGCCCAGCCGACCATACCTTGCCCCAGCTTTAGCCGGTGGTCGGGGGAGAACAGGTGCGCAAAATCGCCGGCCCTGGCCCTCATCACCAGCTCGCCCCGCTCGCGGCCCATAGTGAAAAGGCCCACGTGATGGTAGCCAAAGCCCTCTTGCACCAGGCGCGCGGCCCTCTTTAGCACGCTCTCCAGGTCCAATACGGCGGCAATCTTTTCTGCGATGTCGTTGATGAGCGCCAACTGGGTGACGCGCCGCCGGGTCTCTTCGAACAGGCGGGCGTTCTGCAGGGCAATGGCCGTCTGGCTGGCGACGGCGTGCAGCAGGTCCCGGTCGTGCTCGTCGTAGGCGGGAGAGTCGGCGCGGCTCTGCACGGCGGCCATCATCCCCAGCACGCGGTCGCCGACGATCAGCGGCACCCCCACCCAGGATAGGGCCGGCCGCCGGCCTAGCTCGATTCCCATCTCTTCCAGCGCCTGGGGCAGATTCTCTCTGATGAGCAGCGGGGCACGGGTGTGGGTAACGCGCTCGGCGAGTCCCCGGCCGGCCCGGCGGGTGACGTAGGGCCTTTGCATCTCGCCAGCAATGACGTCGAGGGCGAACGTGATCTCCTCCTCGCCCGGGCGATAGAGGGCGATGTAAAAGTCAGTGGTGTCCATCAGGCGAGAGACGCCGTGGTAGGTTTCCTCCAGCACGTGATCCACGTCGAGGCGGATGGTGAGGGCCTGACCCAGATCGTTCAGCACGTCCAGTTCCTCGGCGCGGACACGGGTATCCTGAAGCAAGTGAGCGTTCTCGATGGCGGCGCCGATCTGCGAGCTCAGGGTCTCCATAGCGACCACGTCGCTCTCGTCGAAGGCGTCGAATTCGTTGCTCTGGATGTCGAGCACGCCGATGACCCTCTGCCCGCTCTTGATCGGTACCGCGAGTTCGGACTTGGTTTCTTCCTCCGCTTTGCGTACGTAATAGGGGTTTTTGCTGACGTCGCCGCTGACCTGAGTCTCGCCCGTCGCCGCCGCGTGTCCTACCATGCCCTCCCCAACGGCCAGCCAGAGGTCATCGGGAAAGAAGTCGGCGTAGCCGCCGGCGATGGATCGCAGAGTCAACCGCCCGGTCTCCTCATCCAGCAGCGTCAGCATCGCGCCATAGTAGTCGAAGGTATCACACACAGCGGTCACGATTTTCGACAGCAGCGTGTCCAGCTCCAACTCGCCGCTCACGCGCTGGCCCACCTCGTAGATCAGCGCGGCTTGAGTCGCCCTCCGCCGCGCCTCCTCCTCCGCTCGCTTACGGTCTGTGATGTCGTAGGCAGTACCGATAGCGGCGGGCTGGCCCTCGAACTCGATCCGGCTGGCGGCGAAATCCACCCAGCGTTCCTGGCCACGCTTGGTGACGATCTTGAACTCGTAGCGTGGGGGGGCCGGCTCTCCCTTCTGACGGGCCAGGCCACGCGTCTTGACCAGGTCGCGGGAATCCGGGTGCACCACGTCCCAAAAGCTCATCGCCAACAACTCCTCGGCCGAGTATCCGGTCAGAGCTTGGGCGGTGGGATTGACGTAGCGGAAACCGGTGTCCTGATAGATAAAGATGGCGGCCGGGGCGGTTTCGGCCAGGGCGCGGAACTTGGCCTCGCTTTCCCGCAGCTTTTCCTCCGCCTGCTTGCGCTCGGTGACGTCGCGGGCGACGGAAACGACTCCAACCACCTCACCGTCGCGGATCAGGGGGGCGCCGCTCACTTCACCGAT
The DNA here is from genome assembly GCA_964393895.1 of uncultured Anaerolineales bacterium. Classification (GTDB taxonomy): domain Bacteria; phylum Chloroflexota; class Anaerolineae; order B4-G1; family B4-G1; genus B4-G1. Next base: position 6,690 of record CAYMWP010000135.1, on the reverse strand, counting down.
CCTTTTCGTGCCATCTTTGGCGATGAACTCGTACACCGACGAGGCGACGTGCTCGCCGGCCAGGACGCGCATCATGTCCGAGAATGCATCTTCTAGGCATTCGGGTGCCAGGATGTTCAATTCTGGAAACCGCTTGCCGACCAGTTCCTCGGGCGTGTATCCCAATACTCTCTCTACGGAGGGGGATATGCTGAGGACTCTGGACTCGAGGTCAACTGAATAAATGACATCGGTTACGTTCTCAAAGTGGAGACGGTATCTTTCCTCGCTCTCCCGCAGCGCCTCCTCGGCCCGCTTGCGCTCGGCGATTCTGTTCTCGAGTTGTTCGTTGACGCTCGCGAGTTCGGCGGTGCGCTCGGCCACCCGGCGCTCCAGTTCTTCGTGGTAGGCTCGCAGCTCGGCGCTCAGTTCCCGCTCCCGCCGCACCATTCTGCTCGCCTCGCGGTTGGAGAACCAGTTAAAGATCACCAAGACGATCAGTCCCAATCCCACGGCAATGCTATCGGCCACCACCGTGGTCTCCGGCGGCAGGGGGGTCGGCACTCTGCCCGCTGCCTGAGCTGCACCCACGGCCAGGCAAGCACCCATACTGAGCAAGGCGAAGAACAGGGCCGCACCGCTGCCGATCAAAAGGCCCGCCGTCAACGTGACCATGGCATAGCCGATCAGGATCGCGTGCCCGACACCAAGCTGATAGTTTGCTCCGGCCATTATGAGGAAGATGACGGTGGTGGGTAGATAGCCCGCCCATCGCACGCGTCCGCGCCGACCCAGCCAGTAGGCCGCCAGGTAGAACGGTTGCACACCCAGACCGGCCAATGCCCCTGTGATGGGAGCCCGGCCCAGCGCCCACATGCCCGCTGTCACCAGTCCGAAGAGGAACCCGGGGCCAGCCAGCGCCAGCAGTACCAGATTCAACAGCCTCTGCTGTCGCGCTAGATCAGGGTCGTCCACGGAGGGCGTCAACCAAGCGAAGAGGTTCTTACTCATCATGCATGTCTCCCTATGCCAAACGCACGCCGCCTCACAAAACGCAGGTTGATTCTTGAGCGGATGTTTTATCTCCGCTGCGGAGTGTTCTCCCGAGCCTGCCACGGAGGAGGATCGTGACACAATCTATGGGGTTCAACGGTGCCGCCAGAGTGCCACGTCGAAGAGGAGAGTGATGGCCTGCAGGCTCAACCAGATCATGGTCCAACTGGTTATCATTATACTCTAGTGGTCCGAGCGTCGCAAACCGGGGTCAGCTGGGGGAGATGCCAGAGGGGGGGCTGGGGGAGATGCCAGAGGGGGGGGCTGGTGCCCGGCCGTACTTGGGCAGGCGTTCGCGCTATAAATTCCCGGGCACTTTTTGGGCCGCCTCCGCTGCTTCCTCTTCCCCCTCGGCCACCGGCCATATCTTTTCCGGGTCATCAATGTGGTCTATGAACAACACCCCATCACAATGGTCAATCTCGTGCTGAAAGACGCGAGCCAAAAGCCCTTTTGCCCTGATCCGCACAGCCTGCCCCCGACCATCCACCCCCTCGACAATGACGGCCTGGTGGCGCGTAACCTCCCCCACCAGGCCAGGGATGGAGAGGCAGCCCTCGATCCCGTCCTCCATCTCTCGGGACTTGCGCGTCAGTTTGGGATTGACGATCGCGTAAAGTTTCCAGGACTCGCGCCCTTCGCTCTCTCCTTCGTCTTTCTCGTTCTCTCCTTCGTCTTTCTCGTTCTCCTCGGGCGCCTCGACGACGACGACTCGCTCCGGCACGCCCACCTGAATGGCAGCCAAGCCAATGCCGTCGGCCGCTCGCATCGTCTCGACCATATCGTCAATCAACCGGCGCACTGCCGGGCGCACGCGGCGCACGCGGCGCGACTCTTGACGTAACAAAGGATCATCGTAAACTACAATTGGACGCACTGTCATAAAGACTCCTGTTGTTGAGGTGATGTAAACTGGCCGGGAGAGGGCGAGTGGCGCACCTGGTCATAGACCGAGAACCAATCGAGCATCTCGGCCTGGTGGCGCTCCATCTCTGCCTGACGCTGCCGGTTCTGGAAAGCCTCCACCCGGCGGAATATCTCGGCTTGCACGTTGCGCGGGTCCTTGATCAAGTCGAAGGTAAAAGCTCCGGCCCCGGCGGTCTCGATGGTCACCGATCCATAGTTCAGCAACTTGGCCATAAAATCCGGTATCTCCAGGCTGATGTTTTGAATCATCCCCAGGCTGGCCTCGCGCCGGTCCTCGCGCAGATAAAAGGGCAGGCGTTCGACGTCAATGATGCGCGTGGGCGTCACCTGGTAGATGTCGTTCTGCCAATCGTCGAACTCCCACAGCCACCAGGGAAACAAAAATACGATGGTCGTGCTGTAGCCGATCAACGTCGCCACCCAGTTGCCGGGATCGCGCCAAGCCACAACGACGGCGACGACGGTGGCCGCGCCGATGAGCAGCGTGGGGATCGCGATCGGCTTGAGCAGAGCGACCCAGTGCTTGCGCCAGGTGATCGTGTCTCCCTGCTCGTGACGCAGCGGGGGAAGAAAGTAGGTGAAAACGCGCAAGAATGCGAGCAGCCATAGCGGGGCCTTTAGTTGGAGACGTCGCTTTTTAGGGGGCTCTACCGACGCGACCACCTGCTCTTCGACAGAGGGGATGCCAAAGTGCCGGCGCACGACGTCGCGGAGAGTGGCCAACTCTTCGGCCCGGGAGCCGGCCTGCACGCGATTGATTTGCTTGAGAATCGCATCCCGCGTTCCCTCCGGGTCGGGGATCTCTCGAAAGACCACGTGCCCGCGCTCGCCGGCCGTCTCTATGATCAGATCTCCAAAGTCCCATATCTGGGCCAGCAAGCCCACCTGTGATTCCTGGATGTCTTGCACGGCCCGTAATGGAGCCTCGGCGCGGGCCTCCCGGAAAATTAGGACGCGCTCCTCGTGTACCACTCGCTTGTTCGTCACCACGTAATTATCGTTCTCGTGATCCAGGTACAGGTACAAGATAAAGCCCAGGGGTAGCAGAGCCAAAAGCGCCCCCACGAGCAAGGCCAGGGCCCCACCGGACTTGTAGGCCCAATAACCGCAGCCGACCAGGTCTACCAGAAGCACAAAGATGGGAAAGATGCTGTGGCGGATCAACACCCAATTGTGTTTGTGCAGATGGACGATGATTATCTCGTCCGGGTCCTGCCACTTGAAGTGGTGAGCGGTCCGCTTCTGCTTGACCTCTGGGCGCATATCCAGCGCCTCGAGCACCGATGGCCGCTCGTGCATCAGTTGCTCCAGATCATCCCTGGTCAGCGATAGCAAGGTGGCATCCTGAACTACCTGGACGGTAGCATCGCGCGGTTCGCCCAGCAAGAGCGAGGTTTCGCCAAAAAAAGCGCCGGGCCCCAACCGCTTGACTTCCTGTCGTCTCCCCTGCTGGTCAATGTGGATGACGCGCAACTCGCCACTTTCGACGAGGTAGGCCGTGTTGCCGAGCCGCCCCTGGCGACAAATCTCGCTCCCGGCCGGGTGGCGCGAGCGCTTGACCAGTTGAGCCACCGCTTTAAGATCGCCCTTGTTGAGGTTGGCGAACAGCGGAACCTGCTTAAGTTGATTCACCACGTTAGGCATATCGCTTCTCCCCTCAGCACAATTGTAGCATATTCTGAGGGGGAGGAAAAGTGCCGGTCTCTACACTTGCCTCCCAGGCGGCGGGTGAGAAACTCGCTTTTCTCACGACGTTTCGCCCAGCTTGTCTCAAATCCATAAATCACACCACATCTGCTACACCTCTTCATAATTTCTACACAGGCCTGTGGCATACTACAGTCAGAGAAGGCAAAACGGCGCACGGAGGTGTGATTATGCAGAGAACAAACTGGATGTCAGGAACAGAAAGAATGATCGAGACCGCTCGGTTGATCGTGGCAATCGTCTTGCTCATCCTGGTGACCGGGTTCTGGGTCTGCCTCTGGGTTCCGCTGTCACCGGCCTTCTAAAACAAGACTCGAGAGGAGGTGAGAAAATGACCAAGAAATGGATTCTGTGGCGAGCGCTGGCGACGCTGATCCTCGTCGGCCTGCTGATCGCGGGCGGCGTGGGAGTATACTACGCCGGCTGGTCCCAGGGATACGGGGCCGGCCAACTCGCGGGCGATGGAGGGGAGGAAAGCGCAACGCCGCCCTACCCTACCCGCAACCTGGGTCGCCCCTTGGCGTTCGTGCCCTTTATGTTCGGTGCAGGGCTGCTGCTCAAGATCGTGCTGGGCCTGGTGTTATTGGGCGTGATCTTTAGGCTCATCCGCTTTGTCATCTGGGGGGCAGCTTTCCGCCCCACGATGGCCGGCCCCTGGGCCGGGCATTGGCATCCCGCCTATGGGCGTCGCGCCGCGCGCTGGTACCGGCAGCGCTGGATGCACGCCCCCATGCCGCCCTGGCACTGGGGTCGGGACGAGCCGTCCGAGGACGAGGCCGAGCCGGAAACGGACACCGGCGAGAACGAAGCATAGTGCGACAAATGCGACGGCGGGCGCGCGCCGCCGAGGAAACGAGCAGGCGCGCGCCCGTCCTCGACGCATAATGGAGGAATGACCCGTGGATAAACCAATGCCCAGCCTGGCGTTCAACTTGATGTCCTACATGTTCAAATTGCGCGATCTGCTGCGCCCCCGCGACGAAATCCTGAAGGAGGCGGAAATCGAACCGGGCTTCCGGGTGCTCGATTATGGCTGCGGGCCTGGGGGATACGTCGGTGGCGCGGCCGGGCTGGTGGGCGAATCGGGAAAGGTGTATGCGCTAGACCTGCACCCGCTCGCGCTCCGGCGCGTCCGAGAGCTTGCCAGGAAGAGAGAATTGGCGAACGTGGAAACCATCCACTCTGATTGCCAGACCGGGTTGCCGGACGACAGCATCAACGTCATCCTGCTATACGACATCTTTCACATGTTGAGCAGACCGCAGGACATACTGGCAGAACTGCACCGCGTGTCAAGCCCCGACGGAACATTATCTTTTATGGACCCTCACATGAGCGAGGACGAAATAGTTTCCGGGGTGACGAGCGGGCGATTGTTTAGACTGTCGAGCAGAGGAACGCACACCTACCGCTTCGAGCCGGTCGCCTAGCGGCCGTCCGGCGACTTGACACGCCCCCAAAATCAACAATAATGGGCGGACAATGAACGAGCTGATCCTGGTCGTAGACGACGAACCGAAAATCGTCAAACAGGCGCGCGATTATCTGGAGCGAGGTGGATTCCGCGTGCTCACCGCTGGCGACGGAACGACGGCGCTGGCCCAGGCGCGCCACGAGCGACCCGACCTGATCGTGCTAGACCTGAACCTGCCGGGGCCTGCCCTGAGCAAAGCCGAAGGGATGGACGGCCTGGACGTCTGCCGCGCGCTGCGGCGCGAGTCGGGCGTGCCGATCATCATGCTCACCGCCCGCGTGGACGAGACCGACCGGCTCATCGGGCTAGAGTTGGGCGCCGACGATTACATCACCAAGCCCTTCTCGCCGCGCGAGCTGGTGGCCCGCGTGCGGGCGGTGCTCAGGCGCGTGCAGGGTGGCGTCCACACGCCGGGCCTCATCCGGGTCGACGATCTGGAGATTGATCTGCACGGACACCGCGTCACCCGCGCCGGAGGGCCGGTTCGCCTCACCCGCAGCGAGTTCAACCTGCTCGCAGTCCTGGCCCAGCATCCGGGGCAGGCCTTCACCCGCGCGCAGCTCCTGGACCGGCTGCACGGCGTGGCCTACGATGGCTACGACCGCAGTGTGGATGCCCACATCAAGAACCTGCGCCGCAAGCTGGAAGAGGACCCCGCCGAGCCGCGCTACGTGCTCACCGTCTATGGCGTCGGCTACCGCTTCAGCGATGAGGCGTGATCTTTAGAGGCGTGATCTTTAGAGGCGTGATCTTTAGAGGCGTGATCTTTAGAGGCGTGATCTTGAAGCACGAAAAGCCCTGGAAACATCACAAACACCCACCACACCCGCCGTGGCTTCCGCGGGCGCAGCACCATCGCGGTCCTGGCGAGCCTTACTGGAGACGGGGACAGATAAAGAGTTGGCGGCGCAAACGCGGGCCTCTCTTTTTCCGTTTCTTTGGCATCTTTGGCTTCATCGTCCTCCTGGTGCTGGGCGGGATGGCGGCGCTGGCGTTCCTGCTCACGCGGCTGTTCGGAGGCGACGGTCAGACGGCGGCGCTGGTGTGGGTCGGGGGCTGCGGCCTCTCGCTGGCGCTGCCGCTGCTGGCGGTGCTCCTGGCGACGCGAGCCTTTCGCAACATCGCCACCCCGCTGGCCGATGTCATGGCCGCCGCCGACAGTGTGGCCGAGGGAGACCTGAGCGTGCGCGTGCCGGAGCGCGGCCCCAGCGATTTCCGCCGGCTGGCCCAATCCTTCAATCGCATGACCGAGGAGCTGGAGCGCGCCGACCAGCGACGCCGCAACCTCACCGCCGATGTGGCCCACGAGTTGCGCACGCCGCTGCACATCATTCAGGGCAACCTGGAGGGCGTCCTCGACGGCGTCTATGAACCTGCGGCGGAGCACATTGAGGCCACGCTGGAGGAGACCCGCCAACTGGCGCGCTTGGTCGAGGATCTGCGCACCCTCTCGCTGGCGGAGGCCGGCCAGTTGCCGCTGGTGTGGGAGCCGGTGGACGTGGCCGAGTTGCTGGCCGACGTGCAAACCAGCTTTAGCGGCCAGGCCGAGG
>CAYMWP010000134.1:0-12334 GCA_964393895.1 uncultured Anaerolineales bacterium | reverse complement strand
CCAAATCGGCGGTTTTGGGCGAGCACAAGCTCGGCAGAGACCTCCGAGGTCTAGGTTCTCTCAAAAACCTCTGTGCGTCTCTGGATTCTCCGCGAATCTCTAACCAAGAGCTTGCAAAAGTGTCGGGAAAAAGTTTCTCACCACTCGACCCCAGTCACGAGTAATTCCCTAGTACTTTCATACTAGCCCTAAATCTGCCGGTTTGATAGTTTTTGATAGAGACTTGATGGTATATTTTGTTGCAGACCGCCGGAGAGTTCATCTATCCGGCGGCTTTAAATGTATGTCAGACAGTCGCCTATGAAGAAAGAACTAACGCCCAAATCCTCCCGCCTGGCCGGGTTCTACGACCAGCCTCTGGAAAAGCGGATCAAGCAGGTCGCCCGGTGGGCTGATCTGACGCCAGACGAGACCACGGCCCTGGGCGGCGCGATGGGGCTAGACCTGACGCGGGCCGACCGGATGATCGAAAACGTCGTCGGCCTGTACAGCCTGCCGCTAGGCGTCGCGGTCAACTTTAGCGTCAACGGGCGCGACGTATTGGTGCCGATGGCGATCGAGGAGCCTTCGGTGGTGGCCGGGGCCTCGTTCGCCGCCAGGCTGGCTCGAGCCGGCGGGGGCTTCCGGGCCACTACGACGGCGCCAGAGATGATCGGCCAGTTGCAGGTGCTCGACGTTGCCGATCCCTGGTCGGCCCGTTTCGACCTGCTGGCCGCGCGTGACGAACTGCTGGCGCTGGCAAACGAGAGCGACCCGGTCATCGTCGGGCTGGGCGGCGGGGCGCGAGACCTGGAGGTGCGCGTCCTCGAGCGGACCGCCGCCGGCCCGACGCTGGCGGTGCACCTCATCTTTGACTGCCGCGACGCGATGGGAGCCAACGCGGTCAACACCGCCTGCGAGGCTCTGGCTCCCCGGATCGAGCAAATCACTGGCGGGCGCGTGCTATTGCGCATCCTTTCCAACCTGGCCGACCGGCGGTTGGCGCGAGCGCGCTGCACACTGCCGGTGGATGCGCTGGCCCTTGAGGATTTCCCCGGCGAGCAAGTGGCGCAGGGAATCGTCGAGGCCTATGCCTTTGCCGCCGCCGACCCGTACCGCGCCGCGACCCACAACAAGGGCATCATGAACGGCGTGGACGCGGTCGTGATCGCCACCGGGAACGATTGGCGGGCGGTCGAGGCGGGCGCTCACGCCTACGCGGCCCGCTCAGGCCGCTACACCAGCCTGAGCACCTGGGCGCGCGACGGCGAGGGCAATCTGGCAGGCACGCTGGAAATGCCCCTGGCGGTGGGCATCGTCGGCGGGGCGACTCGGGTGCAGCCCACGGCGCAGGTGGCGCTCAAGATTATGGGTGTGCAAACCGCCCGCGAATTGGCCGAGATCATTGTCTCGGTGGGACTGGCTCAGAACCTGGCCGCGCTGCGGGCGCTGGCGACGGAGGGCATCCAGCAGGGCCACATGCGGCTTCACGCCCGGCAGGTGGCCATTGCCGCCGGGGCCACAGGGAACGAGATCGAGCTAGTGGCACAACGGATGGCGGCCAAAGGTGTTATACGACTGGACGAGGCCGAGGCGATCCTGGCTCAAATGGCATCCAGTAACGAGTGACAAATGACTGACAACGACCAAATCACCATTCTCAAACCAGAACGCGAGGTCGGCATCGTCGGATACGGGGCCTACGTGCCCAGGTACCGGCTGCCGGCCGCCGAGGTATCTCGCGTTTGGACCGGCGGGCCGGGCGGCACCCCGGTCAAGGAAAAGTCAGTGCCGGGGCCAGACGAGGACGTGGTCACAATGTCCATCGAGGCGGCCCGCAACGCGCTGGCCCGCGCCGGCGATATGGACCCCGCGCTCATTCGCGCCGTGTGGGTAGGGAGCGAGTCGCACCCCTACGCCGTCAAGCCGACCTCGACCATCGTGGCCGAGGCCATCGGCGCCACGCCCCACACGCAGGCCGGCGATTGGGAATTCGCCTGCAAGGCCGGCAGCGAGGCGCTTCAGGCAGCCATCGGCTTTGTGGGGTCGGGGATGGCGCGGTACGCGCTCGCCATCGGGATGGATACAGCCCAGGCGCGGCCCGGCGACGCGCTGGAATACACGGCCGCCGCAGGGGGCGCAGCCTATCTTTTAGGACCGGCGGGGGAGGCTTTGGCCGTTTTTGAAGGCTCTTTTTCCTACGTCACCGACACCCCCGATTTCTGGCGGCGAGCCTACCAGCACTATCCCTCGCACGGGGGGCGGTTCACCGGCCAGCCGGCCTATTTCAAACATACCGCCGCCGCCGCCCAGGGATTGATGCAGGCATTGGGAAGGGAGCCGGCCGATTACAAATACGCCGTCTTTCACCAGCCCAACGTCAAGTTCCCGCAGACGGCGGCCAAAGAGCTCGGATTTACGGCGGGGCAGATCGAGCCCGGCCTGCTGGTCAACGAAATCGGCAACACCTACGCTGGCTCATCGCTCATCGGGCTGACGGCGGTTCTGGACGTGGCCGCGCCAGGGGACCGGATACTGCTGGTGAGTTACGGCTCCGGCGCTGGATCAGACGCCATCTCGCTGCGCGTCACCGAGGCCATCACAGAGCGGCAGCGGCGAGCGCCGGCGACCCGCGATTACATCGCCCGGCGGGTCGAGATTGACTATGGGGTTTACGTGAGATTCACCAGGAAACTGAGAAAATGAGAGACGTCGCCATCATCGGAGTCGGGCAGACCAAAGTCGGAGAGCACTGGGACATCAGCCTGCGGCACCTGGCGTTAGAGGCACTCCAGGCGGCGATGGCCGACGCAGGTGTGACCCAGGCGGACGCGCTCTACGTGGGCAACATGCTGTCCGGCGAGTTGACCGGCCAGGAGCACCTGGGCGCGTTGGTCGCCGATTTCGCGGGGCTACGGGGGATCGAGGCGTTCAAGGTCGAGGCCGCCTCTGGTTCCGGGGCAGCGGCGCTGCGGACGGGTTGCGCGGCCGTCGCCAGCGGAATGGCAGACATCGTCGTCGTGGTGGGCGTGGAAAAGATGACCGACGCCGATGGCCCTGATACCATCGCGGCGTTGGCAATGGCGACCGACGCCGATCACGAGGCCGCTCACGGGCTCTCCCTCGTCGCCGTCAACGCTCTGTTGATGCGGCGCTATATGCACGAGTACGGTTACAGCCACCAGGACTTTGGCGTCTTTGCCGTCAACGCCCACCGGAACGGGGCGAACAACCCCTACGCGATGTTCCAGTTCCCGGTCAAGGCGGAGCGTTTTACCACAGCGCCAATGATCTGCGACCCTATCAATCTGCTGGATAGCTCCCCCGTCTGCGATGGAGCCGCGGCGGTGGTGCTGGCGCCGACCGACGTAGCGCGCACTCTCAGCGCCGCCCCGGTGCGCGTCGTTGCTTCGGCTGTAGGCAGCGACACCGTGGCCGTGCACGACCGGCGCGATCCGCTGGTGCTGGATGGAGCCGTGCTCTCGACGCGCCGCGCCTACGGACAGGCGGGCGTGGGACCAGATGATATCAACCTGTTCGAGTTGCACGGCGCTTTCGGCATTATGGCGGCGCTCAGTCTGGAGGCGGCCGGCTTTGCGGACAGGGGGCAGGGATTGCGGCTGGCTCTGGAGAAAGGGATCGGGATCGGCGACCGCGTGCCAATTGCCACGATGGGCGGGTTGAAGGCGCGGGGGGATCCCGTTGGAGCCACTGGCGTTTACCAGATCGTCGAGGTGGTGCAGCAGTTGCGCGGCCTGGCCGGGGCCAATCAGGTGCAGGACGCACGGATCGGGATGGCCCAGAACATTGGCGGCAGCGGCGCGACGGTCATAACCCACATCTTGGAGAGAATGGGATAGAGCGAGTGAGCGAATGAGCGAATGAGCGAATCGGTGAGCTGGCGCACTCGCAGACTATTTTGAGATCAGGAGGCAAGATGAGTATACCGAGAAACTGGAGATTGCAGCAACAACGTTATCGGCTCGAGGGAGAGATTTGTGAAAAGTGCGGGGCCAAGATCTTTCCGGCCCGCGACGTCTGTCCCGAGTGCGAACGGCCGGCCCAAACCCCGTTCGCCTTTAGCGGGAAAGGGGAAATATATTCCTACAGCACCGTCCACCACCCGCCACGAGGGTTCGAGGAGTTTGCCCCCTACACCGTGGCGCTGGTGCAGTTGGATGAAGGCCCTATGGTCACCGCGCAACTGACCGACGTAGATGCCGAGCGGGTGAGCATCGGCATGCCGGTAGAGATGGTGACGCGCAAGGTACAGAGCGGAGACGAGGAAGGAGCCATCGTATACGGATACAAGTTCCGGCCGGCCATCGCGCGCGCGGTCTGAGAGCATTTTGCGACCTGTGCAATTAGAACGGCCGCGTTCTATTTTTCTATCGGGACACGGACAAACACGGGCTTTGCTCACGGATTTTTATCGAGACTGTATCCGTGAAATCTGTGTTCGTCCGTGTCCAACGATTTAACTGCACAGGTGGGCATTTTGTCTGTTAATCATTGGGGGTGTGTTTCAAACAAGTTGGGCAAGACCTCCGAGGTCTTGATTGAGCTGTTTCAAGTGTGAAACACCAACCATTTTCGGCAGCAACGGTGGGTGAAAGGCTGTCCAAGACCTCGGAGGTCCAGCGCCTGAGTAGTTACGGACATTTTTGTGTTTTCTCTGTGTCTCTGTGGTGAGATGTGGGCAATCACCGGGTGACTTGTTAGCACGGGCTGCCTGTGCTGGCAAGCGCTCCCCTTTGGTCGCCTACGATCGGGGCCATCCCTCACCTCGAGTCCAAGACCTGGCGAATGACTCGCGCCAGCGCACTCACGTCGAACGGTTTGTAGACTATGTCCAAGATGCCCTCTTCTCTCAGCTCTAGCAGATCCTCCACCAACGCGTAACCAGTGATACCCAGTGCTTTCAAGGCGGGATTCGCCTTCCTCAACTCTCGTATCAACTCCAGCCCCCCCACCTCTGGCATCACCAGGTCCGTGAGCACCAGGTCTATCCCCCCGCGCTGCTCAAGACGAGCTCTCTCTGCCTCCTGGTAAACCCCCAACGCCTCTCGCCCATTCGCCGCCGTCAGCACCTGGTAGCCAAGCGATTCCAGAATCGCGAGACCCGCTTTCCGTATCCGCTCGTTGTCCTCCACCAGGAGGATGGTCTCACCCTTCCCCGGAGTGACCGCAGCCGCTTCCTCTTGTGCGATGTCATCCTCTCTGGGCTGGCAGACTGGCAAGTAGACTCGGAAGGTCGTACCTTGCCCCAGCTCTGTCTCCACACCGATGTGCCCGCCGTGCTGCGTGACGATGCCGTACACCTGGGCCAGCCCCAGCCCTGTCCCCTTTCCAGGCTCCTTGGTGGTGAAAAAGGGCTCAAAGATGTGGGGCAACGCGTCCGGCGGGATGCCGCTGCCCGTGTCCGCCACGGCCAGGCAGATCCACTCACCTAGCTCCACCCCCGCGACCGGAGGCTCGGCATCCAGCCTCACTTCCTCCCTGGAAAGCGCGATGCTCAACACGCCTCCCCCCGGCATGGCGTCCCGCGCGTTGACTGCCAGATTCATCAAAACCTGCTGGATGCGGGTGGGGTCGGCGTCCACTGTAAGCGGAGCGACGTCTTTTTCTGCTTCCAGAACGAGAGAGATATTCTCCGGGATGGTGCGTTGTAGGACGCGAACCATTTCCTTGATGAACGACTTGAGGTCCACCGGGTGGGTCTCCATCGGGGAGCGGCGGCTAAAGTCCAGTACCTGTTGCACCAGTCTCGCCGCCTGGCGCGATTCGTCGAGGATGGTCTCGAAAGCCCGCGTCAGGTCCGGGGTCAGGTCGCCCTTTTTGCCCAACCCCATCTGGGCGTAGAGCATGATGGTGGTGAGCAGGTTGTTAAAGTCGTGGGCGATGCCGCCGGCCAGTTGGCCCACCGCCGCCAGCCGTTCCTGCTGCTGGACGCGCTGTTCCATCTCCCGCTCCTGCGTGACGTCCCGCACGACCAGCGCCCAGCCTCTCGCCTCCAGCCCCGCTTCTACAAAGCGAGCGGCCACCTCAAAGACCTGATGCGATGGCCCCGAGACCTCCAACTCGTGCCATGGCTCCTCGGGAGAGAGTGTGAGGAATTCCTCAATGGGACGATCCCCCAGATGGATCAACTCCTCGCCGGTGGCGGCGTCCGTGAGGACAGGGAGAGCGGCCTGCGCCGCCGGGTTGGCCAGCAGGATGCGCCGCTCCCCGTCGAGTAAGAGAATGCCCTCTGGCAGATGCTCCACCAGGGCCTCCAGCCGTTGCTGCTCGGTCTGCAGGGCCTCACGTAGCTGGGCCTGGTGCAGCCCCAGGGCAATCTGGTCGGCGACTTCACGGGCAATGTTCACGTCCTCGAGGACAAAGGCCCCGCAACGCTCCGCCCCCAGGTTGAGCGAGCCCAGCAGCTTGCCCTGGGCGATGAGCGGCAAGATGACGTAGGAGCGCATGCCCTCGGCGTACAACATCTGCTCCACCGACGAGGTCTGAAGGGAGTCTTGAATTTCCTTGACCACGTGAACCTGGCCCTGCCGCAGCCTCTCGACTACGGATGCGTCCAGCGGGCGACGCTCTGCCACTTCCGTCGCGGCCCCGACGTCTCCGTGGGCAGCGAGCACTACGGCCTCTCGTCTTTCCCAGTCGAACCTGGTCACACTGCCCCGTCCGTAGGTCACCAGCTTGTGGAGGTGGCGCAGCGCGGCCCGGGCGATCTCTTCGGCCGACCAGGCGGCCAGGATGGCCCCGTCAATCGCGTGCAGCGTTCTCAGCCGCTCGGCGTACTGGCGCAGCGCCTCCTCCGCCAGCTTGCTGTCGGTGACGTCCTCCAGGCTGCCTTCGTAGTACAACACACGCCCGTCCGTGTCCCGGATGCCCCGGATGATGTCGCGCATCCAGATGACGACGCCATCGTAGCGGCGCATCTGGGTTTCAAAGCGACGCACGTCGCCTTCTCGCTCCAACAGATCCAGCTCCCGGTCGCGGTTGGCGGGGTCCAGGTGGATGGCGGCGGCGTTGGTCGCCATCAGGGATTTCAGGTCCGGGTAGCCCAGCATCTCCACCAGGGCCGGGTTGGCGTGGAGGATGCGGCCGTCCGGCATGGTGCGGTAGAGGCCGATCGGCATATTCTCGAACAGGCTGCGGTAGCGCTGCTCGCTCTCGCGCTGCGCCTGTTCCGCCTGCCGCTTTTCCGCGTGCAGGCGCTTTTCTTCTAGCGCGTTTGTCACCGCCGGCCCCAGACGCGTCAGCCGATCTTTGAGCAGATAATCGGCCGCGCCCTGCTTCATGCACTCCACGGCCACCTCCTCGCTGATGCTGCCGGTGACCACGATGAAGGGGATGTCCAGACCGCGCGCTTGCAGGAGATGCAGCGCCTCCAGCGCGTTAAACTGGGGCATGGTGTAGTCGGACAAAATCAAGTCCAAGTCCCCGTCCGCGGCGGTCTGGAGCGCGGCCACATAGTCCGGCTCGGTATCCACCCGTTCCCAATCAGGCTCAAACCCGGCCTGCCGCAGCTCGTGCAGCATCAGCTCGGCGTCGGCAGGGCGATCCTCGACGATCAAAACGCGCACATGTTCGGTCATAGCAACCCCCTCTTGGATTTTAGATTTCGGATCCCCAATCCCCAATCTGCAATCTCATTTCGGTGGTTCGTTGAGCAGCAGCCAGTACAGCCCCAACTGGCGCACCGCCTCGGCGAATTGATCAAAGTCCACCGGCTTGGCGATATAGCTGTTGACCCCCAGTTGGTAACTCTGCACGATGTCCCGCTCCTCGCGGGACGAGGTGAGCACCACGACCGGGATGCGCTTGGTGCGCGGATCCGATTTGATGCGCTCCAGCACCTCCAGGCCGTTCACCTTGGGCAGCTTTAGGTCGAGCAGAATCAGCTTGGGCATGTCCGCGATACGACGGTGCGCATACGGGCCGGTGCAGAATATATAGTCCAACGCCTCGGCCCCGTCGCGCACGACCTCGATGCGATTGGTGATGTTGTGCTTCTCCAGAGCGTGGAGCGCCAACTCCACGTCGCTGGGATTATCTTCGACCAGCAGAATCTCGACAGGGCCATCCGTACTATTTGCAGTCATATAAAACCTCCCTTGGATTCTAGATTGGCGATTTCAGATTGTAGATTTGGGATCGGTAGTCCTTGGTCTGTACTCTCCAATCTCATTTCTTTGCCGTTTTGAGGCTGCTGACGAACATGGCGATCAGCTCGTCAGCCTCCTCCATCAGTGAGGCGAGAAGCTCGGCTTTCATAACCTGGGTCTCGGTGAGTATCTCCAGCCAATACAGCGATTCGTCCGCTTCCTCCAGGACGATGCCCAGCTTGGCCACGAACTCGGCCTTGGAGCGCGCCCGGCAGGCAGCGCGGTAGTTCGCCCCTACGGAGGTGCCTGAGCGGAATAGCTGGTTGCCGATCAGCCGTCCATCACGGGTGTTGGGGAGCCGCCGGCACAGCTTGATCACGCGCTTGGCGAACTCTTTGGTGCGTCTCTTCATCTGCTCCTGATCCAACGATCACCCCCGGGTTGATTGTAGATCGCAGATTTGAGATTGCTGATCCGCAATCCACAATCTGCAATCATAAATCCGAAATCGTAAAATAGAACGTGGCTCCCTTGTCCACCTCCGCCTCGGCCCAGACACGCCCGCCGTGGCGGCGGACGATGCGCTGGACGATGGCCAGGCCCACGCCGGTGCCCTCGTACTCCTCGGCGCGGTGGAAGCGCTGGAACACGCCAAAGAGCTTGTCGGCGTAGCGCATGTCGAACCCCACGCCGTTATCCCGCACGAAATAGATCGCGGATTGTGGATCCGAGATTTCGGATTGGTCTCCCCCAAAATCTGCAATCTGCGATCTGACATCTTTAATTCCCACTGTTCCGACCTCGATGCGGGCTGTCTCCCGCTCGCGGGTGTACTTGAGGGCATTGGAGAGCAGGTTGACGTACACCTGCTTGAGCAGGGATGGATCGGCCTGGCACTTGGGCAGCTCGGCGATACTGATCTCTACCCGCCGGCCCTCGTACTCGTGCGCCAATTCCTCCAACACCTGCCGCGCCAGGTCGGCCGGCGAGACGGACTGCTTGTCGAGCGATCTGCGGCTCAGGCGGGAGAAGGCCAGCAGGTCGTCAATCAACCAGCCCATCTGTTGGGCGTTATCCCGCACCAGGCCCAGATAGCGCTGCGCCTCGGCCCCGAGTTCGGGTGCGTATTCTTCCTGCAAGATACGTGAGAAGCCGTCAATGGCGCGCAGGGGCGCTCGCAGGTCGTGCGAGACAGAGTAGCTGAAGGACTCGAGTTCCTCGTTGGCCTGCTCGAGCTGCCGTGTGGTCTGCTCCAGGCCGCGGTTGACGACCTGGATATCCTCCAGGAGGTTGGCCAGAGCCCGGTTGACTTGCTCGGTCTCGCCTATCTGCTCGTTGAGCTCGGCCGTGCGCTGAGCGACCAGCTCCTCCAGGTTCGCGCGTTGAGCCTCCAACTCCTGGTTCGACTGGCGCAGGGACTCGAGCAGGCGGGCGTTCTGGACGGCGACAGCGGTCACGTTGGCCAAAGCGGATAGCAGGTCTCGGTCCTCCTCGTCGTAGCCATCCAGGCGGTGACTCTGCGCCTGCATCACGCCGACCGTCCGCCCCTCGATCTTTATCGGCACGTACAGCGCCGACCGGGTGGAATCCTCTTCCTCCTCAGGCGGTGCGCCCGGCGTGACGTTGCCCTCCTCGTCAATCTTGTACTTGGTCTCGGTTGCGTCCATCGCCTGACCGTGGTCGGGGGTATACAGCGGTTCACCGGTACGGATGACCCGGCTCTGGATGCCGCGCCCCTCTTTCTCCAGGGGGATAGGAGGGAAGTCAGCCACGTCGCGCACCGCCCCATCGGTCACCACGTAGCCGGCGCGAATGAGATCGGTCTCGCGATCGTAGAAGGAAACGATAAAGGCCGCGCAGTCCATCATGCCGCGCACGCATTCGTAGGCGGTGTGGCAAATCGTGTCGAGATCGGACGCCGCGCCGAGGGCCAGGGCCAGTTGGTTGACGGCGATCTGCTGTTCCAACAACTGTTGCGCCCTTGCCCCCGCTTTCCGCAGACTGCCGATCATTTGATTGAAAGTGCCGGCCAGTTGGCCCACTTCATCTTTTCTCTCCACCACAACCTCTCGGCCGAGGTCGCCCGTCCGGGCAATCTCTTGCGTAGCCGCCTCCAGCGTTTGGAGAGGGCGGACGATGCCCCGCCCGACGATAACGGTGACCAGCGTCGCCATCACAGCGGCGACCAGCAGAACACCCAAGGTGGCCAGGGCGATAGTCCTCAGAGGGGCCAGCGCCTCGGCGTACTCCTGCTCCACCACGATCCCCCATCCCGACTGCTTCCCCACAGGACTGTAGGCGGCCAACATCACCTGACCGCTGGGGAGGTCTGTGTATGTTGTTCCTCCTTCGTAGCCATCCAATACCGGCCTCAGCGGCGGCGGCAGCGGCTCGCCGATGTAGGCGCGGTCGGGGTGGGCGATGATGACGCCATCGCGCGATACGACCAGGGCGCGGCCCGTCTGGCCGGCATAGACCTCGTCCACCCGCTGCCAGAGACTGCGCAGGTCAACTTCGACCACCAGAACCTGCCCATCCTCACCGGCAAAAGCCGCCCCTATGTACAATACCGGCGTCCGATCGGCACCTATGATCTGAACGGGCGACGTGAACATCCCACCCGTCCCCGTCTGCCGGTACGCATCCAGAGCGCCGGATGGCGCCTGGGCAAAGGGCGAGGCGATGGTCTCCTCAATGGGGCGCGCGGCCAGTTCCTCGACCGGCCCGACCACGCTCACCAGCGGATCGCCTGTGGCGTCGAACAGGTACAGCGCGCGGTAGGTCATAGGCGCGCCCAGGCGGAGGTCCATCATCGCCTGGGCCTGTCCGGAGAGCGAGTGGGCCTCTCTCTCGAGCTGGCCACGCAACAGCCCTACGCTCTCGACGATGTGGCCGTACTGGGCGTTGATGTCCTTGGCCAGCAGCACGGCCAGCCGTCTGTGCCCCTCCTCTACCTGCTGTTGCAGGTTCGTCGCCCCCACCCAGAACGCGACGAGGCCCAGGATGAGCAGAAAGAGCGCCGTCGTGACAGTGTTCGAGAGCAGCAGCCGGCGCTGCAAACTCCCGCCCCACCAATTTCTGAACTTGCTTCCCAGCCGCATCGCGTCCATCCTACGGCTCCTCCGGAACCTCGACCACGATCTCGCCGGCGACGATCTGCCCTCGCAGCGTCTCTAAACGCTCCAACATCGCCCCGGTGACTATGCTCTCGTCGAACGGCCCCAAGACGAGACCTTCTTCCGCCAGCCCCAGGGAGCGCACCCCCGGCGTGAACCGGCCGGCCTCGAGCTCCTCGATCAACACCAGCACGGCCGTATCCACCCGCTTGGGACGGTTGCCCACCACGTGACCGGGGGCCAGATAGCGCTGGTCGCCGCTGGCGCCGATGGTCAGCGCGTCCGCCTCCTGAGCCGCCTCGATGATGCCCAGGCCAGTGCGCCCGGCCCCGTTGTAGATCACGTCCACCCCCGCCTCGTACTGGGCCAGCGCCAGGGACTTGCCCACCTCAGGGTCGGCAAACGTGCCGGCGATGTCGGAGAGGATCTCGACGGTCGTGTCCTGGTAGGCGACGCCCTGCCGAAAGCCGCTCTCGATGCGCTGGATGGGGGGAATGTCCATACCGCCGATGAACCCCACCTTTTTGCTTTCTGTCAGCATCGCAGCCAGGACGCCCATCAGAAAATCGCCCTCCTGCTCGCGAAAGATGATCGAGGCCACGTTATCCCCTTCGACGGTCGTATCTATCACGGCAAAGCGGCGATCGGGGAATTCCTGGGCCAGGGCGGCGATATAGTCGGCGTTCTCAAAGCCGATGCCGATGACGAGATCGTATCCCTGCTGGAGCAAGTTGCGCAGCTCCTCCACGTCGGCTTCTTCGGAGGTGCGAGTGACCACGTGAAAGCGGGCGCCGTATTGCTCCTGAGCTTTCTGAAGGCCGGCGTAGGCCGAGTCGTTGAATGAGCAGTCGCCCAGCCCGCCGCTTCCCAGAATCATGCCCACACTCAGCACCGGTCGGCCGGCGGGCGTCGCCGCCGCGCTGCACCCACTCAAGGCGACGAACAGCAAGAGTACACACACCATGCCAAGACCTTCTTTCTGCTTCATTTCATCCTCCCTCATTCACACATCCACCGTTCGTAGTGCGCTACGCAGCGTAGCGGAGTAGCGCAAGAACGGCACTCCGCTAGCGCTACGTGCCTGACTACGAGCAATCGCTCCGTTCGTAGTCAGCTACGTAGCGCAGCGAA
>CAYMWP010000133.1:0-12496 GCA_964393895.1 uncultured Anaerolineales bacterium | reverse complement strand
GGGGCATCTTCGCCCCCCTCCGCCAGGTCCACCGTGTGGACGCCATCCAAAGCGACCCGAGTCTTGGCCGTGACTTTCCCACCAGAGTGGGGATCATACGGAGGATCGGATTGGTAAGCCGTGATGTCTGCCAGTGTGATGTAGACGTGATCGAAGGTGATCGCCCATCCATCTTTCGAGACAAAACCTTGCCGGACAAAATCCTCGCCGTTGGCAGCGAATTGGAGCGTTCCCGTCTCAGTCGTTCCGCAGCCTGCAAGAAGGAACGAGACCAGGAGGGCTAGAACTGTGAGCACTAGGTACGGTTTTCTCATTTTTCTCTCCTTATTCCTATTCGGTTTGATTTCCAATTGACCGACTCCAGCCAGCCTTTTACAGCCTTCATGGCCTCCATCAATCTCGCATGTCGAACATCTGTCTGACGGCATAGCCGTCCGTTTGGGCAGGAGCTAGAGCATTTCGCACCTCCGGGACAAAAGGTGGACTGGCAGGATCAGCCGCCAGCCGGTCAGATTGTGCAGAGCCAATTCATCATCTGGTTCATTCACCGGCAAGCAAAAGGGCCACCAAGGCTCTGGCTTCACGCCGGAAGCGGCCTTCATGGCCCTTTGATCCTACGCAGTATCGAGTTCTAGAACAGGACGCGCGCGACTAACTTTCGGTGTTCGACTCAGGCAGTTGGCCCAGGTGGACGGTGTGCTTCAAAAAGTCGATCTTTTCGATGCGGCCCTTCACCAGCTTCTGCTCGCCCAGCAGGTTGATCAGCAGATAAGCGTCACCCTCCGGCTGCACGAGGATTACGTCCTCCATTAACCGCTCTTCATCACCGTTCCTCGCGACGTAAACTTTGGCCTCACACATTCTGCACCTCCAACCAAAACAAAAACGCCACACGCCCGGACCTTCAGGCCGGTTGGGTGGCGATCTTCATGATACGCTGTTTTGCCGACTTCATGCCAGCAGCGAGAATATACCACGAACCCGCGGATATGTCAACTCTCCAATCTGGTGGTTACCCACGTGTGTTCAGGATCACTCAGATTGCCAATTGCATTCACCGCAGAGATGTGGGCAATCACCAGCAGCAGGGCGCTTGACAATTGTATCGGCTATGATATAATCCAGGTGGTCTAGTTGAAAAAATATTTCAATAAGGTATATACTAGCGAATATGAATCAGGCTGAGATGGCCCAAGCCCTGCGCGACGCGGGATACAGACTGACGCAACCTCGCCTGTCCATCTTGCAGGTGCTGGAAGAGGGCAACGCGGGTCTCAGCCCGGAGGAGGTCCACCAGCGGGGAAAGACGACCTGCCCATCCCTGGGCCTGGTGACCGTCTACCGCACGTTGGACCTGCTCGCCGAGTTGGGGCTGGTGCGGCGCGTGCACAGTGAACAGCGCTGTCACGGCTTTTCCAGCATTGGCACGGACCGTCACCATTTGATCTGTCAGGGCTGTCACCGCGTGACCGAGTTCCCGTGTGACGGGCTGGACGGCCTGATCCGGAGCGTCCGCCAGCAGACGGGGTACACGATTACCGAGCACTTGCTCGAGTTGAGCGGCCTGTGCCCCGACTGCCAGGCGAAGGAAAGCGCGTAGCAAAGTGTTCAACTGGTTGCGTTCCAGAGGGGCGCATATAATTGTTGGGGGAGAACCAACTTGACGGCCTCGCCATAGCCAGCGCGGAGCGTTGAAACGCCCCGCTGACACTCGAAACCTGTTGGAAACAGGTTGGAATGCCGCTTTTTAGTGCGTTTTAACGCACTTTGGGGCATTAGCCGGTGATTTCAATCATCGGCATAGCAGCAGAAAACGTGACTCCCCCAAGTTTTATATACGCCCGTTCCAGAGTCAAGTGGGCGGCAGTGAAACCGTGGCTGGCGCCGGCCGGCTTGTGGGGCGCGGGGCTGCTCCCCTGCCCAGGCTGCGGTGCGCCGATGATTATGCATTTCTGGCCGGTGGCGCTGGTCTCGACGCTGGTCAACCTGCGCCGTCACAGGCATTCGACGTGTGACACGTTGCACGATGATCCCTCAGACCACGCAACGACAGACAGTGGTCCAGAGTGAGGTTGCCTTTTCTTTTTTTGCGCCATAGTGAAACTATTTTTCAATTACAGGAGTGTTGAAATGGGGACCCGATTGAATCGCTTGGTGATGCTTATCGTGTCGTCTGCCCTGGTGGCCGGGGCTGCTGTGGCCTGTACCCAAAAGGCGAGCCCAGCCGGCGACGGCAAGCTCAACGTGGTGGTGAGCATCCTGCCGCAACGGTACTTTGTGGAGCGCATCGGCGGCGACCACGTGGCCGTCAGCGTGATGGTCGAGCCGGGAGCCAGCCCGGCCACGTATGAACCCAAGCCGGAGCAGCTCAAGGCGCTCAGCGGCGCGGCCGCCTATTTCAGTATCGGCGTGCCCTTTGAAGCGGCCTGGTTGGGCAAGATCGCCGAGGCCAACAAGGAGATGCTGATGGTCGATACGATCGCCAACATCGAAAGGATGCCGATGGCAGCGCACCACCATCACGATGAAGAGGGCGAGAAGGAAGAGGAGCACGAGCACGCCGGAGGCGCCCTAGACCCCCACGTCTGGCTCTCGCCCGAGCTGGTCAAGGTGCAGTCGCAGGCGATCTATGAGGCGCTGGCGCAGCTCGATCCGGCACACAAGGATGAATACCGGTCCAACCTGGACGCATTCATCGCCGACATTGACGCGCTGGAGGCGGATATCAGACAAACTTTGTCGGGACTGGAGAGCAACAAGTTTATGGTCTTTCACCCGGCGTGGGGCTATTTTGCGCGTGACTTTGGCCTGGAGCAAATCCCCATCGAGGTGGGGGGGCAGGAGCCAAGCGCCCAGGAACTGGCCCACCTGATCGAGGAGGCCAAGGAGGAAGGCATCCAGATCGTCTTTGCCCAGCCCGAGTTCAGCACGGAGGACGCAGAGACCATCGCCCAGGAGATTGGCGGCGAGGTGCTGCTTATCAGCCCGCTGGCCCCGGATTGGCTGCAGAATATGCGCACGGTTGCCCAGACCTTTGCCAACGCGCTGGGCGAGTAGCAGGAATAGATGGGGAAATACGGGGATGTCTGATACAAGCGCCTCAGAAGGTCGGGAGGTCATCTCGATCCAGCACATGTGGGCCGGCTACGAGCGGGAGCCGGTGCTGGAGGACATCAACCTCTCGGTGTACGAAGGGGATTTCATCGGGCTGATCGGCCCCAACGGCGGCGGTAAGACGACGCTCCTGCGGGTGCTGTTGGGGCTGCTGCCGCCGATGCGGGGCGAGGTGCGGATCATGGGCCAGTCGGTGAACGAGGGGCGGCGGCTGGCCGGTTACGTGCCACAGGTGGTCGAGTTCGATCACGAGTTTCCGATCAACGTGTGGGACGTGGTGCGCATGGGCCGCCTGGGGCAGCGCCGCCTGCTGCAGCGCTACACGGCCGAGGACGACGCGGTGGTGGCCGAAGCGCTGCGCCGGGTGGAGATGTACCATCTGCGCCATCAGTCTATCGGCGAGCTGTCGGGTGGGCAGCGCCAGCGTGTCTACGTCGCCCGCGCCCTGGCGACCGAGCCCGAGATCCTGCTGTTGGACGAGCCGACATCCAGCGTCGACCCTCAGGTGAGCACCGGCATCTATGAGCTGCTGCGCCAGTTGAACGAGCAGGGGGTGACGATTCTCCTGGTCTCTCACGATATGGGCGTCATCTCTTCCCACGTCAAATCGGTGGGCTGTTTGAACCGCCGCCTGTTCTACCACGGCGAACAGGAGATCACCGCCGATATGCTGGAACTGGCCTATCAATGTCCCATTGACCTGATCGCACACGGTGTGCCGCACCGGGTCTTTTCGACCCACTCTCACGAGGGAGAGCCGGAGGTGGCGGAATGATCGAGACAGTATTGGAAGCGCTCCAGTTTTCGTTCATGCGCCACGCCCTGGCGGCCGGGGTGCTGGTCAGCGTGGCCTGCGGCATCGTCGGCACGTTCGTGGTCATCAAACGGATCGTGTTCATCAGCGGCGGCATCGCCCACGCGGCCTATGGCGGCATCGGGTTGGGCTATTACGTCAAGTATTCACTGCTGCCGGCGGTGCTGGCGGGGAACAGCGCGGCCCAAGATCAGCGGCCGGGGACGTGGCCGCTTTTGGGTGCGGTCATGTTCAGCCTGATGGCGGCGGTGGTCATGGGGCTGATCCAGCGGCGCACGCGCCAGCGGGCCGACACGATCATCGGGGTGTTGTGGGCCATCGGTATGGCGGTAGGGATTGTGTTCGTCGACTTGACCGCCGGCTACAAAGCCGATCTGATGAGTTACCTGTTTGGCAGCATTCTGGCCGTAGAACGGGGAGAATTGTTCGTCATCCTGGGTCTGGACGTTGTGATCGTTCTCCTGGTGACGCTGTTCTACAAAGAGCTGCTGGCGATCTCTTTCGACGAGACTTTTGCCACCGTGGAAAACGTGCCGGTGGATGCGATTTACATCGTCTTATTGTGTATGGTCGCGCTGACGGTAGTGATGATGATGCGGATAGTGGGGTTGATTATGGTCATCGCTATGCTGACGATGCCAGCGGCCATCGCTGGACGCTTCGTGAAGGATATGAAGCGGATGATGGTTGGTTCGATCTTGCTGGGGATGCTCTTTACCGTCGTTGGACTGGGGCTCTCGTACGTCTGGAACTTGACCTCGGGGGCGAGCATCATCCTCGTCTCTGGGGCGGCCTACCTGGTCAGCCTGGCCATGCCGCTGCTGTGGCGCCGCCGCCCCCGGTCGCACGGATCACCGACGTAGCCGGTCAAGACTTGGGCCCTTCCGGTGGTTGACAGCGCCCCACTAGCCCTTATAATCCCCTTCGTGAAGCGCTCCCACCGTCTCGCTATCGCCGTGTTGCTGCTGAGCCTGATTCTCCTTCCGTTGGTTGTAGAAGGTGTACCACCCACGCTTCTGTGCGACCGCTTGCGGACCTTTCACCATCTTTCTCGGCATCTTTATTGAGGCCGTGCCCTTTCTGCTGGCCGGAACTTTCTCCGGCCTGATCGAGGTCTTTATCAGCCGGGAGTGGGTGCTGAGGCTTTCGCCCCGCAGCCCCCTGACCGGGGCGCTGTTGGGTCTGGTCTTTCCGGTGTGTGAATGCGGTGTCGTGCCGCTCACCCGCCGCCTGCTGCGTAAAGGACTGCCGTTGCCGGCGGTCATCGCCTATCTCCTGGCCGCCCCGGTGATGAACTCGATCGTCATCGCCAGTACGTGGGCTGCCTTTGGCGTCGGCAGGGTCCTGGCGATGCGCCTGGCGCTCACCCTCGTCGTCGCCGTCGTGACCGGCGGCGTCCTTGCCCTGGCCCGCGATCCCGGTCGTGTACTGCTGGCGGAACCGGCCCCAGCCGATGTGTGTTGCCAAGTCGGGAAAGCGGTGAGGCCAGACGAACCCCAAACGCCATCCCGGCGTCGCCGATGGGCCCAGGCGGCGGTGGTGACCGGCGACGAGTTCTTTGAGATGGGTCGTTACCTGGTGCTGGGCTCGCTGCTGGCTCACTGGTCACAGAGTTGTAATGCGGACTGCAACGTAGCTATGGCCAGAGCACGGTAGGTGGTATAACTCTGCCTGGACGTCGTCAAACGTGCTAACGGATGTGAGCCTCGTCGAGTCGGCTGCGGACGGGCAGGCCGCCACGGTTGAGCACTTGTGTGTAGATCGTGGTGGTCTTGATGTTCCTTCGACAGACTCGGGCAAGCCTTGTGGCCCAACAAGTCCTGCTCGGTGCGAATGAAGCTGCGAGTGGCAGTGGAACTAGCGTAGTGTTGGGTCTTGGTTTGTGCCCAGGTCGGTATATGCTGGCATTATGTATCGAGCGGGCTGCGGACGGCCAGGCCACCGCGGTTGAGGACGTGAGTGTAGATCATGGTGGTTTTGACGTCCTTGTGGCCCAAGAGCTCCTGCACTGTTCTGATGTCATAGTGGGATTCCAGGAGGTGGGTCGCAAAACAATGGCGCAGGGTGTGGGGGCTGACCGGTTTGACGATGCCGGCCAGGCGGGCTGCCTTTTTGACCGCCTTTTGCAGGCTGCTCTCGTGCAGGTGATGGCGGCGTATGACGCCGGAACGCGGGTCCTGGGACAGGGAGCTGGCCGGGAAGACGTATTGCCAGCCCCATTCCCGATCGGCGTTTGGATATTTGCGCGCCAGGGCATTGGGCAGGTAGACTGCGCCATAGCCCTGGGCCAGGTCCTGCTCGTGCAAGGCTTTCACGCGCTGCAGGTGCTCCTGAAGAAGGGGGATGAGACTGTCGGGAAGCACCGTCACGCGGTCCTGAGCCCCCTTACCGTCACGGACGATGATGGCCCGCCGTTCGAATTCGAGGTCCTTGACGCGCAGGCGCAAGCATTCCATCAATCGCATACCGCTGCCGTAGATCAACTTGGCCATTAACTGGTGTGTGCCCGACAGGCAAGCGATGAGGCGCAAGGTCTCCTCTTTGGTCAGGATGGTGGGTAATCGTCTGGAACGTTTGGCGCGCAGGGCGTCAACAGGACCCAGATCCCGGTGGAGCACCTCGCGATAGAGGAAGAGAAGGGCGCTGAGGGCCTGGTTCTGGGTGGAGGCGGCGACGTTTTTCTTGACGGCCAGGTGGGTGAGAAAGGCTTCGACCTCGGGAGCGCCCATGTCGGCCGGGTGACGCAGGCCGTGGAAGTAGATATAGCGTTTGATCCAGCCGACGTAGGCCTGCTCGGTGCGATACGAGTAGTGTTTGAGGCGGATGGCATCGCGGACTTGATCCAATAACTTCTTGGGGCGGTGCTCTTCCATAAGCTGGCTCCTCCGTTTGACAGGAGAGGATTTCAGGCGTACAATATCGTCATCGTCGGATCTGTACAGCAAGTGGATTGCCCAAAGGTTCTCGGGTATTATAGCCGAAATTCGGCATAAGTCAACCTTTGGTGTATGTTATACTGAGCTTGTTCGGTATATGAACCCAGGCAGATAGACCGAAATAATTCGGTCTACTCAATAGTTGGGCTGCAATGTCTATACAGTCGTTTTCGGGATATCGCTATGCTGGAATGTCAAGGATGATGATATGAGAGGCGGACTCCCTCGATTCTGGACCTCGCTAGTTGCTCTTGCTGGCGGCGCCGCTGTAGCCGGCGCGCTGCTCTTGATCGCTGGTTGTGAGTCCCAGGCAATCGTTCAGCGGTTGCCGATCGTTCTGCCACCCAGCTTTCTCCGGTGGCAAGAGCCGCTTCTCGACGTCGTGGATCTCTTCAGGATCTGGGCGATCGTGAGCGGCGTACTCGGCGCCTGGCAGATGATCGCGTTTGGACTGGACGAGCATTCCGTCAAAGGCCTCCTCAGGAAAGGTGCAATCGGATTCGGCATTGGCGTCATCTTCCCCTATCTGGCAGTGCTTGGGCTAGGGCTCCTGATCGCTATCCCCCTGGTACTCGTCGATCTCGTCTTTCCCACCGACGATCACGTGGCGACCTATCCATTCGCCTGCTTCTGCGCAGCCTGTGCTGTCTTTTTCGCCATGACACGCTATATCTTCCGCTTTCTGTGGTTTATGATGGAGAAGGGCTCTCTCATCTTCAAGGCGCTAGGAGCCCTCCTGCTGCTAGCGATGCTGCTAGAGACGCTGATGGTGCTGCTAAGAATTCTGCGCGAGCTGGTGGAGCTCAGCTTTTGGCGGTTCGACGTCGGCGCTGCGATCGTTGTCTATGCGGGGCCGCTCGTCGCAGCGTTACTCTTGCTAGTGGTCCGTCTGCGGGTTTCGAAGCGGGTGCCCAGCCTAATAACCCTAAGCGTTGTGTATGTTGCATCCGTCGTCACGGGGAACCTATCCAACACAGTGTTCCGCTGGGGCGAGTGGCCCTCAGCGATCGTTGCCGGGATCCTGGCGCCAGTCGTGTACGGCGCGATTCTCTACCGAGTATGGCGATTACTGCCGGGCCCAGGCTGGCAACTGGGGGACTTTCCTGGCTTGGCGTCGAAGGGCCCAGACTGGGTGAGCAGAGGTGGCGGAGATGGGTAGTCCATGGTTGGTCGCAGTAATCGGGGTGAGCGTCGTCTTTTTCGGCGTGCAAGCCGCAAGAGGGCTTCCCACTTTGGTGCGGCTGTTCGTCGCGCTGGAACGAGGCACCGTCAAGTGGCCTGGTCCGGCTGTGCGTGACCCAGATTCGGACGTGCGTCTAGCGCAGCGATTGCTTGGAGTGCCCCGGTGGCCTCTCTTTGCGGCCCTTTTGTGGCGGATGTTCCTTATCGCGGCTGTCTTCTCGGTCCTACTGATGCTGTTTCGGACTGGATTCCGGGAAATGGAGACATCAGGCGTGTGCAAGGGGGCCTTTCTCCTGTTCTTGGTGTTTCTCGCCTTCATGTGGCGTATTCCGAGCTTCCCACGGGTATCTTTTCACATCGATCAAGTCAACAAGCTGCTTGCTAGTCTCGACAGCGAAGAGGAGCCGAGCGACCTGGAGGGGGCGACTGCTGAGAGCCACTATGCAATCACGCACCCCCTTGTCGCAAGTGTACGTCCGGGAGCCAACGCTGACAGGGCGCTGATTCTCTACCACGAGTCGGTCAGTCTCGTCCAGGATGGCAACCAGCAGCTGGCGCAGCTTCGCTATCAGCAAGCGCTAAAGATGGATACGTCTCTTCACGAACGTTGCAGGGAAACCCTGCAGCAGATGGTCGAGGGCAGCAACCCAAGCGATTCAGGTGCCATCTACTATTGGCTTGGTGTCCACTCTGAGTATCTGCGCGACGACAAACTGGCGGCTACCTGGTACCAGAAGGCGATCGCTGCTTTTGAAGAGATCGGATACAAGAAACGACAAGCGAGAGTGCTGTGCAATCTGGGCAGCCTGAAGATGCACACAGGAGACTACAGCGGAATGGAGGACTTTGAGAAGGCCGTCGCCCTGGACCCTTCGAACGGCACGGCCCATATCAACATTGGCACAGCCTACTACCGGGTAGGAAGCCCTGGCGACGATAGGCACGAGCGTGCATTGGAGGCTTTCGCCAGCGCTGTTGTGGCGGATCCGGCTAGATACGGGCCGATTGTTATCGCCAAGATGCGAGCGACAAGCTACACGTGGAAAGAGGATCTGGACGAGATCACGCAGCGGGTTGAACAGAAGCGAAACGAGGAAGCAGGGCACAGAGCATGAGCGTGCAGGTGTGCGCCTGCAGCGTGGTGGCCCAGAGGGATATGTGTGCCGCTTTCCTCGCCATGTGCATATCATCCCTTGCCGCCCAACACTGCTTGCAGCCGACGCCGCTTCGCGGCCTTGTATCGCGGCACGATTTGGTTATTTGAGGCTCTTTGAAGTGAGAGGTTCTGTACAAAAGCCGCGGCGCGGCTGAAGCACACCGTTAGGCGCAGAAAAGAAAGGGTACTCGAAAGGAATGCAGAATGAAAAATCGTCATCAGACTACCTTGGCTAAAAGGTTAAAGTCCGTTTTCCTAGAGATCGCTGGCTGGCTCATTCCCTTGGTTGCCTCTGCACCTTCACTGTTCATTTGGGCCGGCCTGATGACTATGCCGTTGATTGTTTACTTGGTGATCATGTTTCTCTCTCTGTTCGATCCCACAATCCAATTTCATGGCCAGGAACCTTCCGGCTCGTACTTCTTGACTGCAATCGATGTACTGCTGCTGGGAGGGCCACACTTGCCCGATAAGGTGATCTCAATCCTGGGCATTCTCATCATGATCTACGCCACTATATATCTCAACATCAAGAGAAAAAAGGGATTGGTCACGTCCGGGCCATATCGGTTGGTGAGAAATCCGCAGTATTTCGGTGCGATTCTGTTCACCAGCAATCTGACCAGTCGCTCCTACCGGGAAGTGTTGGGAGACGTGGGCTGGCTAGGTCCTGAGGGTACGTTGTTGATATGGTTTGGTACACTGGGGGCCTACATCCTGCTTGCTTGGGTAGAAGAGATGCATTTGTTGGGGGTGTTTGGCGAAGCGTACTCTGAATACCGAAACAAGACTGCTTTCTTGATTCCCTTTGCTGTGACCCGGCGGCGGTGGCTGGAGATCATCATCTCGATAGTGTTTCCAATGTTGTTGTTGGGGCTCGTTTTGTTGAACAGAGTGTTGTATCCATAGAGCCATTTTGCAGGAGAGCGGTGAACTCTGCGCCTAACCCCCGCTGCAGCTGACCGGGCTGGTTGCGGGGCTACGAAATCTATTTTTAGATGATTTTGGATTCGCGGTCGGTGGCAGCTGGTTTGCCCCACCCGGCAGCTGAGCTCATCCGTTGGGCGGCAACGAGTCAAACGGGCTGGGAAAATGACGCAGCGAGTACAATTCAAGCGGGTTTTTCTATTTCTGACTCTGACCTTTGGTCTGACCTGGGGCCTGGAGTTGCTGGTCGCACTGACCATCAAGCAAAAGGCCTACCTGGAAACAGGGCTGCACCCGCTGGGCATGTTCTTCCCAGCCCTTTCGGCGTTGCTCCTGCAGATATTCGTTTTCAAGGACAGCCCGCTCTACTTTCGGACCCACAAGGAAGCAACCCGATGGGTCTTTTACAGCTTTTTCCTGCTCTCAATACTCACCAGCATCTTGACGCTGCTCGCCCTCACGACCCCAATCCGCGCCCTGATCTTGCAGGGTGTCGGAGGGATTCTCGTGACGTTATGGACGTTTGTGGTCTTTTACATTTATGGGAAATGCGGGGCAGAGGGCTTTCAACGCGTTGGACTGCAGATAGGCAACAAGAACCTGGGCGTGCGTTTTATCGCCGGGGTCGTTTTGTTCTTGCTCAGCCAGGCCGCCCTGAATTGGCTTTTCGGCCTGGGCCGGTTTCCAGGTATCCTGGACAATGTAGGCGGAGTGCCGGTCACGGGCAGCCTGTATCCTTTTGCGTTGTTCGGTTTCTTCTTGATTTCGGTCGTTGGCACGCCATTGAGCGGTCTGGCTACCGTGTTTGGCGAGGAATACGGTTGGCGCGGCTTTCTCCACAACGAGTTGGTGAAACTGGGGCCACGCCCTGGGGTATTCCTGGTCAGTTTGATTTGGGGTGTCTGGCACTTTCCGATCATTCTCAGTGGCATTCACACCTACCCGGCCACAGCGACCGGCTTGTGTCTGGGTGTGATTTTCTTCGTGCTGACCGGGTTTGCCTTTGGCTACGCGGTGATGAAAACCGACAGCATTTGGGTGGTTTGCTTCATGCATGGCGTCCTGAATAGCATCTATCCCTTTGTGTTGACTTATCTCATGCGGCCCTATGACAAGGTGTTCTCTTTTGGCCTGGGCATATACGGGCTTGTGTGTTTGGTCGCGGTGGTGTTGGTGATCATGCGCGATCCCGTTTGGCGTTATCAGACCAACAGGGGTTGAGCAAGTGTAACAGCATCGTACCATCAGCCCGTAAATGGTAGTGGTACAATTCACCCAAAGCCGCCCAACCCTGTGTGGAGCCGACGCCCACCCTGGCGCGTTGAACTATCAGGTCTTGCCAGCGGGGGCGGGTGGGCGCGGCTCACACCAACCGTTAGGCCGCTTCATTGTCATCGAACCAGATAGGTAAGTTATGAACACTGAATTTGAATCGCTGTTACACCCGAGAATCCTGAGCCATTGCCAAGATCTCTACACTGGCGGACACTACAAGCATGCTGCTTTGGAGGCAATGACTCAAGTTGAACTTGCTCTAAAAGAGAAATCCGGCGTTGAAAACAGATATGGCGTCAACCTTGTCACTAGCATTTTTGGAACAGGCAAGGGAATTAAGTTGCGTGTACCCTTTGGTGAGAAAATGCAGAAGCACGCTGAAGCATTATTTCGAGGAGCGTTTTCATACTATCGCAATTATGCAGCACACGATGGTAGTGAGATAAATAAACAAACTTGCGCCAGAGTAATGATATTAGCGAGCGAGTTGCTTGATTTGATTGGGGCTTCTGCTGTGAGTTTCGCTGATATCGGGAGATTACCTGGTCTTATCAAGGCTGGTATTTTCCCCGACGAGAAAAGTGTTCTTGAGCTTCTCAATATCCTGCTAGGCTGGGTTCTGCCTGATGATGCGGCTGATGGCTTGTATGAACACCTGATGATGAATGGATTTACTGATACTCAGATGCATGCTGTTATTGACGTTGACTTAATCGAGTACATCTCAGAAGATTATTACATCCCGATTGAACTAATACACGAACGTGACATGTTGCCTAGTACACTTGGTCATTTTGAATTAACTGAGTTAGGAGAAAAAGTCGTGGCTTCGCTAGAGAAACAAGCGGCCTAACATTGCATCAAGCCGACCGCGCCTGCGGCGCGTGCTAGCGAAGGTGAAACGCGCTTTGGAGCGTGCCTGCTGGCAAAGGGGTTTTCCACGCAGTCGGCGCGGCGGCTTATGCTTATCGTTAGCGCGGGACGCTTCGCGTCCCGCGCTAACGGCGCGGCGGATGCAGCATCCGCTGGCTAGCCTCCGGCTCGCTGACGCTCGCCTCCGGCTAACC
Organism: uncultured Anaerolineales bacterium; assembly: GCA_964393895.1. GTDB lineage: Bacteria > Chloroflexota > Anaerolineae > B4-G1 > B4-G1 > B4-G1. The sequence continues at coordinate 25 of CAYMWP010000133.1, read as the reverse complement.
AGCGGATGAGCCGCCAGGCCGACGG